>JAFGTC010000111.1 GCA_016934335.1 Candidatus Omnitrophota bacterium | reverse complement strand
ATTTGAAAATGTAAAATAAATCGATAATATTATAAATAATTTTTGATATCAATAAGTTATAGAAAAAAAATTACATATGATGATTGGATTGATTACTTTCGATCAAATTCAAAACAAAGCGCTTGTCTACATGGATTTCTACATGATCATCTCAGCGTTTTCTCATCATTGACAAACGAACTATAATTTCTGAATGTGGAAAAAGACGAGAAAGGCTCCTATGCGATAAGATCAGTCAAAGCCGGCTCACCAGCGTCGTGTTGGATTTAGTTCGTAATGAGTATGGCGTGGATCCAGCCAACAGCAACCGGTTGCAGGCCCTGGAAAACAAGAAGCAGCGGCTTGTCTGTTTACTCAGGTTTATGAACAGAATGGGCGCAAAATCAAATCGAGTTGTCCAGCGGATATACAACTGCGCCATATTTCAAACTGAATGAAAAAAATTCAAGACGGATCTACTCATCCAATGAAATAAAATTAGCGTGTTATAGCGAAGCGTTCGACTTGTTCTAAATATTTCTGGATATTTTCCCGCGGTTGAATGAGTTGGGCGCGGCGAAGAAGCGGAAGCGCTTCGGCATACTTCCCTTGGCCGACCAAAAGCTGCGCGTGGCGCACTTTAGCATCGGCTTCATATTTCTCCATGCTTGCCGCACGTTCAAAGTAAAATACGGCTTTCTCCGCATCGCCGGTGCGGCTCCAATGCTGACCCAGTAATATAAGAGTTTCGCCGTCCAGAGGATCTAATTTCACAATTTCTTCGAGGACATGGATTTCTTCCTCGCCCGAACCGTTTGCTACCGCGAGGCGGGCTTTAATTTTCAACAAATCTTTTTGATCTTCGACTTCCAATTTATCGCCGTATGTCTCCTGAATGCGATCAATCAGCCTGCTCGTTTCTTCGAATGCGCCTCGGGCCGCTAAGATCTTGGCGGAGCGTATCGCGCGATCCGGTTTGACGTCTGGATAGGCGTTCATTACGCGCAGATAAGATTGCGCCGCCATGCCGTATAGTTCTTCGTTGATGTAAATGTCGCCCAGCATATTCAGACTGTCGACCGTGGATTCTCCCAGTTGATCGACGATCTCATAATTCTCCGCCGCTTTGAGAGGTTGATTCATTCCGAGATGCGCATTGGCCTGCAGCAGCCAAAGATCCGATCGTTCCGGATTGTCTTCAAGCAATTGACTGCATAGAGCAATGGCTTCGGGATAACGCTCCTGTTTGAAGAAACTTCGCACCAGTCCCATTTTCCAATCCATCGTTCCCGAATCGAGCAATATGGCCATTCGATAAGCGGATTCGGCGGCAAGAAAGTTTTGAACCGACGAATATGCATACCCCAACAATCCATAGGTTACAGAGTCATGCCCCCCCAGTTCAATGACGCGAGTGAGAGCGGGCAGGCATTCTTGAAACTCGCCCTGTCGGATATGAATCAAACCCAGATTTTTCCATGCGCGGCGAAATTTGGGAAATTTTTCCACCGCAACTCGGTAAGCCTCCGCAGCTTCGTTGAGTTTGTCTTGTTGAAAATAGATGTTCGCCAACGTGAAATCGAAAACGGCGCTGGCCGCTTCGCTGCGCGATTTGACAAGCAGGGCGGCCGCCTCATTCATTTTGTCCGCCGAAATGAGTTCCAATACTTTCTGCATCTTTTCGCGCTCGTCGACCGTCACCCGCGGTTCGATCTCTGTTTCCGCGAGATAACTCTCAGCAAATCGCTGTTGAAAATCCGGATCGTTCCATATCTTCAATTCCATTTCGGACAAATGCACTTGACTCGGCGAAACGGGAATCGCTTGTTCGGAGAATGCAGCCAGACAAGTTGATTCCGCTGCATGAAGCAAAAAAAAGCCGGCCATCCATGTTCCCATCAATAACGCTTGCGTAAATTCAAATCTCATAGATCGACGCCTCTTGTTTGTAGAATTTTCTAATTTCATTGAAAGTTAAATCGTGCTTTTGGATTGAAGATCGAAGAGAATATAATTTTTATCCCTTTGGAAAAATAATGGGGACGCGCATGCGAAATCGCACGGGTTTTCCATTTCGCTTCCCGGGATCGAACTTCCACCGCTTGACGGCATTCAGCGCCGGCTTTTCGAAAACCGGATCGGTGGAGGATTGCACTTTCGGATTTTCAACGCACCCGTTCTGATCCACGATGAAAACGATATATACCTTGCCGGGAGTTTTTTTCCGCACCTCTTTTGTGAGAATGGGGCTGGATTGATAAATAACCCGGGGCTTCTGATCGAGATCCGAGATGGAAAACAACTCATCCACAGAGCCGTTCTTCGCCGCAATTGTGTTGAGTTTGATTTCGAAATCACCGCCGAACATTCCATCGCTCAAGCCGGGATTCAACGCCAACTCAAGCTGGGAAAGATCGAGCGGAGGAGATTCCTCCATCAATTTGGGCGGCTCCTCTTCCGGCGGCGGTTCTTCCTCCGGCTCCGGTTCAGGAGGGGGATCCGGCGCTTCCAGTTTCGCCGTATCCACGGATTGCACGATCAAATCGGTCGTCGGAGGCTTGGAAAGAGTCTGCATCAGCGGTAGGACCAGGAAAAAAACGAGCGTCAAAATAACGGCGCCCGCCATAACGGACAAGCGATGAAGCAACTCTCTAACCACCCACAGTGAATTACGTATGTTCTTTCTCATGTTGATCAAACTTGGGTTTACGTTTTCCGCGAGGCGATGCTTACCTTGCTGGCGCCGGCCAGTTTCGCCTCGTCAATAATGCGCACTAACATGCCGGATTGCGCAGAAGCATCGGCTTGAATGATGACGGGAACCTCTTCTTTTTGGAGCATGCGTTTGACCAGCGGCTGCACTCCGCTGACGCCGATTTCTCGCCCGCCGTAGACGACTTCGCCTTTTTCGGTCAAGGCGATGAGAATGCTGGTTTTCTCCAAGCGAACCGCGGATGCGGCTTGCGGCTTGTCCACTTCGACGCCGGTCTCATCAACAAAGGTGGTAGTTACAATAAAGAAAATAAGAAGAATAAAGACGCAGTCCATTAAGGGTGAAATATCGATGCCGGCTTCCGCGCCGCTATCCGATGTCATTTGTTTAAAACGTCCCATAATTACGCAGCCTTCCTTCGATTTGATCTATGCAGACGCCTTTTTCTTATGAGTCTGTTTGTAGAGTTTTTGGTTGCAAACGGTTTCCAAATGCGCCAAAAAGGCTTTATATCGGTCAAGATTACGAGCGAGTTGATATTGAAGGAAAAGTCCCGGCAATGCGATGACCAAACCGGTCTCGGTCGTTATTAACGCCTCCGAGATTCCTTCGGCGACAAGCTCCATGGTTTTATCGCCTCCCGAACCGTTCGCCAAAGCCGCAAACGTAGCGAGCATGCCGGTCACAGTTCCCAGCAATCCTATCAGGGGAGCGGCGCTGACGCAGATTTTCATGACGCGCAGATCGCGTTCAAAAGGGGATATTTCCACTGCGCGCATTTCGTCAAACAAAGAGGAGGAATCTTTCAATGTACGCGCACTGGTCGCAAAATCCAACAACTCGCCGATCGGGCCTTTCCGCTTCTCCGGATGCTTGATCCAATGACGCCATTTTTTTTCACGCACCGTGGTAAAGCCCTTGCCGGCAAGTCGCAGATAAACATGTACGCCCAAGCCGAACATCACCAAAGCGATGACGGCAATGGCGATCATGGCCCATCCCCCGGCCAGCCAAATTTCAAGAGCCTGCTCCCACAGCGTAATTAGATAGGGCGTCAATTCGTTCATGATTCATTCCTGCTCGCATTTCCAATGGAATCGCCGTTTCCAGAGGAGGAAAATTGAGGGGCATAGGAATCGTCATCATCGAGAACAGACATGCTGACAAGTTCCGGTTGAGAGGAGGGTACCTCCATTTGACACTGAGGTTTACCGTCGCGGTCAACATGGGATTTCCCATCGATCAACGATTCGAGGATAGCATGCTCCGGACAAGTCAGCAGACTTCCGACGGGGAGATTCCCCACCAACTCTCCATATTCGTCGACTACATAAATCGAATCGATGTCGCCGTGAATTTGAGCGCGCCGGATTTCACGAATGGCTTGCGCCGCCGTGGCGTTTCGGTTGATGCGGAAAACGGGAGAATTTTTCGGCGCCGACGCCGGTTCATCCTCCGAAGGATGCTCCATCGATTCAACTGATTCAACACGGCCTGTTTTCTTTTCCGCCGCAGGATCGTCCCGCTCCTCGATCCAATTCGAGTCGTAAGGAATCTTGCTGATTTGATTGATTAACGCCACCCCCGATTTTTCCATTTGGTTCACTATATTGCGCGCTTTTCGCGAAAGAAAAGCGTGAATTAAAAGAGATGGAATCGCGACGATCAAACCAAATTCAGTGGTAATTAACGCTTCAGAAATTCCGCCCGATAAGGTTTTCACATCGCCCGATCCAAAAACCGTGATCAATTTGAACGTATTGATAATGCCGGTCACCGTCCCCAGCAGTCCCAGCAAGGGAGCGGAGGCGGCGCTGATTGCGATAAAGGGAAGGAAGCGCTCCAGTTTGAGGCGAGCGGACAAAACCTTTTCGTACATGACTTCTTCGATGAATTCGCGAGGCTCTTTGATATGCGCCGCGCCGGCTTGCAGCATCTCGCCGACCGGCCCTTGGATGGCTTTGGCTTTCTCTTTAACGGCCTTCTTATCGTGCGCGGCCACGGCGTCCAAGAGCGCTTTGATACGCTTAGGAGACGGTTTGCGAATAAACAACATGCCGAACCACTTGAACAACGCCACAAGAAAGGCGGCGCCGGCCATGGCAAAGATCGGGTACATCACGATCCCGCCTTTTTTCACATGTTCAATAAACGTTTCCTGCGTATCTTCGATTTTATGCGCATTGCCCAGCGTCGGATCGAACAAGAATGCGCCGCCGACGCCGGACATAAACTGTTCCGCGGCCTCCGCATCGGCGACATCGCCGAAAGGAACAATCGCCGGTTCGAGAGAACCGAGACGCTGTTCGGCGGTTCCAATCAGCTCGCCGTCATTGGATTGAAACAAGGCTGACGGCCCCACGAGAACAAAGGCTCCCTGCTTGACCGCGCCGTTTGGATCCACGGCGGCGCCTTCAAAGCGAGTTCCCCCAAGCGCATCGTTCAAGCGTTCGATGGAGGCTTGGAGAAGTTCGGCCTGCGCCTCATAGACTTCCTGTCTGGAAAGATGGCTGTTTTCCGCCGCCAGTTTCGCTGTCTCCAACGATTCGCGATAACGTTCGATTTCTGAGATGTGGAGGCGCGATTCGAAATTGCGCACGTATTCGCCGAGCAAATTGGAGAGATAGGTCGATTCCTCCTGCCGAGATTGAATTTCCGTCCGCAGGTTGCTCAAGTCGAGCGTGCGGCTGTCAAGCAGGCGGGTGGTTTGCTGATAATCCCGGCGAATCTTCTCCAATTCGCTTTCTAGATCGCTTAGTTTGCGGCTGAGTGGAATCGTTTCACGAGCGGCCTGCTCACGCAGTTGGCTGAGTTCCACGATGCTCTTTGCGAGCCGTTGCTGAACGGACTCGGCGACCCGGCCGAACGCATCCTCATTAACTTGTGAAGCATCCTGAGCAGGAACAGCCAGAGCGACGCCGGCCAGAGCGAAGAGAATAAAAAAAGTATGGGATTTCATCATTGATCCGTTTATCAGGTTATTGAATTTCAATGGGCAATTGGACAAAAGATGCAACTTGTTCATTTTTCAAAATAGCTATAGTCTGGGCGATGGCGGCGGCGGATTCATTGGCGGGCTTCCAAACCCAGCCTTCCTCCGAGGCGAAGCCAACGCCGGCGATTGCACCATTCGAGGCGGAGAAATAACCCTGACTAATGCCAAGATAGACGACGGCCGCCTCGAAGGATGTTCCATCGGGCAGAGTATGCACTTCACTCGTCACCGTAATATCGCGGTTGAATTTATCGATTTCATTCAGCATCCCAACGACATTTTGAAAACGCTCCGCCGTGGAGAGTCTGGATTTCTCCCCCTCCTTCGGCAGACGCTGGCTCAACGGCTTGATGCGCTCGCGAATGGGATCAGGCAGGCGCACGAGCAATTTTTTCATCTTTTCTTCTAATGTTACACAGACGCCAGCCAGCGAAGACGAAGCCTGCTTGAGTTTCTCATTTTCATCCATCAACTCGGCGCGTTTTTGATCGGCTTCCGCAATGCTGTTTTTCGCTTCTTGGTTTTTCTCTTGCAGCGATTTGATTTCGCGCTGAACAAGTTTGATCCTCGCATTGAGCATTTCCTTCGAAAGTTCCAAATCGCGCTTTTCTTTGGAGATGACTCGCTGAGTTTCCACCCATTGCTCCAACGCTGTTTTTGTCTCATCGATCCCCGCCGCCGGCTTTTCAGCGGAAAGCGAAGTTAACGACAAGCATACAACAGCCAAAAAGAGCCACCGCCGACCAACTTGGCGCCAATGATGTTTGATAGCAAAATAAAATTCGTCCGTCTGCGATCTTCGATCCCCGACGGCTGCTTTCTTTTTCATGCTTTTATGATCCTCTTTCACGATTCAGTTGAATGAATTAATGGTTCAAAAACATTTCGGAGCAGGCCGCCAAAAGCACACTTTTACATGATCATCTTACCATACGAATATTAGGACAGTATTAGATTCGCATTGTTATATTGTTACGAAATCTTTAAAGCATAGCGTCTATTTTCCTGTTATCCCGACTTATTTTAACAAGCCGACCGATTCTTCTTTTCTCTGTTCACGCGCCTTCAGGGAAACGATTATCAGCCCCCGATCTTTTATTGATGTTTTGTTTATTTTTCATTAGAAATTTGTTTTAGAATGTTGCGCTGACCGAGAGTGAAAATTCGACTCCTTTGCGATAGGAACTCTTCAATACGTCGCCATCGATATATTTGGATCGATAAACAGAATCAATATCCGAATTCAGCAAATTCTTGGCTTGCAACTTGATCTTCCAGTTTTCCCCGATTTTTTGAGTTGCGCTCAGGTTGAGAGTTCCATATTCCTTCTCATAAACATTCGGAACAAAATTCCCTCCCGACTGCCCGGCGCCGGCCGCCAGAGCGTCGCCCCGAACCGTATAAAAAAGGCTGACTTCCGAGCCGCGTAGGCCCAACTCGGTCAGATCATATGTAAAAAAGAAATTGTAAAGGTGATCGGGTGCATTGGTCATGTCTCGAGTGGGCATAGGAGCCCTGATATTGGGCGCCTCAAACTGGGCGGCTTCGTCGGCGGGAAGCGTAACCTCCGAATGAATAAAGGTCGCGTTGGCGCCGATGGAAAGGCCGCTGAGCTTTTCCCAAAAACGGCCCAGGTCCTGGCGGATTTCGATTTCATGCCCGCTTATTTCACCCTTTGGATAGTTCACGGGCGTCGTGTAAGCATAATCGGCGATTCGCTGAACGTATTCAATCGGATTCTGGATGTCTTTATGGAAAAAGGAGAAGGAAATCAAACTTCCATTATAGGGTGAGTAATCGAAGCGCAAATCGAAATTTTGCAAATCGCTCATTGTCAGAAACGGATTCCCGATGAACACATCGCCTCCGAGATACTCCTGTTGTTGAATGGGCGTGAGTTCTTTAAACGTCTGCCGGGCGACGGTTTGACTATAAGAGCCATGCAGTTTGATTTGATCGACCGGCGTGAACACTAAGCCAATAGAAGGCAGCAAATCATTTTGCGAATAGGAAACATCCGCCTGGCCCGGCTTCAGCTCAACGGAGCCGGGAGCGCCGGGAGGGATCCAAGTCACCTCGTCTTCGGGATAGTTTGTGATGCCGATGTCCGTCTGTTCATACCGCGCCCCGCCTATCACTTTGAAACTGGAATTCAATGGCAAATCGGTCATCGAATACCAAGCGGAAATATCCTGTTCGCCGTCATAATCGACGTCGATATTCGCCGGCGTCAGCGGATGGTTCTCCGACGGCCACGCTTCGCTCCAATATGTTTCCCACGACGCTTGGTATTGAGAACTATTATCATTAAAGTTGCTAAAGGAATCCTGGTTATAAACGCGATCGACCTGATCGTTGAAATATCCGAATTTTAGATAGCCTTTATCTCCGGTCCATTGCTCAAAGGGGAATTTCAGATTGAGATAATATTGATCGCTGTCTTCGGAAATATCTTTCCAAATGCGCTGAAGATTCCCGAGCGTAAAATTGGCGGCCGGCTTAAAGGGTCGGAATAATTCCGGCGCCACAAAAGGATCGATATAAGGAGGATATCCGGGATTGTAAGTTTCCGCCCACCAGGCCGATCCAAATTGCCGCTTATCCGGCTGATGCATTTCCGCCGAGTTGATCGAAAATCCCCAATCCACTTCGGGATTGAGAGACGTCAAAAAACCTTCGATTCCCACATGGGGATCGGGAAGATTATGACGGCCCCTTACCTGCATCGTCTTGGTCGTGCGTTCGGTATATTCCAATGTTTCCGTTCTTAGATAGGGGGCCGCATCCCGCTCTATGTTGCCTGGATCATAGGGATCATATCGATCATAGCCAGGGAAATAATATTGTTTGCCTCGCACGTCTTCCGCCAGAGTCGCCTTATCTTCCGCCGCCCGCGTGTATAAAGTGGATAAACTCAAAGAGTGATTCTCGTTTTCAATCCCCGCCGCGCCCAGCGCGCCCCATTTCACTTCCTCCGATCCTTGCGTCACGTCAAAAAGCTGCGATTTGAAGTCGCCTTGAGTTGGAGTGCCCTGGATATATTGAGGCGACATGGGGCCGCCCGGATCTTCCACCCAATATTGATCGTCGACTCCCTCATCGAAATAGGAACTATCCCGCTCATAATAGAAGCTCGCCAGGCCGCCGATGGTGATGTCGGCGCCTATTTCATGCTTTCCGCCGGCCATCAGCGACCATTTCGAATCGACAGGCGCATCGTCTGTCGAAACGCCCACAGTTTCATCAAACAATCCATCCGAGGGGATGTCGCGGTCATCATTCCCCCAGAAATTCACGCCTCCGCCTTTGTAGGTGAGGAAGTCGCCTTCTCCGCCGGCCTGCGAATTGTAACTCGCTTGGCTGCTGAAGCCCAAGACGGTTTCGTGGGGAATTCCTTTCAACACAACATTGACGGCCCCGCCGGAGGCGTCGCCTTGTTGATCCGGCAGAAACGTTTTCGTGACTTGTATGCTGTCGATGACCGTCGAGGGAAATTGATCCAACTGGACGGCGCGCTTGTCCGCATCGGCGGTGGGCAGCCGGACGCCGTTCATTTGAGAATTGACATACCGGTCCGGCAGACCGCGGATCACGGCATATTTGCCGTCTTGAACCGAGGCCCCCGCCACCAGATTTAACGCGCCGGCGGCGTCGCTCGCGCCCGCCTGGCTCATTAAATCAGCGCTAATTGAATCCATGAGCGATGGACTTTCCATGCGAAGCTCCAGAAGAGCCGCTTCCGTTCCAACGCCGATTTGCACGTCTTGGACAATAAATTCTTCCATCTCGGTGAAATTACCCGACAGCCAGACGTCGAGTTCCGTCATCGAGCCCGGCGAAACCACGACATTCGCTTTGACCTGGCGGATATACCCGTCTTTGGAAAACACCAGCGTGTAATTGCCCGGCGCGACTTGTCCGAAAACATAGTTCCCTTCTTCGGCGCTATTGACTTTTTCCCCGGTTTCCGCAATCAAAATCTGCGCGTCTCCCAGCGGCGCTTCAAAATCGTTGTCATAAATCACGCCTCGAATTCCGCCCGCCTGCTGCGATAACGCCGGCGTTGAAGCTGCAACACTCATTACCAGGATGCATCCCATACAAAGATGTTGTTTTACCATGGTTGACCTAATTCCTTATAAATCTGATCGATTTGCTTCCAAAGTTCCTCGTCCGGTTCACAGCCGGATAAAGCCATCGAACAACAGGCTGCGGATAAATCCTCCGCGCGCGGTCTTGAATTAGGATTCGCAACGCCTTCCTCAACCGCTCTTTTATAGACGGCGAGCGCCGCGTCTTGATCTTTCAGACTTTGAAAGGCTTCGGCAAGCGGAAGGATCGCTGCCGACCGCCAAATATTGACGATGGCCTCCCCCTCTTTCAAAAAAAGATTCCAGGCGGCGTCCGCATCCGAATGGGCTCTGTTCGAATCGCCGGCTCGATGTCGCAGCCGAATGATTTTGGCCGTCAAAGGAAGACGGCGCTCTAATCTCCATTGATATCGATCCATATACTCTTGGGCTTTGTCGATGAATTCAAACGCCTTGCTTGGATCGGAATGCTCCAACGCAAAATCCGCCAGATCTTCCAACATATCGATACGATTCGGGACGGGGACCGCCTCCCACGCGGTTCTTATTTTATGTTCCAATAAAGAGCGTTTTTCTTTTTCTCCATAGAAGCGGTTGAACAATTGAACATAGGCCTCCAGAGAATGCAGCGCTAAGTCGAAATTCCCCTGGGCGACATAGGAATCGAGCCGTTGGACCTGATCGTCAAACGATTCATGATCGCAGCGCATGGCTTTGACGCTCTCCACTTTGATCCATTCCGAGTCGACGGAATTTATCAGGAAAGGATCCGCCTGCCGGATTTGGCCCAGCCAAGCATACGCCTGCGCGATCCTGACTCGGATTCGGTCTCGGCGCCAATCTTCTTCCTGATCGGCGATCGGGGCGGCAAGATCAATAAAACGCTGCATGGCCGGCGCATCGCCGCGTCCAGCCCGGTAAAAAGCCAGGTCGGCATACCCCAGCCCCTTCCTCCAATTCTCGATTCTTTCATTATAGGCGAGCGCTCGATCCGGCTGATCAAGTTCCAAACAGGCCTCGACCACTTTTTGCTGCGCCTTCGAGCGATCTTTGATGTGAGGAGAGACGGGTATTGCCGAAGCCGCCTCAAACGCTAAGTCTATCAATCGATCTTGATAATCCTGAATCGGTTTGTCTGGAAGAGAGAGTCCGCCGTTTTCTGCATAAGCATTCATCTCTCGAATGATCATGCCGCCAAGCATCAATGCCGAACCTATTGCCGGGAATAATACATATTTCAAGTTTTTCATGATTCGCGCCAATGAAGAATTATTCATATAAGAACCTCTTTGATGAATACAATCTTCTAAAATTTTCTTGAACAAAGAGAAAGCAAACTAACGGCGGCAATTCCTCAAACAGCCGTTAGTTTGCATTTCGAACAAAAAACGCATGGTTCAGTTAAGAATGTCCGCCTTCCCTTAGTACAGTTCATAAAAGGAAATGTTCGACGAACCTTCGGTCATGCCATACGCATGGACGGCGGTCCAGCCCACAAGCCAGTTGTTCGCATTATCGAAGCCGCCGCGATACTGTGCGGTTTCGAAAAATCCATCAGTCGGCGCGGCGGAGACGCTGGTCAAAGCGTCATTGTCGGCCAGGGGATTGATCTTGACGACGGGAATCATTTGTTTGCCGCCTTTGACGACGACATCACCGCGCACCAATTCTTGAATCGGCGACAACTCGGAGGTTACGTTGTTGTTTTCCGGATTGCGAACGCCGCGGGCGTCGGCTTCCGCATAAGCGTCGCTGTGCAGATTATTATAGAAGACGCTGTCCGTAATTTCGCAGAGTTTGCCTGAGGTCTGCGTCTGATACAGCGCGGCCGGATCGGCGGATCCGGCATTCACGGGCGACGTGTAGGTATAATCGGTGATCCAGCTGTCTTCCCAGGAAAGAGTTCCATTGTAGCCGTAGCCGTTGGCGCCATCGCCGTCATCGCCGTCATAACGAACCAGTTTTTCGCCCAGATCCATGAAGATGCAGTTGCGATACTGAACATGAGCATTGTCTCGCCATGCCGTTCCGCCGTCGCCCTCAATCGGCTGCCCGATTACGGTGAAGTTATAAATCGCAGCGGTCGTGATCGGCTGCGCATCAGAATCTTCCGCGCCATCGGTTTCGAAGCAGTTGTCGCCTACGCCGGAGCCTTGATCGGCGTCAAGGCTGTATCCCTGAACGATCAAACCGAATTGCGCTTTTCCGCGCCATCCTTCATCGATGTCAAAGCTGTCGTCGCCGATGTTCCAAATATTGACGTATTTCAAATTGACCGCGCCGCCCCATATTTCAATGCCGTCATCGACGTTGTTCATGATTTCAATGTGATCGATGGTTGTCCCGCGGCCGATGCCGCCCAGCGAGAGGCCATTCAGCTCATTCGCGAGACCGATCACTTTGCCGCCGTAGCGAAGGGAAAGATAACGGATCGAGCCACTGTTGTCATCGTCATCATTGCCGCCATAAAACACTTTTGTGTCATTCTCATCCGCGGCGACAAGCCCTTCCATTTGTTTTTCATTCAAACCAGTCGGCTCTTTTGTGTTGCTCCCGACAATCTCACCCTTGTAGTGAGAGGCGGATATGAAGCCGTTCCCCATGATCGTGAGGTTTCCCCACTCGTTGGCGCCTTCATGCCACGACGTTAGGTTATCGTCGGTCGACGTCATGATGACAGGTTTATCCTGAGTCCCTTCCACATAAATCCTGGCGCCACGACAAACCGCCAAACTTCCGCCAAGGCCGGAGGTGCTTTGAACTAACGTTCCCGCTTCAATGGTCAGTGTTGCGCCCGGCAAAACATAGATTTGATCCTGCAGATTGTATACATTGTCTGCAGTCCATGTTTCGGATGTTTCGATGTTATCCACAACTAGGACTTCCGCCGCAAAAGCGGCCCCGACGAATGCAGCAGAGATCACTGCAACGAACAAAAATACGGTTATTCCATTTCTCATGCTTTCTAAATCCTTTCTAGTAGTATGAATTACATAGAATTTATTTCGATCTTTAATTTCAACGGAGCATTATTCTCCGAATTTTGGAAATCTACATGAAATTCTTTGGGATTAGATTTCTCAGATCAAAATATATAGCGCTAATATTAAAGAACGGTTTAATTCTTGTTTAATTCAAGTTCGAAAAGAGAATGAGAATAGAGGAAAGTAAGGATGAATAGATACTTATTAATTATCATTAATAGTATTATAGATAATAATACTTCATAATTGACAATATTCTGATTATGAAAAAACTAACCGCATGAGTTCGCCAGGATTCGCACTCGAACCTTTCTCGACTGCGCCATTCATACACGCCATGGTACAATAGTTAGGGAAGTGAATTTCGCAATTCAATGAACAAAAACCAGAGAT
>JAFGTC010000110.1 GCA_016934335.1 Candidatus Omnitrophota bacterium | reverse complement strand
CTGGAATGAGGCAAACGTTAAAACCGTTCGCCGGCAACTGGACCGAATCCATTCGTCCCTGGAATCGGGGACGTTCCGGTTTTCGGAAGTATTCCCTCACAGTCGAAGAAAGGATCATTTTCTGAGTCTAGAACAAACTCTGTTTAGGGCGGAATTACAGCCCCGGCAAGTTCTCTTGAGCGATTATATCCCGCTCTGGTATGACCTAGTGCGAAGCTCAGGCCGGGTGACCGAGCGTACTTTGCTACACTATCGAGAACTGATTCGGAACTACTTGGAGCCTTTTTTCGGCGAGCGTCTCTTTAGCGACTTGAATCTCATCGCATACGATCAATTCTTCTCGTGGGCCCGGAACCAACGATATCGCGGATTTTCCGTCTGCAATGCTACGCTCAATAAATGCATGACGGTGTTGAAAATGGTGTGCAAAAGCGCGCAGATCTATTATGGATGGAGAAACGGCTTTGATCCTTTCGCCGGCTGCAAAAAACTGCCGGTGGAGGATCCGTATGAAAAAGTCAATCCCTTTTCGATTGCAGAGCAAAATAGGCTGATTCAAGCGCTTCCCGATCATTGGAAGCCTTATTTCAAGTTCGCCTTCTGCATAGGCTTGCGCCAGGGAGAGCAGATTGGCTTGAAACCGGACGACATTGACTGGGACAATCAGATCCTCACGATTCGCCGCGCCATGACGCGCGATGAACATGGCAGACCGGTGGAAGGAAGAACCAAAAACAAATACAGCCGCCGCTCCATCAAGTTGCTGCCGGTCATGATGGAGCCGCTGATCGAGCAACGATGCATCGCGGATCAATTTGAATCGGCGGAATATTTCTTTTGCACGCCGACAGGCTCCCGAATCCATCCCAGCAACTTTCGACGGCGGGTCTGGATTCCTGCTCTCCAAAAAGCCCATCTCGAAATCCGGGATATGCGGCAAACGCGGCATAGTTTTGCGACCAATGCGTTGAGCTGCGGCGAGAATCCCTTGTGGATCGCCAGCGTATTAGGCCATCGCAACACGGAAATGATCATCAAAGTGTACAGCAAATATGTCGAGAAATCGCATGGCTCGAGGGATGGACAGTCCTTTAACGCGCTCTACCAAGTAAACATCGGGAATTCACGGTAATCATAATTTGGGCAAATTTTGGTCAAAAACAGGAAGGAGAAAAATCAGAGGCTCAACCTAAGTCCAACAAAATCAGGCCGCGCCGGAAGGGACTCGAACCCCTAACCGCCTGATCCGAAGGCAGGCGCTACATGTATGCAGCCTTTCGTCATGTCCATCTAAACCCCTCATTTTCTAAGTATTTAGGTCGCCATGTCGCTTCATGTCTATGTCTGAAAACGTATAAATTATACCCTATTTTTACCCAAAATTTTACCCCAGTTTTACCCCTGAGAGGGCAAATTGACCGCCTGATCCGTATCAGAACGTTCGAATAAAAGCCTTTAATATCAGGCTTATAATTAAATTCCATCCTCCACCTTTTCTCTAACGAAACTACAACGTATTTAACTAAATTTTACCCCAGATGGCAAAATTTAATTTTAGCCTTGAATCTACTGTAGCACAAATGTATAGTTGGAATGTATTTACAGACCAACCAAAGAGGATGACCAGCCATGGAAAGAACCAAAGCCAAACTCACCCAATCCTTCGTCAATCGCTGCGAGCCGGAGGACAAGGAGTACACAATCTGGGATGCGGACGTGCGGGGATTCGGTCTCCGCGTCCGTCCGAGCGGCGTCAAGACATATATTTTGATGTACACATTTCACGGACGGCTGCGAAAAAAAACGATTGGATCGGCCGACCGGATCCTTGCCGACGATGCCAGGGAGACGGCGATGGAGCTTTTCCTCAAAATTGCCAAGGACATTGATCCCGCCTCGCAAATCTCCGTACGAAAATCAATGAAAGACCTGTGCGATGATTACATGCGCCTCTGGGCCAAGCCGCGCAAACGATCCTGGGTCGACGACCGCTATCGAATCAACAAACGAATCCTGCCTCGCTTCAGCGAACGCATCGTCGAATCTATCACTACCCGAGACGTCGAGATCCTATTCCAGGAGATCACGAAAAAAGCGCCGACTGAGGCCAATCGCGTCGTCGCCCTTCTCAAAAAAATGTTCAATTTGGCCATCCGTTGGAACTACGTCCCGGAAGGCTGGGCGAATCCATGTAAATTCATCGATTTGAACAAAGAAAACAAACGCACTCGCTGGGTGACGCCGGAGGAGATGAATCAGTTTCTGAAATCGGTCATGCAGGAGGAGTTGCAGTACAGGGCGGCGCTGCTGCTTTATATTCTGACCGGCCTGCGAAACAAAGAATTGATGGCCAAGAAATGGAAGGATCTCATCATCCAGCCGGCGGAGAACGGTGGGGCAGAGAAGGGAATCCTTTATCTAGGCGACACGAAGAACGGCCAGCCGATCTACCTGCCGCTCTCCTCCGCCGCCTTGGCCGTATTTCGTGAAATCCCTCAGATCAATGATTCGCCATGGATATTTCCCAACCTTGCCGATCCCTCTAGCCATTGGCTGGAATATCCCCGCAAGTCCTGGTATCGGGTGCGTCAACGCGCCGGCATGCCCGATCTAAGGATCCACGACCTGCGCCGCACATTCGGCGCCTGGCTGGCCAACTCGGGCGCGTCGATCAAGATGATTGGAGGCCTTCTCCACCAATCCTCCCAATCCATCACCGACTCGGTCTACACGCACCTCGCCGACGATCCCATGCGACAGGCGGCCAACCAACACGGCGAGAAGATCGTCTCTATTCTACGCATGCCTACGGGCACTGGTGATTAACCAATCAGTTAGCTGTGCGATTAAAATTAAACTGAAATATAACTAGAAATACAGTAATAAGTTAAAAAAATCATGTGTATGCATCACTTTTCATTGTTTAACTGCAAAGCTAATTTATATATTTCATCAGTTGTTTTCAAATTAAATTTACTCTTGATATTCTCGATATGTTGGCTGACCGTCTTGACGGATATTTTTAATTCCTGGGCGATTTGGTGACGTCTGTATCCTTTTCCAAGAAGTTCGAAAATAGCAATTTCTCTCCGTGTCAGTTGATTGACCGCATCATTTGCATTGGATGGTTGGAGAGTATTCTGTGCGCACAGACTCAAAACTTCATCGCTATAGTATACTTTCCCCTGATAGACGCTGCGGATGGCTTGAATGATATTTTCAGCGGGATCATCTTTCAAAAAATATCCCTTCGCACCGGCTGCAATGGATTTTTGAATATACTCGATTTCATTGAAACCGCTGATCACAATGGATTTCAATGTTGGATTTTTCTATTGCGCTATTTCAATAAAATCGATGCCATTCTCATCTTTCAATGATATATCTACAATCGCAATATCCGCCGTGTTGGATTCAAACCATTGATCGGCCTCCGCAATAGTGGATGCTTCTCCGCGCAACTCCATATCTTCTTCTTGTTCGATAAACCAGGCGTAGCCTTTTCGTATGGCTTCATGATCATCCAACATGAATAATTTTATGGCATCCATTCTACACATTCCTAAAAACATTTTATTGCCGATCGATATCGGAAACTGATCCGTCTATACGATTTGATCCATGGGAATCATGCAAGATACAATCGTTCCTCCCTTTGGATCGTTTTCAATTTGAATATCCGCATGGATCAGACTTGCGCGATATCGAATGATCGAGAGACCCATTCCGCCATTGGGATGATGCGGATCGATTCCTATTCCATCGTCCTGGATCGTCATTACAACAAAATTTTGATTTTCTTCCAGTGAAATCTTGATTGCGCCGGCGTGGGAATGCTTGACGGAATTGTACAAGGCTTCTTGCGCAATATAGTAAAGATTGGT
>JAFGTC010000109.1 GCA_016934335.1 Candidatus Omnitrophota bacterium | reverse complement strand
ATTGTTTCGCCGCCATGCGCAGCGAATCAAGCCGTAGGGCGACCGATGCTCAACAGTTGCCCATGCGAGATCGGGGAAGAATTGGGGATGAATGAAGAAGTGCTTAAATCCTGGATTCGCTGGATCTGGCTGCAGGCCGCCAATGTGCTTAAACATCCAAGCGCTGATGTCGCCAAACATGATGTGATTGCGCGACATGCTGTCATCCCATTTTTGCCATAGCGTATTCGCGCCTTTTTGAATCCAGTCGCCCCAACTGGGGAAAGTCGTTTGCGAAACAATGTGGTAGGCAACGTCCGCGCGGTTCTGTTCCGCCAAACCATTGATCAAAAACTTGGTTCCAACCACACCCGCGTCGAGGTGACCATCCTGCTTTTCAATATTTTCTACGAGCTTGGCAAGCGCCTTTTTACGATATTCCGGTTCAACAATGCCAAAGTAGAGCGGCGCGCTTTGAGCCGTCTGACTGCCGCTGGCGTACAAACCTGTTTTTTTGTTGAAAAGGAGGCGATTGTATGAATTGCGTATCGAATCCGCCAAATGAGCATAACGCTGGGCGTCTTCGGTTTTACCTAGCAGTTCTGCCGACTGGCGTACAATTTGGGCGATTTGGTAATAGAATCCCGCGGCAAAATCTTCAGGCGGCGTTTTCGTTTGGGCCGGAGCGTGGTCGTCGATGCCGAATCGAATTAGATCATTTTCCGCATGGCGGGCAAGATGATCCAAGTAACGGCAAAATCCAGGATAGTTATTTTTTAGAATCCGCACGTCTCCGGTATAGAGATGCATGTACCAGGGGAGGATCACATACGCGCCCTCCCACTGCGGACCGTAACCCAGGTCTCGATATTTCTCACTCTTTCCATATTGATATCCCCACCCGCTGGTTGGGATAACTCCCGGCAAGTCGCCGTCTTCGCGCTGTTCATCGGCAAAATCGCGAATCCACTTTGTATAGGATGATGTCATATCATAATTGAACAAGCCGGTTTCGCCCACGAGATGTGCATCGCCGGTCCAACCAATCTTCTCACGGTGAGGACAGTCCGTCGGGATTCCATGATAGTTGCCGATGAATGACCAGCGCGCACAATGTTGCAATTGATTAAAGAGTTCTTTGCTGCAAGAAAACGATCCGGCGGAAGCGAAATCCGTATGGAGAACTTTCGCTCGCAAAAAATCCAGCGAGGGCGCTTCAGTCAATCCGCGAACCTCAACATATTGAAAGCCATGATACACAAAACGCGGCTCCCACACTTCGAGCCCCTTGCCCTTGCAGATATAGGCATCCGTCTGCAACTCTCCGGAATGAATAAAACGGGCGATCTCTTTTTGCTGGACAGCGCCGTCTGGATGCAACCGCTCCCCCTGCTTCAAACTGATCTTGGCTCCAATTGGCGCTTCGACAGAAAGTCGTAGTTTGCCAGCCAGATTCTGGTTGAAATCATACACTCACACGCCTGGTTGAACTTCCGTGACTGATTTGGGCTTTAGAATATGCGTCGTCCGAATCGGCGGGAGCATCTGCGCTGAAAGAACTCCACCGGGTCCAGTTATAACTGACGCTGAGCTCCATTGCGAATCGTCAAAATTCGGCGCATCCCATCCCTCTTGCTCCAATCGTGCATCATACGTTTCTCCATTACGGATGCCGTCTAAGATGAAGGGACCTGTGCTTACTTTCCATGATGAGTCGCTGATAATCCGTTGTCGCATCCCGTCGACGTATTCGATTTCGATTTGGCATAGCATGCAAGGGCGCGCGCGCCATGGCGCTTGTCCAAATCCCCAGACTGCTTTGGTGTGCATGTTGAACCAGCCGGTTCCGAGCATGACGCCGACTGCATTGTTTCCGCTCTTCAAATGGTCAGTAATATCGAAAGTCAAATAATAAACGCGCCGGTCGTAGCGAGACGTCACTGGATCCAACTCGTGATCACCGACTTTCTTGCCGTTGATTGTCATTTCGAAATAGCCGAGACCGGTTGCGTAGACTCTCGATTGGCGAATCTCTTTCGCAATCTTGAATTCTCGTCGAAACATGGGAGCCGGTTCAAGCCGCGGCGGCGACGATTCTTCGGCGGAACTGGCGATCCATTGGGCGCTCCAATCACCCGCTTTCAACAAAGCCATCTCCCAAAAATCAGGATTACTCCAGGGCCCTGGTCGTCCCTGTGCATCCCAAACCATAACCTTCCACCAACATGGTTGACATGAACGGAGTGCTTCACCTTCATAAGGTATCAAAATAGATTGATCGGAATCCACTTTGCCCGAATCCCATAAATCGCCAACGCCGCAGTCGAGGGTCGTCCGGGATGACGCGACAAGAATTCGCCAGGCCGTTTGGAACTGACCGCGCTCATCCGTAAGAGTGCGCAATTGCCATGATAAGCGCGGTTGAGTAACATCGATGCCCAATGGACTTTCCAGATGTTCGCAGCGTAGTCGTTCAGGCGTCAACTGGGCCTGCAAATTGAGAGGGGCATCCATAGCGCAAATAATAAAAAACGCAGGTGAGAGAATGAAACCAATCCAATTGTGAATAATTGTTGAATTAAAGGACATCGCATCTCTCCTGATTTTGACTGCATCAATGACCCGAAAGATGTTTTCAAAATGAATAAAAGTCGGGGGTATTCAAGCCGGACTTGATCAAAGCCCATTCGAGAGCCCATGATGTGAATGCTGAATAGAAAAAATCCTTCCAAGGCCGTTCCGATCCGGGAGGAGCAAGCAAACGCTGCCTTGTCTGCCTGATCTCGTCTTCCAACGGCCGAACGTCGTCAACGGATACAGCGAGCGAGCGTGCAGTGAACAGTAACAGGTTCGGTTCCTCCGCAGTCAGAAGTTCGCGAAACACGGGGATCGCTAATTTCTCGCGATCGATTCGAGCCAAGGCTTCCGCCGCCGCCGCTCGAACAGTTGGGATTGCATGTTTGAGTTGCTCGCTGAGAAACGCAACGGCTTGATCTGAACGGTCGCTTTGAATGATCCGTTGCATAATCGCCCAATACGTTACGACAGGATCGCTGCCGGCCGGGAGCGGTTGGCTGTCAGGACGTGAAGCGCAATCGGCGGCGGAGAGAATCTCTTCGAGAGGGTATTGTTTGAGATCCTGTGAAATATCATAAATGGTTGCGTTCGCTTCGGCTGCCCGGCGGTGCATTTCAGGTTCGGGCATAAAACCTGTGTCTCTTGTTTCCACAATCCAGGCACGAAGTCGTTCAGCAAGTTTATCTTTCATGTCTTTCAGATTTTGATCGCCGGCAAGATTCTTCAATTCTTGGAGGTCGTTCTGGATATCGTAGAGTTCTTCAAAGGATTTCCTGATCCATAGTTTTTTGGATTGTTCCGTGTCTAATCCGGCTTCATGAACGCGATACAATTCCTTATTGAATTCCTTGCTGTAAGGACTCATGATGACCCCTTCCTGCATGGGAATCAGGTGAGGCATGAAATGGCGGATATACAAATAACGGCCGTCGAAGACCGCGCGGCTGAGATCGTACATATCATCGGCGCGGTCGCGTGCGCCAAAAACATAATCCCTTTGCCCGCCGTCGAACAACGCTTGTCCTTGGAATCGCTCCGGGATGGAAATGCCGGCCATCTTTAAAACCGTCGGCGGTAAATCAATATATGATACCAATTCATTTCGTACCGAAGACGTCTTCTCTTCCCCCATCAAGTGTTGAAATTTTGGGGGCGCGTGAATGATGAGCGGCACGTGCAAGCCGGTAAGGTATAACCAGCGCTTGTATCGGGGGATCCCCATGCCGTGATCGGCCATTAGAAACACGATGGTATGGTCAGCTAGTCCATCCGCTGCGAGATTCTCCAAAACATCATTGAATTCGCGGTCAAATACCGTAATCAAATCCAAATACCGAGCCCACAACCTACGCATTTCAGGCGTGTCGGGATAATACGGCGGCAGAGTAATTTTCTTGGGTTCGTGTTTCAGTTCGGGAGGCAATCGCTTTAAAGCGATTGCGGCTGTTTCAGTCTTATTGGCAGGTCCTTCGTGGGTGCTGCCCAAATTCATAAAAGCAAAAAAAGGCTTCCCTTTAGGGCGCGCGCGCCAAGGCGCTGCGTCCTGCTTCCAATAATCAAACAATCCCTGCGGATCAAAATTATAATCCGTTTTACCCCGCAAAGCCGTCCAATACCCATTACGGCGTAATATCGATGCGAGAGGCTCGATTTGATCTGGAATTTCAACGTCTGAACGTAGATGCTGCGTACCCAAAGATGTTGCATATATTCCCGTTGCCAGGCAGGAACGTGATGGGGCGCAAATTGGAGCGGTCGTATATGCTCGTGTGAAAATCTGTGAACGCTGTGCAAAATGGTCTATATGCGGAGTCGCTGCGTCAGAATCGCCGTAGCAGCCAAACAAAGGAGAGATATCCTCCGCGACAATCCATAAAATGTTCGGTCGAACTCTCTCCTCGGCGTTCGAATCTTGGATTCCGTGCGTTTGCGTGCTGAGCCCCAACGTTAAACTCGCTCCCCATGCAACCGTCTCCTTTGCAAATTCTCGTCGCGTCACACTCATCGTTTTCCTCGACTATTCTTTTCCATGAAATCCACATCAGTTCCCTTCATAGTATCAGTTGCACTCCGTCAGATCACCATTACTTGTCGCTATGCGCAAGGGCTATGACACGCTGCCGTTTGTGCGTCCAAGTCAGCCCCATCATCGATTAGAAATTCAACAATTTTTCTCCGACCGGCAACGACTGCAGCGTGCAGAACTGTTCCTTGATGTATCCCCATTCTCATTGACGTCAACGCCTGCATCAAGAAAATATTTCACCTTCGTCAGATCGCCAAAATAGGCAGCAGCACAAAGAGAAAATATTCCCGCGCCTTGGGACGCGAGATATTCTGCTATATTTTGTGAGGCCTCAACTCGATTTCAAGATTATATTTCTCTCCAACAAAATTTCGCAATTGTCTGATACGAAAGATTCCTGCTCAACGCATAGCCCGACTCAGCTCGATTGAATTTGTTGAGACGAAATAGTCGCAATAAGTAGATTAATCATACGCTTCTACATATCTGAGCAATAGAGTGATTCCTCTTTACGATTTTCTCTTATAATGATAAGCCTACTGTTTCAGCACGGTTGGATCATCCACGACCACGGAAACCTCAGCGCCTGGCCCGCCGCCCCATGATTTCTCCCGTGTTTAGATAATACAAAATAAAGACAATTGGGATGATTATCTAAAAAAAATCCAAGAAGAGTCTACTTTGGGGATAACTCTTGAAAGAACAAGAAATTGATCAATGAATTGATCGTTGCGGAAATATTTAATCAGAACGCCCTCGGATTTTGCATCCGTATGCGGACATTCGCTATCCATCAATTAGGAATGATTTATGATTCACAACAAATGGAGATACAACAATTTTCAAACAATTTCTCGTTCATGCGTAATAAAAATAATTCAAAACGGATATTGACCAGTGATCAATCGATCTCTCATTTCAACATCTCTTTCATGACTATGTGTTTTCCACTGTTTATTGAAGGCATTTTTTCTCATGATGATTCAAGATCGGTTCATCCTTTTCGATGGGCGAAATGATTACGCCCGATATTGAGGAGGCAGAATGCTATCCTTGATATATCACCATAAAAAAAGAAAAGCGTCCTCGCAAGTCATCAGGAATGAGT
>JAFGTC010000010.1 GCA_016934335.1 Candidatus Omnitrophota bacterium | reverse complement strand
TCCTATTTCGCGTATTATCACGAAGACCGAACTCATCTGGGACTCGATAAAGAAGCGCCAAAAGAACGTCCTATCTCGAGTCGAGCACCTCTATTCGCGAGACTAGTTGAGTTGCCCCGGGTAGGTGGTCTTCACCACCGTTACGAATGGAGCAAAGTCGCATGAACACTACACGATCTATTATTTGCGAGGCACAGGCGTACATCTCGGTGATGCTCATTAGTTTCTTGCTTCGCCCAATCCCGATCCGTAGCTTCCGCAGTCTTGACCTTTCCTGAGGTGTCATGTGCCTGCCTTGCCGCCGAATCCCGGCGAGTTCGCACTCAAGTTGCTCAATGCGACACCGCAGCTGCTTGGTGAAAACTTCCGGAGGAGGCTAAACCCAGTCAGGGATCGCAATTGGCGCGCCAGACTTGTCCAGCATCGGGTTGACAGTGAAATAATTCTTCAGCAAGTCATGAAACAGCTCCATCATGAGGGGAGTGGATCCTGATGTAGCGACATGGTTCACTGTGCATTTCTCGATACGGCTGCCGATGTAGGCGGCCACTGCAAGTATGGCATTGGCAACCGAATTGACTGGAACAAGATCCAATGCCGTGTCCGAACAGCCGGGAAAATCATGAATGTGGCCCTTGCCGTTGTTTATTAGCGTGGGGTCTGCCATGCGGTAGTTCTGTATCCAGCCTGGGTATGGATCACACAGCGTCGACTCAACAATGGAGGGCCGCACAATTCCAAGATGCACTTCCCCTTGATGTCGACTCAACATCTGTTCGGCTAAAAACTTTGTGAAGCCGTACGGGTACAGCCAGCCCAATCCTCTCGCGCGAGTGATGCAAGATCCGTGATCCCTTGTTTTGTTTATCCTTAGTTCAATTTGGCGCAGCGCTTATAAAAAACGCACGCTAGGAAACTCGCGTCTACGGCGCCTCCGGGATGGTGAAAAATCCCTCAAATTCTATGAACCGATATCGAAACGTTCGGATTCGCCGTTACCGGCGGCGGCCTCTCCCGTCTTTTTGAGGAATATCAATCGATAGTTTTTTGATTTTCCGGAATAAGGTGCTGACGTCAATACAAAGTTCTTTCGCCGTCTTCTTCCGATTGCCGCCGTTGCGTTGGAGCGCTTCCGTGATAAAAACCTTTTCGATCTCCGCCAGGTTCATCGGCGGCCCTCCTTCCACGACGCGGCTGGAAGAGGGACGCAATTCGGGCGGCAAATGATTCAACTCGATCATCCCCCCACGGCACAATACAAAGGCTTGTTCAATGATGTTTTCCAATTCTCGGATATTTCCAGGAAACTCATGCTCCATCAATCGGGCCATAACATGATCGGATACGCCGACGATATCCTTTCCCTGAATCCGGTTAAATTTACCGATCAGATACTCCACAAGCAGGGGGATGTCTTCACGCCGCTCTTTGAGCGGCGGAAGATTCAGATGAACAACGCAAATGCGATAGTAAAGGTCGTCTCGGAATCGTCCTGCACGCACTTCTTGAAGCAGATTCTTGTTCGTAGCGGCTATCACGCGTACATTAATAGGGATCGCATTCACGCCGCCCAACGGTTCGATCACCCTTTCCTGCAGCACTCGAAGCAGCCGAACCTGCATGGCTGGAGTTATATCCGCAATTTCGTCCAGGAAAACGACGCCGCCCTCCGCCAAAGCGAAACGTCCAGGTTTGTCTTGTTTGGCATCTGTAAAAGCCCCCGCCTTGTGACCGAACAACTCACTCTCCAGCAGCGCATCCGGCAAGGCGGCGCAGTTCACGGCGACAAACGGATTATTCCGCCTAGCGGAGAGAATATGAATGGCATGTGCAAAGAGTTCTTTGCCTGTCCCGCTGGGGCCTTCAATAAGAACTGTGCTGTTGCTCTCGGCTACCAAAGACACAAGTTCGAACAAGCGCGTCATTGCCGGACTTCGCCCGACAATATCTTCAAAAGTGTATCTTGCCCGAATTTCCTTTCGAAGCTGCTCCACCAGAGTTAAATCCTGAAATGTTTCGACCCCCCCGATGATTTTTCCGGCGTTGTCCTTCAATAGCGCCGTTGAAATTCGAATGGGAATTTGTTGACCTTGTTGATTGATGATATGGGCTGCAGCATTGACAACCGGTTTGCCGCTGGACATCGTGCGGCGCAATGCGCAGTCTTTCTCACAGATATTTGCCCGAAAAACGTCGCAGCAATGGCTGCCAATTGCCTCTTCACGGCTAATATGGGTTATTCTCTCCGCCGCTGCATTAAAAGCTGTGATTCGCCATTCTTGATCGACCGTAAATATTCCCTCATTGACCGAATCCAATATGGCCGCTTCTCGCTGCGCAATGGTTGAAATGTCCGTCATGGCAATCTCCAACTCATCGGCAAAATAGAATGGCAATTTGCCCTGTTTGCATGTTTATATAATTGCATTATACGCGATTATTCCAAGGCCTATTCAATCCGTTTTCACTTATTTGATTGATTATTATCTACTTACATAGATATAAGGAATTTGGCACATGAAATGCTCATTAAATAATTACTATGAGACTTGCTATTCCACATTGGCAAGGCCGGGTATCGCCTGTATTTGATGTCGCAGGAGTCTTGCTTCTGATCGATGTGGAGCTTGGTGAAGAAATTTGCCGTCAAAGTGTTTTTATCAAAGAGGATAGCCCTCTCGACCGGGCAAAATACACGAGGGATTTAGGCATAGATGCGCTCATTTGCGGTGCGATCTCAAGGCCGTTGGAACTCGCTTTGATTTCCGCTGGAATTGAAGTCATCGCCCAGATTTGTGGAGACGTCGACCAAGTCATGAACGCATTTCTAACGGGACAATTACACCAGAAAATATTTCAGATGCCGGGATGTTGCGGTCGTCGAAAACATCTCTCCAATAGTCGCCAAAGCAGATGGCAATCCAAATAAGCGAATATTAATACACAGGAAATAAAACATAGTGCAAAGGTAATTAAACATACGTTTGAGGAAGGAAATGCAGCCATGCCAAGAGGAGATGTAACAAAACCTTCCACCAACAACGGCGGCGGCAGGATGGGCGGGCCGCGCAGCGCAGGCCCAGACGGACAATGTATTTGTCCCAAATGCGGATTTAAGGCGCCTCATACGCAAGGCCAATCCTGTAATCAGAAAAAATATCCCCAATGCGGTGAAAGACATGACGCGGGAATGACTAAAGTGTAGTCTCAAACAGATTTGAAAGGAGAATTATGCCAGTTTCAGAGGGAACAAAACTTATAGGTTTCGGACCGGTCACGAGAAACGCAAACGGTTGTCGTGCAGAAAGCGGAATGACAGGATGGGCGAATCCTGCATGTAGTCGAGGGCATAACGGTGGGAGAGGACGCGGCAACGACTGGAGAAGCAGAGGCGGAGGGGGTTGTGTCGGGAGATCAAGGAGGGGGCGAGGCCGAAGCGGCGGATGCAGGATGCGAGAAGGGGGAATGTTTCAAGGCTCAGGAATTTCTCACGCGCCGCCGCGCACTATGCCCGCCGCGATGCCGTTAGACAATAAGGGAAGCGATGTATTTCAACATGCGGACAAACTAAACCCCACCATGCGATTTGCTCCGCAAGGTTTGAATCAACCTGCGAAATCGCAGATCAGAGTGCCGCAGATCAATAAAGATCTATGCCGGGGATGCGGCGTATGCGTAGAAATCTGCCCGCGGCATGCAATCTCGATGGAAAATAACATCGCCCAAATCAATGGGGATGATTGTATTGGGTGTGGAGTGTGTGAAGATTATTGCCCGACGGGCGCCATTTGTGTACATAACGGCGAGGGACGAGCAAAAGAACAAATAGTGGGAGTAGAACAATGAAGCGGATCATGCTGAAGTCAAAAATTCATCGTGCATTACTCACGGGTACAGAGTTGGATTATGAAGGAAGCATTTCGATTGACTCTTTGCTTTTAAAGGAAGCCGATTTACTGCCGGGAGAGCAAGTTCATGTACTGAACCTGAACAACGGTTCTCGTATTACAACCTATATTATTGAAGCGCTCGCTGAATCGGGAACGATGATGCTCAATGGACCGGCTGCGCGGCTGGGGGCCATAGGTGATCCGATCATTGTTTTATCCTATTGCGAAATGACGGAAGAAGAAGCCCGTTCGATAGAGCCCCGCATCGTACTAGTAGATCAAAACAATCGGCCTAAGGTTAAATAATCATCCTGATAGGAGAATCAGGCTTCTTGAGTTTACAGCTTATGCAAATAACGGGATCGTAAAATGACGATGCTGCAACTCATTTTGAAAGAATTAAGGATTCATGCCCCGTTTACCAGTCTTGGAACCGCGACGGGCGTCTTGCTTATGGTGGTTTTCATTCAAACCGGCATGTCTCGCGAAACATCCGCGATTCTTTTCTGGGCCTGTCATCCGATCCACGTTTTTCTTAGCGCTCTCGTCACGGCGGGGATGTACAGGCTGCACGGCAACATAGGATTTTGGAAAACTCTCGCCATCGGCTATTTCGGATCGATAGGCATCGCCACTCTGAGCGACAGCATCATTCCCTTCATAGGGGAAATTCTTCTGGATATGCCCAATAGAGGTCTCCACCTGGGCGTTTTGGAAAAATGGTGGATGGTGAATCCGTTGGCGTTTCTGGGCATTACAGTGGCTTTCATTCGTCCCCAAACCAAATTTCCTCATGCTGGACATGTTTTTCTTAGCACCTGGGCTTCGCTTTTTCATATGACCATGGCCATGGAATCTGGATTCAGCATGATCAGCATACTTATCGCCGCCGTTTTTCTATTTATTGCGGTTTGGGCGCCATGCTGTACCAGCGACATCGTGTTTCCTCTCCTCTTTTCCAAGACAAGCGACAAAGAACAGAATGAGGACGTAAATACAAGAGTACAAGACAGGATGGGACCGACATCCCGCTTTGGAATTTTTTTTCGGGTGTTCATCATCGCAGCACCGGCTTTCATAATCGCCGGGAGTACGTCTGGTTTTTTCTAAAGAGATGACTTGGGAAAGGGTTTTACGTTCTTAAAAAGTCTCTATGCAATCCGGAATCGCCATAACAAGATGAAACGGAACAACAAATAAAATGTCTGAGTCCTTTCCTCCCGCCGCCAACAGTTTGTTTAATTTCGGTCCTTTGGCCGAGACCTACGAGAACTGGTACAACACGCCGGCCGGCCGGGAGCATGATTTCATGCAGCAGCAGGACGCGCTTGAACTGATCAGGCAGGCTTCACCCAGCGGCCTCTTGTTGGATGTAGGGTGCGGCTCGGGGCATTGGAGCCGTTTTTTTCAATCGGCCGGTTATGAGGTTCAAGGGATCGATGTTTCAGCGAGAATGATTCGTGAGGCGATGAACACCGCGCCGGAGTGCAAGTTCAGCATCGGTGACGCCTGCGCACTGCCCTTTCAAGATGCATCTTTCGTCATCGCGGCATCCATGGCCGCGCTGGAGTTCATGGCGGCGCCCGAAACGGCGGTGCGTGAAATGGCTCGTTGCGTAAAACCTGGCGGCCGCCTGATAATTGGAACGCTCAACCGCCTTGCTCCTCTGAATCAAGATCGGCTGGATAGTGGGAAACAGCCTTATGCGTCAGGTCGTCTTTTTTCTCCCCAAGAATTATGGGATTTAATTTCGCCCTATGGAAAAATTCGCATGGTTTCATCCTCGGTTCTGGAAAGCCGGGAAACTCCATCCCGGTTTGTCCAAATTCATCCGCCGGTTCCACTCCGACATCTCGCCGGTCCATTCGTCATTGCGGAGGTTAGAAAATGAATATTCAAGCGGAAGTGAGTTTATACCCACTTGGAAATCCTGAGATTGGAAAGACAATTGACGCATTCATCGATGGTTTATCTCATCCCGGCGTAACGATGCAAAAAGGAAATATGAGCACGAACCTTAACGGCGAGCTGCCTGACGTCTTCGCCGCCCTGCGTGCGGCTTTTGAAGAAATTATCAATGACAATGCCGCAGTTCTGGTAGTGAAAATGTCCAATGCATGCCCGCCGCACGCCCCTCTTTCCCAGGGGCAGTCCCAATAACATTTGAATGTATCGAGGAGAAAACTATGCCAAAGATTCCTGATCCCTTGACCCCTTACGGCAATCGGCCGATGGTGACGCCCATCGTCAATGCCGTGAATTATGAGTATCTTTCTTTTGAGGTGCTTAGACAAATTACAGAGGGGGAGATCGACGGCTACACGTACCACCGCGACGATAATCCTACAGTCCGTCAGGTTGAGCATAAGATCGCCGCCTTGGAGCAGGCGGAAGATTGCATCGTATGCACATCCGGAATGGCGGCATGTACGATGATGTATTTATCCTATCTTTCAGCCGGGGATCATCTGATTATTTTTCATGACACTTATGGAGCCAATTTCAAAGTCTCGCTTATTCTGGAGCGCTTCGGGGTGGAAATTACCTGGCTCGACGCCAATGACTCCGGGAAAGTCAATGAATACTTACGGCCCAATACGAAAATGATCTTTCTGGAGACGCCCAGCAATCCGCTCTGCAAAATCATTGACATCGCCTCCATGCGCCAGGCCGCGGATGCGGCGGGAGCCTTGCTTGTCGTCGATAACACCTTCGCCACTCCCTATCATCAGAATCCGTTGCAGTTGGGAGCGGATCTTGTGGTTCACAGCGCAACGAAAGCATTGGGCGGACATAATGATCTCATGGCGGGCGCCATCGCCGGTTCGAAGGAGCATTACAACAAACTTTGGTTCACCCGCCAAGCGATTGGCACGACGCTGGATGCGTATTCCGCCTTTTTACTGGATCGAGGATTGAAGACCTTCGAACTGCGCTCCGAAGCGATGACCCACAACGCCCAGAAAATCGCGGAGTTTCTCGAATCCCAGCCGGCTGTATCGCATCTTATGTATCCAGGTCTTGCCAGTCATCCCGGCCATTCCATCGCGGCCAAACAGATGCATCGAGGCTTCGGGGGCATGCTCGCCTTCGATGTCGGCGAAGCGGAGGAAGACGCCAGGCGATTCATCGCCGCCTTGCATACAATTCGTCACGCCGTAAGCCTGGGAGCGACCGAATCCCTGATCTGCATTCCCTACCTGACGACCATGCTTTATCTTCCCCCCGAACGAAGAACAACCTTTGGAGTGAATACGAACACCGTCCGTCTTTCCATGGGCGTCGAACCGTTTGACCAAATTTTAGCAGACTTAAAACAGGCCTTTGAATGCATAACAAGAGGTTCGCTGAAAAATGCCTAAATGCAAAATTACCGTTTTGGTTGAAAATACCGCAGGCGGCCGGGAACTTCTGGCTGAGCACGGACTCTCGTTTTGGATCGAACTGCCTCAGGGAAAAGTCCTTTTCGACGCCGGCCAGGGATTTGTCCTGAAACACAACGCTCAGCGTCTTGGCGTCCGCTTGGAATCGATTGAAAACATCGTACTCAGTCACGGCCATTACGATCACACCGGCGGACTGTCCCATGTGTTGACGCTGGGGAAACGTCCTCGCGTCTTTGTTCATCCGCAAGCTTTTGAAGCAAAATACGCCCGAAGCGCCGACGGCGTCGCTCGCAATGTCGGGATGTCCGAAGTGATAAAAAAAGATGTCCGCTCGATGGCCGATCTTAAATGGGTTGAAGCCTCGACAGAAATTGGCGGAGGACTTTGGCTTACCGGCCCCATCCCTCGCACAAATTCGTATGAGGATGTTGGAGGGGCGTTTTTCAAAGACGAGAACTGCCGCATTTCCGACGATCTTCTGGATGATCAGGCGGCGTTCCTGGAAACGAAAAAAGGAATAGTCGTGATTTTGGGATGTGCGCATGCTGGCGTCATCAACACGCTGCATTTCATCCAAACGATCACGGCCGATCGCCCCATCTACGCCGTTCTCGGGGGCATGCATCTCCTTAACGCCAGCGCGCAGCGAATAGAGGAAACGATTGCCGAATTGCGCCGCTTGGATGTCAAGCGGTTGATGCCTTGCCATTGCACTGGATTTGCGGCCGCGGCGCGCCTGTGGAATGAACTGCCCGGACGATGCGAGGCAATTCCCGTTGGTTCCGTTATTTCCTTTGAGGATTAACATGGCTGATTCTTACATTGCCAATCTTCGAACGCGCATCGGCGCGGAATGCATCCACGTGCCGGGCGTTCGGGCGATCATTTTGAACAACCAGGGGGAGGTCTTGCTTCAACGGAGGACCGATATGGATCTGTGGGGTCTTCCCGTCGGCGCCGTCGAACTGGATGAGACGGCGCAAGAGGCTGTGCGGCGGGAAGTCTTGGAAGAAACCGGGATCGTCGTTCAAACCATAGAGCCAATGGCTTTGCACACCGGACCCAGCCAACGATTTCAATACCCGAACGGAGATCAGGTTCAAGGATTCGCGATCACTTTTATCATCCGGAGTTGGACCGGACGACCGGAGGCGGACGGGGTGGAAGGTTCTGACCTGCGGTTCTGGCCTGTGGAATCGCTGCCGCCGGATATGGTTCCGATCCATGCTCAAACATTGAACGACTATATGACTTACCGAGGGAATTTCATCGTATCCCATTATTCAACTCTAGGAGATAAGACAGAATGACTTGTATACCCGAAAACGTACGCCAAGCGTGGGAAAATAGGGACGGCCCCGCCATTTTCGCCACCGTGGACGCCGCCGGCGCTCCCAACATCATCTATGTCACCTGCGTAGCGCTGTACGGCGACGATCGTTTCGTAATTGCAGACAATTATTTTCATAAGACCCGGCGCAATTTACAAACAGGCTGCACAGGGGCTTTATTATTTCGTGAAAAGGAAGGCAAAGCCTACCAAGTGAAAGGTACGCTTGCCTACCATACCGGCGGCGAAATTTTCGAAAACATGAAAACATGGAATCCCCCGCCGCATCCGGGGCATGCCGCCGTTTCTTTGTTAGTCGAGCAGGCATTTTCCGGAGCAGAGCGGTTGGGTTGTTTCGAATTCAAATAAGAGACGCTGCAGGCATCCAAAGTAGAATTCAAAAACCGGGGAAGAGGTGGAACAATGATTGAGTTAAAAAATCCCTTCATATTGGCACCGATAAAATTAGGTTATAGTGATGGAAATGGATATGTGAACGATAGGCATATCGTTTTTTACACTGCGAGAAGCCAGTATTTAGGGGCGGTCGCCATTGAACCCCTCTATATAGATAAAGGATTACGGGAAACCCCCGCGCAATTAGGAATTGATGATGATGACAAAATAAAAGGATTGCAAAAATTAGTTTCCTCGATTCATCAATCCGGCGCAAAAGTGATCGCTCACCTCAATCATCCCGGCAGAATGGCAAATATTAAAATTCCCGGCAACTATTTTGCATCCTCCACGGATAAACCTTGTGAAAATGGAGGAGCAACTCCCACTAGAATGAATCGTGAGGATATGGAAAAGGCAGTCGATCTTTATGCCGCCGCCGCCGCCAGAGCTCAAGAAGCTGATTTTGATCTGATCGAACTGCAATTCGGCCACGGCTACCTGTTGGCCCAGTTTCTCTCGCCTCTTGTGAACGATAGAAACGATGAATATGGCGGTGATATTGAAAATAGGATTCGATTCCCTTTGGAAGTATTGCAGGCAGTAAAACAATCTACAACTTTGCCTATCATCGCCCGCATCAGCGGCGATGAAATGCTGCCCAATGGAATCAAACTGCCTGACATGATACATTTTTCCAAGATATTAGAAAAAAACGGCGCTGCGGCGATCCATGTATCCGTCGGCAGCGTTTGTTCAACCCCTCCGTGGTTTTTCCAGCACATGTTTGTTCCCAAAGGAAAAACATGGGAGTTGGCGAAGGAAATCAAACAAAAGATCAATATCCCGGTAATTTTTGTCGGTAGAATCCATACGTTTGAGGACATCGAAAAAGTCAAGAAGGATTATTCAGCCGATTACATCGCCGTCGGGAGATCTTTGGTGGCAGACCGCAACTTTATTGGGAAATATTTGGGCGAAGTGAAGGGGCCGGTAAGACCCTGTTTAGCCTGCATCGAAGGTTGTGTCGGCGGGGTGAGATCCGGGCAAGGTCTTCAATGCCTTGTAAATCCGGAACTTGGAAAGGAAACAGACGTTTTTGAAATGGCGGAACGATCTAAAAAATATGCCGTCATCGGAGGCGGTTTAGCCGGGATGGAAGCCGCAATCACCCTGAAGAAAAGAGGGCACAGCGTCGATCTTTATGAAAAAGATCAACTGGGAGGGCAATTCAACTTTGCGCCATTAACCCCCCATAAGAAATCCATGGCAAAGCTAATTCCCTATTTCGTCGACGAGTTAAAGCAAAATGGAGTAAAAGTGATTTTGAAAGAGGCGTCCAATTCCGATGTCAATTCCCAATACGACGCTGTCATACTGGCGACAGGCTCCAAACCGTCAGTCCCCTCCATTCCTGGATTAGAGACATTTTATTGGGCGGATATTTTATTAGAAGAGAATATACCAGAAAATAAGAAGGTGCTCATTATCGGCGGAGGACTCATCGGAGTTGATATTGCCACGGCTTTGATTCCCAAAGACAATAAAATCATTATTGTGAAACGGACGACTGACTTTGGCGAAGATATGGAAATGATCGCCAAGAGACTTTCACTCAAAATGATGCATGAAAAGGGGGTTGTTTTCAGCGACCATACTTATATCAAGAAAGTGGAGTATAAAACTGTTTTTGCAGAAAGAAACGGCGAAAATATACTTTTCGAAGATGTCGATGTAATTGTGATTTCTTCCGGCATGAAAAGTTACAACCCTCTTGAGAAAACGATGAGAAGCGATTTGCCTGTTTATGTAGTCGGCGATGCTAGACAAATAGGCAATGCCCAGGATGCCATCAGAGACGCCTATGAGACGGCAAAGAATTTGTAGTCAGCGCCAGTCGACTACGACCAAAGTGATTTTCCGCGGCAGATCGGCATACAACACGCCGTGCGCGGGCCATGCACAAATGAAAAAAAACTACCATTTCAGGAAGCAAAGCGGCCGATCCCAAGAAGTTTGAATTACCATAGCGCCCATGGAATGCGCCCGGATGATTCGTGAAAGGAAAGAAATTTATGCCAACCTATGAATACGAATGCAAGAAGTGCCATTCCCACTTCGATGCCTTCCCAAAAATGACGGATCCCCCTTTGGAAATCTGCCCCGAATCCGGCGGCGAGGTGCAGCGGCTGCTGGGCGCCGGCGCCGCGATTATTTTCAAAGGCTCAGGATTTCACGCCACGGACTTTTCATCTTCACAGCCCAGTTGTGGACGCGATCGGCCATGCTGCGGTCGGGATGAACCGTGCGAAAAAAAACCTTGTAATGAATGAGAGGCATGTCATGGGATATATTTTTGGACCTGTTCCATCTAGAAGACTTGGACGATCACTCGGCGTGGATCTCGTCCCATTTAAAACCTGCACGTATGACTGTATTTACTGCCAACTCGGGCAAACGACAAATGAAACAATGGAAAGACGCGAATGGGTTCCCTTGGATGATGTGATAGAGGAACTTCGCGATAAACTCGCCTCGAAGCCCAATTATATCACGCTGAGCGGATCAGGCGAACCTACGCTTTATTCTCGTTTGGATGAACTGATCGATCGCATCCGCGGGATGACCGACATTCCGATCGCCGTACTCACAAATGGATCCTTGCTCTGGAAGCCCGAGTTGCGCCGTCAACTTTGGAACGCATACCTCGTGATCCCATCCCTGGATGCAGGCGACAGCGCAATGTTCCAGTCGGTGAATCGCCCGCACAAGGACATCGTCTTTGACGAAATGCTGGAAGGATTGATTGATTTCCGGCGGGAATTCAAAGGCGCATACTGGTTGGAGGTCTTTCTTTTAGCCGGGCATAATGCCATCTATGCCGACCTCCAAAAAATTATCCAGTGCGTCAAGCGAATACAGCCGGATCGAGTTCAATTGAACACCTCAACCCGGCCGACGGCCGAGGATTTTGCCTATAAAGTCGAACAATCCCGCATGCAAAAACTGGCGTTGTGGTTCGAACCGCCTGCGGAAATCATCGCCGACTATAGAGGGGTGCATGAACAAGAGGACTTCCGAAACGAGGGGGGAGGAGTGTTGGAGATGATTTTGCGGCGTCCTTGTTCGATTGAAGATATTGCCAGCGGACTCGCCATGCACCGCAATGAAATCATCAAGTATGTCGAAGAACTCCATGTAAAAGGATTGGTTGAAACCAAAATATCCGGCGGCAAGACTTTTTATTGTGGAAAGCACTCTTCCTAAGTGAGACTTCATGAAAGTGAATTAAGTTTTCAGACACGCAAGGGAAAGATAGATGAATTCACGTCTCCCAGAAACCTTACGTCTTCTCTAGATCAATGTCAAATGCCTTGATTTTTCGCCAGAGCGTGGATTTATCGATCTGCAAAGCCTCCGCCGTTTTTCCCCGGTGGCCGTTGTGCAATTGGAGCATGCGTATAATCAACTGTCTTTGATTATCTTTTAATAATCTATGAAAGGGCATCGCAGCCGACTCGTATGTCGATTCAGGTTCTGATAATGAAGACGTTTTGACAACACGAGGCGGAAGACACTCTTCGGAAATTTCTTCTCCACTGCATAACGCGTAGGCATGCTCTATTATGTTGCGAAGTTCGCGAACATTTCCAGGATAGGAATATCTCATAAGGCAATTCATCGCGGATTGCGACACGCGACTTACGCTGCGATCCATTTGAGCGTTAAGCAATTCGATAAAATGCTCCAGCAAGAGAGGAATATCCCCCATTCGCTCCGCCAAAGGAGGCAAATAAAACTCAATGACATTAAGCCGGTAGTAGAGATCTGAACGAAAGTTACCTGATTCCACCATCGCCTGCACATTTTGATTTGTTGCGGCAACAATGCGGACATCGGTTTTAATCGATTCGATGCCGCCCAAAGGTTCGTATTGCCTCTCTTCGAGCACCCGCAAAAGTTTGACTTGCATGGCCGATGAAATATCTCCAACTTCATCCAATAACAAGGTGCCTCCTTCGGCAAGGGCAAAGCGGCCCAGTTTATCCTTCTTGGCATCCGTAAAAGCGCCTTTTTTGTAGCCGAATAATTCCGATTCTAGGAGCGTATCTGGGAGAGCGCCGCAGTTGATAGCCTGAAAAGGGCCGTTACAACGCGGACTGGCGGAGTGAATCGCCCTTGCCAACAATTCCTTTCCGGTACCCGTCGGCCCTGTGATGAGCACCGGAGCGTTGCCTCCCGCTACACTCGGCAGCATGGACAATATCCTCTGAATGTTCTCATCCTTCGTAACGATGTTGCCATGGGTGTATTTCTGCCTCAATTCGCGGCGAAGTACCTCAATGACGCGGTTATCTTGAAGAATGAGCACAGCCCCTGTGATTGTTTGATTTTTATCCAAGACAGGAGAGGCGTTTAAGACTACCGGCATGCTCTCGCCGCGATAATTCACGATGTGAGTTCGCCAGCGATTTATCGATCCTCCGGATTCTATGACTTCGGCAATCATCTTATGTAGGTCGTTTTTATCAACAGGAAATACATCCTTTAGACATCTGCCGATTGCATCCTTCGAACTCACCCCCGTCAACATTTCCGCTTGAGCATTCAGGCATTGTATTCGCCATTGTAAATCCACAAAGCATACCGCTTCCGATAATGATCGTAAAACTGACTTATATAACTCCGCTTGCATAATTCGGCTCTCCCCTGGGGCGTTTCATCGTGGGCGTGTGCGACCTCGAATCGCTTTCAAGGAGGGTGGTTTTTGATTCTGAGGCAATGCAATACAATGCACCCTCTTGCAATCCGTAATCATTGCAAATGCAATCTATTATGACATTGAAAAGATTGCAAGTGCAAAGATATGATTTTTTTTAATTTACACGTGAACATTATCTAAAACAATAAACAACAGGATGTTACATACAAGTTCCATCACTGGCACACAATATGCTGACTCAAAAGCCAAAGATTTTAATATCAGCGTCAGTCTGGCACTCAAACTGAAAGGCAGTTGCGTTCTGGCGCCCAAGAAGAGAACAATGAACAATCTCTTTAAGTGGAACTCGGATGAATTTAGGAAAGAACTCCAATGCTGCGCCCACAACGCCGGTGAGGTGAATTTTCTTCGCTCCATCGTCAAGCCCGGAATGCAGGTTGTGGAAATCGGAGCAAATATCGGCGTCACTGCGACGGCAATCGCGGAGGCTATTGAGGAAGCCGGTCATATGTACGCCTTCGAACCGGTTCGCAATAATTATACGTCGCTTCTCGGCAACCTATCGCGCAACAGAGTTGACAATGTGAGTGCTTATAACTTGGCGGTAAGCAATCAATCCGGCCGCATTGCGTTTTATAAGCGCGAGGGAGGCGCCAGCGGCGTAGCGCCGGCCATGGGGGGAGAAAAAATCTGGGTGGAAGCCATATCGATCAGTGAATTCATCATTGAGGAACAGATTAGCCGAATCGATTTTTTGAATCTCGATTGCGAAGGCAGTGAACTGCTCGTCTTGCAGGGCGCACAAAGCATTTTAGAGAAGCAAGCGCCGCAGATTCTTTGCGAAATCCATCATGAATTTCTCCGTGAACTTGGACAGTCGGCGGATGAAGTCGTTCGTTACTTGAGCGATCTCGGCTATTACCTTCGACTCCTCAAAATCGAACAAATTGAGGCAAACGTTTCTGTTGACGCCTGTTCTCATATTTATGCATCCCGGCTGATTGCATAATCCGCTAACCATGAAAAGGAGAAAAAAATGAGATGGTTCGCAGCAATATCCAATAGAGCATTTTCAAACAAGAAATCCAAAATGAACTCCGGCCGACAATCCCCCTTCCCCTCTTATGGAATGGTTGGGCTTGTCATGGCGGTAGGATTGATGGCGCTGAGCGGGTGCCAATCTATGTCGGCGAAGGAAATCACGCTTTATCCAAGCAAGTATCAAGACATAGATCAGACCTGCGAAGCGCTCAAAACGGCGATCGAGACGCAAGGCTTTCAATGCCCGGCGATTCGCAATCTCAACCAATCCATCGGCGGGCGACATCCTTATCTCGATCGGCAGATCCGGGTCGTGGAATTTTACAAGGCCGATTACGCTCACGACATGCTGAATGACAATCCCGAAGTGTGTGCGCTTATGCCATGCGCCTTTGGAGTGTTTGAAGGGAAGGATCACAAAATCTATATTAGCAGCCAAAATCAGCGCTTCATAAGTGAAATGCCCGGCTGCACCCTCGCCCGAGTCATTGATGAATATGTCGGGCGGGATCAAGCGAAAATATTAAAAGCGGCGGCTCAATCGATTCCCGCGATGGAACCGAAACAAAATCATCCGGACAAAGTATGCGACGGCGATCTCTGGTGCGAAATGTACATCGGAGAAAGGTAAATCGACGGCAGGCGGCGCGGCGGGCTGAACTGGTTTATCAGACGCCATTTCAACAAATCTGCCGGCAAACACAAGCAACGAACAAGTCGAATGTTCGCACGAACAGAATGCTCCCATGAATGATGGGAAGCCAGACGATGCGGCGTATGAGGAGTGAAGATGATCGTTAGACCGAGATTTACGGCATTGTGGAAAACGCAAAAGGGTTATGATTTTTTTGGATTGATGCGGATGGCGTCAGCGGTTTTGTTTGCAGCGGTTATGCAAGGCTGCGTAATTCTGAATCCCACGGAGCCCTATGTTGGGATGACGCAGCATGAATGGAATGAACACAAGCCGGTCTCGCGTCCAACGACTCAAGAAAAAAGCGAACCGATTACTTTGGCCAAGGCCATTGAGATCGCCTTGGCCAACAATCCCGAATTGGCGGCGGTCGGCTGCGAAGTGAATGAAGCAGACGCCGCGCGCGATGAGGCGTTCGGCGCCATGCTGCCGACGGTCAGCGGGAAAAGCGGTTACGATCAATATCTTGACAGGCACCGGTTGGGCCCTCCGAGATACACGCGCGAACCACGGACATTCAGCGACGGCGTTTTTTCCTCTCACATCGTGTTGAATATGCCGTTGTTCACTGGCGGCCGCCTTATCAATCAGTTTCGGGCGGCGGAATTGCTTCAAGTGGCCTCAGAACATCGGCTGGCCCGCACCCGGGAGGAACTGGTGTTTGATGTCTCCAGCGTGTTTTTCAGCATTCTCGCTCAAAAACATGTCATCGAGTCGCTGGAGTTTTCTCAGCAAACTTTGAAAGAGCACCTCAAACGCATTTCAGAACTTATTCATGCCCAAAAAGCCGCGAAGGTAGATTCTTTGCGAACGGAAGTTCGCATCGCAGACTTGGAACAGCAACTAGTCAAAGAGCGGAATATCATGGTCATCCAGGATCGCGTTCTCATGAACTTATTGGGAGTCGCCCATGAAGGGATCGATCCGATTCATGTCGTCGGCGAGTTGACGATCGGCGGCGAAAACGAAACCAGCGTGGAAGCCGGAATCGCGAAAGCCTTCGCCCAACGCGGCGATTACCTGGCGGCGCGGGCGGCGTTGGACGCTCAGACTAAACGGGTGGATGCCGCGCGGGCCGGGCATTGGCCTTCTTTGGCTGTTCGGGGAAATTATGGGGGATTATGGGCGGTCGACGACGTTGACCGGGATGGAGACAGTTCTTTTGACGACGTTGGCAGCGTGGGCCTTGTGGTGGATATCCCCATTTTCGAAGGCGGAAGAATCGACGCCCGGATCCGTTTGGAGCAAGCAAAATTATCTGCGGCGCAAGAAAGATTGCGTAAGTTTGAACTTCAGGTCCGCAAAGATGTCGAAACGGCGCACCTGAATGTTTCTTCAGCATTCCATCGCGTGAAAGCCACCGAAAAAAGCATCGAGCAGGCTAAGGAAAGCCTGCGAATCGAACGTGAAAAATACAATCTCGCCAAAGGCGCCATTACCGACGTCTTGGACGCTCAATCGGCGCTCTTGGATTCGCAAATGAATTATTACCAGGCTTTGGCGGATTACCAAACCTCTTTATCTGAATATCGCCTGGCTGTGGGAGAAACGCCTTAGGATAATAAAATGTTTTCTCGAAAATTAGAAAACTTGATAAACCGCAAAATTCGTAAGAAATGCGTATCAAACAACTATACGGCTGGCACGCCCGGACGGCGGAATTTTACGTCTCGCAGAAGAGAATGTTAGACGCCTTATTTAGAAAACACAACAATGGATATACGCATTCGCGCATTTCCAAAAAAGAAAGACATTGGAGATGAACAATGTTAACAAGAAGACATGTGTGGGCTGTTGGGATTTGTGCAGCATTAGTCATGAATTTGATCGGGTGCTCTTACGATGAAAAAACTTCGAGCGCATCAAAAAAGGCTTCCCGTGTTGAATTTGCATTCGCCGAAAAGACGCGTCTGGTGGAAATACTCCAGACGACGGGAGATGTTGTCGCGGTCAACCATGTTACGTTGGAGTCGACCGTGGAAGGCCCCATTTCTTTTTGTCCATGGAGAGAAGGCGACCGAGTAAACCTTGGGCAGAAATTGATTGAAATCGATCGGCCGCTATATCGGCAGGATGTCGAAGCTGCGAAAGCTGCCCTGGCTGTGGCCCAGGCCAAACTGGCCGATCTCAAAGCCTGCGTGCGCCCCGAAGAGATCAAACAGGCCAAGGAATCCGTCCGGCACTTTCAAGAATGCACCGATTTCGCGAAAGCCGATTTGGACCGAATCCAGTCCTTGGTTGAGAGCGGGGCTCTCCCCGCCGAAACGGTGGAAAAAGCCCACGTCAGCTACGTAGAGTGCCATTCTCAACTGGAAGCCGCCAAAGAACAATTGGCCATGCTCGAAGAAGGAGCGACAAAGACAGAAATCAAGGTGGCGGAGGCCGCTGTGGAGGAAGCGTCCGCTCGCGTAAGCGTGGCCCAAGCCAAACTGGATGAATGCCTGCTCACGGCGCCCTTCGCCGGCATCATCACCGAAGTGCTTGTTCGGCCCGGTGACATGGCGGCGCCGCGGGATAAATTACTCAAAATGATGGATCCCTCATCTCTCGTGGTGCGGGCGGGACTGCCGGAAAACTGCGTCGCCGATATCCGGCTCGACGCCACCGCCGCGGTCAGGCTTGACGCGTTTCCCGAGAAAACATTCAACGCGAAAATTGATCGAATTTATCCCCGGCTCGAGTGGGATTCACGAACGCGCATCATCGAAGTGAAGATTACGGATCCCGTCGAATTGATCCCCCATCTATTCGCCAGGGTGTCGGTTCAAGGCCGCGTGGCTGAAGACGTCGTCGTCATTCCCGATGAGGCCATCGTGACCACGCCTCGCGGACATAAGATCGTCTTTGTCATCAAGGACGGCAAGGCGAATCAGCGGCAAGTGACGATCGGTTTGGAACAGGGAAATCGCGTGCAGATCACGGAGGGCGTGCAGCCCGGCGACAGGGTCGTCACGGCCGGTAATCTGAATCTGAAAAATGGAGCAAGCGTTCAAACTAGCGAGTCAAGGCATGTTTCGATCATCCAAAAGGCCGCGCAAGGGAGTAAGAAACAATGAGAATAACCGAGACCGCGCTCACCGATCTACCGACATAATGCTCACCTCACGAATCCCCTGTAAATAGGGGGTATTCGATTTCCTCTGAACCGCTTTGCGGAATCCG
>JAFGTC010000108.1 GCA_016934335.1 Candidatus Omnitrophota bacterium | reverse complement strand
TTTTTGGCGTCCATCCTGCCGTCGCTCGCTTTGCTCGGCGCATTCGGCGTTCACGCCGTGTCGGCCGCTTCATTCCGGCGCATTCTTCGCGCGCTGGTCTTCCTCCTCGTCGCCATTCAACTCTACGGAGCGGCTCGCACAATTCTTCAGCCCGAATCTCTCGAGTATCTTCTATCGCCCACGCTCGAAGAAAACTATATGAGCCGCCGCATGCCCCATTTTCACGCCATCGAATGGCTCAACCGCGAATACGAGAAGCCCCGAAGCAAAGTGGGGATAGTTCTCTTCATCGGCGAAGCCCAATCCTACGGCGCTCGCTTCCCGGTCCTCGCTCCCACCGTTTTCAATCATCATCCTCTCGAAGCGGGGCTGGATCGCACCGTCACGCATCTGCTCGTCAATCGCTCCGAGCTGAATCGCCTCCAACAGGGATACGGACCGCTGGGATGGCCATTGGGCGCCTTTCTCCAGCAATGGCTTCAGCAAAACCAGGACTGTCTCACCCTGGTCTTCGATGCTTATCCTGAAAATCCCGAAATAGTGGCGGTGTATGAGATTTCCCGATGAATTTGTTGATTTTTGGATCCATAAAAAATGGTTTTATAGAAAGACGTCTCATTTATTTTTTCCTATTAACGGTTGCTCAACTCCGTGTTCTATTGACATAGTTTAAATTGATAGCCGAAAATGATAGGCTAAATACGCAATTCCTGCTATTCAAATCATTTGACGGGATGAAAAATCTCTAAAGTGAAAAAATATGAAATAATAATTGGCATAGAATGAACAATGATTCGCTCATCATCGGAAGCCGCAAAAGACCAAGTAATACAAGATTTATCATGACGCAGCGGTAAGAGTCTCAATATAAAGGTAAGAAACAAAAATGAACAGGAGATAGTTTCATGAACGTTCGCTGCATTGCCCGCTTATTCTGTTTGATCCTCATAACTGTTTCGACGTTTTCTCTTTTCGCGCCGGCCGATTCGGAAATACGGATTGTCGATCAGTCGCGGCGGCAGATCAAAATCCTGATCGATAACCGGGAAATCGCTGTTTTCCACAGCGGCGACGCCTTGGATAAGTCCTACGTTCATCCGCTATGGACGCCCGACCGCCATTGCGTGACGTACGACGCTCCCGCGGATCATCTGCATCACCGCGCTTTGTGCATCGGCTGGCCGGACGTGTCGGGAACTGACTTCTGGGCCGAAATCAACTCGCCTCCAGGCAAGCGAGGGCAAATTCAAACAACCAACCTGGAATCGAAGCGACTCCCGGATGGAAGCGCGCTGATCGTTGAAACGAACCGCTGGCTCACTGAAAACGGCGAGGAACTGGTCAAAGGGAGGCATGTGTGGACGTTTTGGAAGCCGCAGGGAAATCTTCAGGCTGTGGACGTCAAGTTGGAACTGGAAGCGGCGGCGCCCGAAGTTGTTTTCGGCTCCGATCCCGGCGCGCCCCGAGAATACCACGGCCTCACTATTCGCATCGGCCCTTTGAGCGATATTCGCTATTATAATTCGGAAGGGATCGAAGGCGGTCAGAACTGCAAAGGGAAGCCGGCCCGCTGGTGCGCGGCTTCAGGGAATCAGCACGGCGCGCCTGTGACAGTCGCCATTCTGGATCATCCCTCCAACGGCGACAGCCCGACGCGCTTTTATGTCCAGGATCAGGGCATGCAGTTCATCTCCAGTTCGCCTAATTTCGGCCAGGCCAAAGTGTTGAAAAAAGGTGAACGCTGGATTTTGCGATACCGCGTACTCGCGGCGGGGCGTCCGGCCGAAAATGACGCATGGCGCCTTGATGACTTATGGAAAAAATTCGCCGCTTCCTCCGCCGAATAAGACGGGGGGGGCGCGGATCGTTCTTCCTGCATTATTCCGGGAGGCCGAACGCCTGCATCGCATCGTCCACCGAATCGAAGATCGGGATCAAGCCGGCGACTTTCGTCATGGTCAGCAGGTGGCGAACGCGATCCGTCGGATTCACAATCGCGAATCCACCATTCTCTTCGCTTCGGCGTTCCTGGAAATGCTGCAGAATGATTCCGATCTGGCGGCTGTTAATCAAACGAGACTGCGAGAGATCGAGGATTTTCCATTCGATGCGCTCAGATTGGATCTGTTTTAATTCGGAGTCAAGACGATCGATGTTGGCGGAACTGCTGCGGCCGCGCATTTCTATGATGGCGGCTGATCCCCTTCGCTTTATGTTGACCTCGAATCGTTCGAATTCATTGGCATCCGTGTACGTAACACTATACATCATCCCTACAACCCTTATATTTTCAATCTACATGATCAAAAAAGAAAACGTCATAGGCTTACTATAGAAGAAAAATGCGATTTTGGGAAGAATTTCTTACTACAGGATTCTTCGTCATCTATTGTTGTTCAGCCTTAAACATGTTTATACTGTATCTTCAGTATGCTGGATTTTTCGTTATAACGCGGTTTTATGAAGTTCCTTTCGGTTTGAATTTCTGCAGGGTCGAGGATTCGATTGATGACAAAGAAACTATTCGTATTATTTTCCGTTGGAATCGTTTACTGTGCAGCGATTGCGTGGCAGGCGGCCGCCTCGCCGCGCGGCCTCTGGGTAACCCGCTTCGATTACAAAAGCGCGACGGACGTGATTCAAATCGTCCAAAACGCGCGCTCTTTAGGCGCGAATCAAATCTATTTTCAAGTGCGGGGCAACGCGACGGTTTTTTATCCCTCCAAAATTGAACCGTGGGCCTGGGAATTGAATAACGGCTCTCCCGAAACTATCGGCAAAGATCCGGGATGGAATCCCATGCAGGTCGCCTTGGATGAATCCAAGAAGCAAGGATTGGAATTGCACGCATGGTTGAATGTCTTTCCGGGTTGGCGCGGCGCGATCCCCGCCCCCAAGGGAACGAATCATCCCTGGGTGGTTCATCGATCCTGGTTCATGATCGATCATCGCGGCGTGCTGCTGCGTCCTTCACGCTCGTTTTATTCCTTTCTTTCTCCCGGGAATCCGGAAGTGCGCTCCTATCTGGGCTCTGTATTTGGAGAACTTGCTCAGAATTATCCCCGGTTGGACGGCATCCACATGGATTACATTCGCTATCCGGGACGCACCGAAGTGGGGAACTTCCGAGACTTCTCGTACGATGCAGCCAGCGTTAACGCATTCAAGAAAATCTACAAGAAAAATCCTCAATACGACCTGCCGGAATGGCAGCGCTTCAAATGCGATCAAGTCAACGCTTCCATCCAGGCCATACGCGACGCGATCCGCAGCGTCACGACCACTATTCAGTTGTCCGCGACCTGTTTCGCGGACATCTCAAGAGCCACGGAAGAAAAAGGGCAGGATCCCCGAGAATGGCTGAAGAAAGGTTTGGTGGATTTCGTCGTTCCCATGGCTTATGAACGAACATCGGAAGGTTTGACTTCTCGATTGGAGGCTTGGAATCAGTCGTTCGACGATTCGTTCTTTGGAAAGATGGCGATCGGTCTGAATGTCGATTTCAACAACGAGAGCGAATGCGTACGGCAGTTGGAATATGTTCAAAAGCAAGATTACGGCGGAATTGTGCTGTTCGCCTATTCGTCGCTCTTTCCGCAGCATAAAGCGAATCGCAAGGCGGAACTCATTCGCTCCGTCTGGCATGAACAACTATTGCGCGATTTGCTGCAAAACTCGTCGCCGCCCTTGAGTCAATAATTTCAATAAAAAGTTATAGAACTATAAATACAAAAATCCCTCCGCTTTCTCCCTTTCCAGGATAGAGCGGAGGGATTTTGAATTCTATCGAACGAATCTCATCTGACGGCAGCAACTTCGTCAGAGGATTGAGCAGTGGATTCACGGATCAGCAAGCGCTGAGAAACGACGATTTCTCGTTGCTCCGAGGGAGCTCCGTTGTTCGCGGCGGCTTCGATTTCCACTCGCAGAACTCGAAGCAGCGCATCCACATATTCCGACCAGCAGTTGGAGACTGTCGATAATCGAGGATTGCAGTAATGACCTTGATTGTAATCGCCGTGGCCGATAACGGCGACGTTTTCCGGGATGCGAATGCCGATGGATTGAAGGCCGCGAACCGCTTCAAGAGCGATGGTGTCGTCGAAGGCGACGATGGCCGTCGGCGCTTTGGAACTTTGGAATTGATGCTCCAATCGCTTGACGTGAACCGGCCATTCCTTGAAGATTGACGATGGAAAGACCAATTCGTCCGGATTCCACCATCCCTTTTCCTTCATGAAATCTTTATAAGCATTCCATCGTTCGTTGATCGGGCCGAAATCGGATTCGGTCTTTTTGGGGCCGATGTACGCAATGCGCTGATGACCCTGATCCGCAAAATATTGGAGAGCGCTCATGGCGCCGCCGTAGTAATCGCTGCGCACGCAAATCCAGGGCGATTCGAAGGCATCGGTCACTTTTTCACAAATGACGACGGGAATTTGATTTTTGCGAAACAGCGAGGCTACGCTCACGTGTTTTTTCGGCTGCACGGGAAACCAGACAACCGAGTTGACGCCTTTTTCGAGAAGAATCCGGCCCTGTTTCAATTCGAATTCTTCGTCGTCGGAGGCAAACATGGTAATGACATGGAGATTCTGCTCCGACGCCTCATGGGCAAATTCCGTCGTGAAGTGTTGAATATCGGTGCGGGAATAGGGGACCAGCAATCCAATAGTGGGGGTTTCTCCGTCGGTTTCATTCTCCGCTTTTTTTACTACAAAAGTGCCGCTTCCCTGACGGGAGATCAACCAGCCCTGGCGCTCCAATTCAGAAATGGCTCGAGTGACGGTGCTCAAGCTCAAGTCGTATTCCTTCATGAGTTTTTCTCGTGTGGGAAGAGGATCGCCGTGCTTCAAAACGCCGTTTTCAATTTGTTCTCGCAGCCGAAGCATCAGTTGCACATATTTGGGTACGCGTAAAGATTCGTAATTTTTCACCTTTATCACCTCTTGAATCATTCATCCCATTGTTCGAAAAATCGATATATTTCATTTTGGGATGCAAAAATCTTATCAAATTGCCTGTAAAATTCGGAACGCAAACTATTTGGGAAATTGAAGAGTTAGAAGTACTTCTTCATTTCGGGAAAGGATAATGTTTTCGCAATCAATCACTCCTTGGATGTAGTTAAGTTATGCAAACCTGTAATTGATCTGCTAATGTGCATCTATTAAATATAGTAGCCAATTTGCTTCATGAAGCAAGCTTCAGAATAGCCGCGATTCAGCTAATACTATGCACATTTATAAATAAAGTAACATTAGAAAAGAAAAGCGTCAAAAAAAATCACACTTTTTTGAATTTTTTTACGATCAAGAGGATTTTTTTGCGGGAGAAATTCTCTGATGGAGTTCCTAACCGGGCTGCGGGAATAATCCCATTCAACATAAACATAAAAAACGAGGCGAATTCGCCTCGTTTGAAAGCGCCTCTTCGAATATGTTTATGAATAGATGGAAGTTGCCGGATCGTTTATCCTAAAATCGAAAGGACAAAAAAAACGATGGCGGCGACGGTTATAATTCCTGCGATCATTATGAAGATTTTTATCAAAACGCCGTTTTTTTCGGGTTGAATCAACTTGTCGGCGGGGAAGGCATTTTCCCATTTTTCTTCTGTTAACTTATAATGCGAATGATTTTGGCGCATGGCGGATGTTGGCGAGGAAGACGCCGAAGAAGGATCGGAGGAATCTTCCGGCTGGGCTTCGTGGGATTGAGCGCGCCGGATTTTGGCGGCGGCTTTGCGGGTCATTTTTCTTTCGGGCGGCTTTTCAGGCTCAATCCCCTTCAAGCCGCTGAAAACCAAGTTGGTTTTTTCATGATTCGGGTTCAGGGTTAAAGCCATTTCATAGTGATACCGGGCGAATCGAAATTCTTCCAACGAACTGTAGCAAAGACCCAGATAGAAGTGGATATCGGGGTTTTCTTTGTCGTTTTCCAGGGCCAGCATAAACGCATCCAGCGCGTCTTCATAGTTCCCTTGCTGCGCAAGAGATTTTCCTTCTTGAAATAGATCCATAATCAACACCTGCAGCAGATTTCCTGATGCGGCGGCTTTCCTTCGCTTTAGCGCGAAGAAGAAAACCGCATTTCTTCATTGACCAGATTCGGCGGTCGTCTTCCCTCAAAAAAGGCGATAAGATTTTCCACGGCCATCAGCCCCATTCGAGTCCTTGTCTTCGTCGTCGCGCTGCCCAAGTGCGGCAGCAGCACGGTATTGGGCAGAGAAATCAAGTCGGGATGCACGTGAGGTTCTTCTTCATACACGTCCAATCCCGCGCCCCAAATCCATTTTTCTTTCAACGCGCGAACCAGAGCCGCTTCGTCGACTACCGGGCCGCGAGCGGTATTGATCAGGATCGCGTGCGGCTGCATGCGGCGCAATTCCTTCTCTCCGATCAAGTGAACTGTTTCCGGCGTCAGAGAGACGTGAAGACTCACAAAATCGCTGTTCGCCAATAATTCATCCAAATCGACGCGGCGTATTTCGCCGGGATAGGAGGATTCAAATTCTTCGTCTCGGCGTCTCGACGCATATAGAATCTTCATTTGGAAGGCGGCGGCTCGTTGGGCGAACGCTTTGCCGATGCGCCCCAATCCAACCACGCCGAGAGTCGAGCCGGTCACGTCCCGCCCGAGCAGCAGCATGGGCCCCCACCCTTCGAATTTTCCCGCCCGCAGGTACGCGTCCGATTCCACCACCCGCCGGGCGGTAGCCAGAAGCAGGGTCCACGCCAAATCGGCGGCCGCATCGGTCAACACGCCGGGCGTATTGGAGACCGCGACGCCCCGGCGCGTCGCATGCGCGACATCGATGTTATTGTATCCGACAGCGTAATTGGCGACGATTTTCAGCCGGTTGGCGCGATCGAATACCTCTTTGTCGATGACGTCTGTGAGAATGCAAAGTAATCCCTCTCGATCTCGCACTTCTCTTAAAAGCACGTCACGAGGAATAATTTCGTCTTTCGGGTAGACGTCATAGGCGATGCCGGCCTCATCGAGCCGGTCGAAGACGGGTTGAGGCAGCATTCGGGTGATGAAAATCCGGTTGGGCATATACCGCTCCCTGAAATCAATGCGATAGTTACCTCGATAAGTTTAGCCAAATCTGTTGAGTCTGTCATGAGGAAATCGCGCCGCTCTCCGGGAACAGGGGGAAAATTCAAGCCCTTATATTATCGGCGATTTGTTTTTTTGTAAGATTTGTGCGTTTTCTGCGATATCGCCGCTGATTGGCGCGAAGCATAATTCCGGCGGACCATTTTTAATTAATTAAGTTAATCGTTGGTTCGTTTATCGATTCGATAGAGACTTTTGGGGAGGGGAGAAGATTTGGAGAGTTGTTTGGCGTATTCTTTCATTTCCGCCGCCAGTTCGGTCATCATGAGATAGTTGCTGATTTCGCGATTTTGATTGGTCACGATTCCTATCGAAACTGTCATGATGGGGAAGAGCATATCTTCGCCCTGCCGGTTTTTTGAAGCGATGCAGCCCCGATTCCGATCATGTTCATCATATTGGTAAGGAATCAATGCATCGAAACTTTTTGTAACATAATCGCATACCGGCGCGATCTCTTCACAATTTAAAATCATGACGAAATCATCTCCGCCGATATGACCGACCAGATCTCCCTTAGCGCCATGCATGCTGATGGCTTCATTCAAAATCGTCGCGAGAATGCGTATCACGTTATCGCCGCGCAGATAGCCGTATTTATCGTTAAAGGCTTTGAAGTCGTTTAAATCGACATAGCACATGGCGATCGTTTCTTTGTTTTGAATCCGTTTGCTTGTCTGTTCTTCGATATACAGAGCGCCGGGCAGGCCCGTCAGGGGATTGGATATTTGAAGGCGAATATTGCGCCGAATGGTGGTTTGGATTCGGGCGGCCAGCAATTCCTTGGGAAATGGCTTTTCGACGAAATCTTCCGCCCCGGCCTCCAGCGCTTGAATTTCTTTGTCAATATTCCGTTGTCCGATCAGAATAATAACCGGTTTGGTGTAGGTTAAGGGATTTTCTTTTAAGTTTTTGGTGATAATTATGGCGTCTCGATCCAAGACATCCATATCGAGCAGCAAAATATGGGGAATGTTGGCGATAATGTGTTCCTGCAATCCCTGAGAGGAAGGATAATTTTCGATGAGAAAGCCGTTTTGGCTTAAATAATCGAGGCAGACGATATTTTCGTCTTTGTCGATAACGCCGACTGCGACCAGAGGTTTGGATTCTTCCACTGGCTTTATTTCTTGAGGGACAGAGTCTTTCGGTCTATTTTGCACAAATGAATAGCTCCTGCTCCACGTTCCACAACCGGCGCGCCAATCGTTGGCGATGGTTAATCCGTCGCTCAAATTGAATAACTCACTTAAACGGAAGTATATACAACGCAGATATATTAGGGAAGCATTGCCCGGAAGAAAACGCACAAGGATGAATTGAGCCTGAATCGCGTTACAATAGCGTAAATTCAAAAATCAAATGCGCGGCGCAGACATCATGCATATTGCAATTAACGCTCTTTGTATTACAAACCGAAGTGGAACGGGCCGTTATGCGTGGGGATTGATCCATGGATTGCTGCATCACTCCATGCCCCGGCATGTTTTTTCGATTGCGATCCCGTCAGATTTCCCGATCCCGCCCTTGTGGAGGAATAATGACAATGTTCGATTTTACAGCATCGGCGCGTGCAGCGCGCCGGCGCGCATCGTATGGGAGCAATGGCGTCTGCCGAACTGGCTGCGAAAAATCAAAGCGGATGTTCTCCATTCGCCGGCGTTTATCTCGCCCGTCTTCGGGAAGGCTAATTGCGCCCACGTCGTCGTGATTCACGATCTGGCCTTCCTGCGGCATCCGGAAACCATCCCGCCTTTGCGGCGATTCTATTATCGAGCCATGATTCCGCGCAGTTGGCGCGCCGCCGATGCGGTGATTACGGATTCGGAAGCCGTTTCCAGCGAACTGGCTGCATTGCCTCAAACGCCCGGAAAAATCGTGACGGTGCATTTGGGCGTGGATAGCCGCCAATTCTCCCCGGAGGCCAACGAAGACGACGCCGCCGTTTTGCGCGAGTACGGCTTGGAATCTCCCT
>JAFGTC010000107.1 GCA_016934335.1 Candidatus Omnitrophota bacterium | reverse complement strand
GTCCTCTTCACCATTTTCTTCTTGTTCTTTAGTTTACGCGTGTTGGAATCCAATCGATGGAGAGGGTAATTATGCAATCAAAATACACACCCCTTGGAATCTTAGGAATCATTTTAATCGCAATCGGTTTGTTGGTATGGGCCATTCAGACGCAGTTTTCACCTTATTCCGTAACGCCGCTGGTGCTGGGCGGAATACTCGCGCTGGTCTACGCCATCATGAACGTGGGATTTTTGACGGTGAAATTAACCGGCCGGACGGCAATGGAAGGCGCCAACATGGCGGTCGGCGTAATCATTGTGCTGGCCATCATGGTCTTTCTGCAGATCATTCTATCGAAATACAGCACGCGCTTCGACTTGACCGAAGCCAAAAAATTCACGCTGGCGTCGCAGACAATCCAAATGTTGAAGGGGTTGGAAGAAGAATTGCTCCTGCAATATCTGATCAATCCCAATGCGCCGGACGAAACGGTTAAAGCCAAAGATCTGATGGATCTTTACCAGAATCAATCCAGCAAGATCGAAGTGGAAGTCATCGATCCGGATAAAAACCCGACCAAGGTGCAGGAACTGGCGCCGGTCACTTTGAGCGCCATTTACGTCCGCAAAGGAGATCAGCACGAAAAAGTATCGCCGGTGAATGAAAACAACCTCACCAACGCCATCATGAAACTGGTCAAAGGCGGCGGGCGGGTTGTTTATTTTACGACGGGCCATGACGAACATCCCTTCTCGGAAGACACCGACCGGGACGGCATGAGCGGCATGAAGAAACTGCTGGAAGAAGAGGGATACCTCGTCAAAGAGATTCAGTTGGCGACGGTGGAGGAGATTCCTTCCGACGCGGTGGCCGTGGTCATCGCCGGACCGAAGCGCCCCTTCTTCGAGACTGAAATTCAGACGCTGCAAAATTATCTCCGATACGGCGGGCGCCTGGCCGTCATGCTCGATCCTGAAAATCAATCCGGTTTGGAGTCGTTTTTGAATGAAGACTACGGCGTTGTTTTCGGCAATAACTATATCGTCGACAACAATCCGCTGATGCGCCTGTTCGGCGGTGGAAACGCCCTGTCTCCCATGATCAGCGACATCGAGTCGCATCCCATCGTGGATGCGTTTCAAGGCGGCGTTCCGGCCATCCCCTTCCCCATCGCGCAAAGCGTAAAGATGGCGGAGGATCTTCCGGAAGGCGTCGAAGGTGCGGCTTTTATCAAAACAAGTCAGAGCGCCTGGGGCGAGAGCGACATTGAAGCCTTGAAAACCACGCAGCAAGTCAAAAACGACATGAACGTCGACGAGCAAGGCCCCATGGGCTTGGCGGCGGCCGTTTCGAAGCCGGCTGAGGAAAAAGTATCCGACGCAACTGAAGACGCCTCCACCGACTCTTCCAGCGAGGAAGCGAAGGAGGAGCCTGAAACGCGCCTGGTGGTTTTCGGCGATTCTGACTTTGCGACGAACAAACTGGTCAATAACAGTTACGACCTCTTCATCAACTCCGTCAACTGGCTGACCAAGCAGGAAGATTTAATTTCTATCCGGCCCAAAGACGACAGCGGACAGCCGGTCATGATCAGCCAAGTGAAAGCCCGCTTTGTCTTCTACACATCGCTGGTGATTCTTCCGCTGACCATCGCCATCATCGGCGCCGCCATCGTCCTGACAAGGCGGCTGCGCGGATAACGAGAGCGCTTGAATGAGGAAGTGACCATGAAAAAAAATCTCATTCTTCTATTGGTTCTTATTTTGATCGGAGCGTTCTTTTATTGGGACCGCGAACGATCAGAGCAGCAAAAAGAACAAGAAGAAAAAGAAAAACAACTTTTTTCCATCAGTAAAGACGAGGTGAAAGAAATCACCCTGGTCAAAGGCGATGGAACCTTCAAAGCGGTGATGGAGGGAGAACGCTGGAAGCTGGTTCAACCTTTTGAAGCCGATGGAGATAAAAGCGCCTGGGACGGCATCGCTAATTCCTACACAAGCGGGAAACACCAGCGCGTCATTCAGGAAAATGCGGAGGATCTGAAGCCGTTCGGTCTTGATGACCCCAAGATCACCGCAAGCCTGGCGGGCGTCGATGGAGCGACCAAGACGACGATTCTCTTCGGCAATGAAACCCCGACATCGGGCAAATATTTTGCCCTGATCGAAGGAACCAGCGACGTGCTGACCGTTTACAGCAGCATCTACAACCTCGCCGATAAGGAACTGTACGATTTTCGCGATAAAACCATCGTCGATATGGAAGCAGACGAGGTTCAAAAAGTTGAAATTGCGCACGGCGACGCCGATCTGACGCTGGAGCGGCGCGGAGAAAATGAGTGGGTGGTTACGCAGCCCCTTCTCGCGCGCGCCGACGAAGCGCAAATTCGTGATCTGATCAACAATGTTCGCAATGGAAAGATCAAGCAGTTCATCGAAGAAACGCCTGAAAGTTATGAAGCCTATGGATTGGTCGATCCGGCTACGAAACTGGTGTTCTGGACGGGCGAGAAAAACAACCAATCCAGCTGGGCCGCGCGGGCGTTGCTGATCGGCGGAACAAGCGCCATGGATCATTGGTACGCCAAGCGCGAGGGTCAGAAAAACGTCTTCAGCGTTGATCCCAAGGATTTCAACAAAGTTCCCAAAGACATTGATTCTTTGCGCAGCAAAAAAATCACAGATCTCCGTTCGTGGGAAATTAATTCTATGAAATTAGTTTCGAGCGGTTCGGTGATCGCCGAAGCCACTAAGGATGCAGGCGATTGGTTTCTCATACAACCTGAGTCGGGGAAAGCCAATTTTTCGTCCTTGTCGAATTTAGTACGCGATATGGTTGATCTTGAAATCGCCGAATTTGTTCAAGGCGCCACGGAAGAATACGGTCTAGGACAGCCCGACATCGTGATCGAACTCGCCAAACAGGATTCGTCAGCCGAGACGGAGGATGCGGAAAAAACCTCAACCATTGATATAATTGAACTCGTCAAAGAAAAGAGCGACAATCCGCAATTCTATATCGGCGCTCGAACGGAACCGCTTGAAATATACAAACTTAAGATTGAAGATGTTGATTCTGTCTTAAGTAAAGCGAGCGATGTGAGTCTGGCAGAAACGCCGACTCCTCTTCCTTTGGATGAATCTGAAACGGAGGATTCATCCGAAACGGAAGGATGATCTGAATGATATCTTTACTATGAAGAGAACGAGGGCGCGGGTGAGAATCCGCGCCCTTCATTTTAATGTCTGATTTAATTTTTGATATCTAGGGAGACTGACGATGAAACAATCTAACCGACGACGTTTTCTTCAACAAACGACATTAGCGAGCGGAGCTGCATCTCTGAGTTTGCTGCGCGGAACGAACGCCCATGCGGTTGAAGACGAGAATCCTTCCAATCCTCTGCTGAAAACGGCGCTTTTACAGATGCTCTCTTATGGGAACGATCAAGAAAAAAATAGGAACAAGGGGGTGCATTTTTGCCGGAAAGCCGCAGAAATGGGCGCAGACATCGCTTTGATGCCGGAAATTTGGAATATCGGATACACTCGATTTGAGGGGACTTCAAAGCAAGCCATTCAGGATTGGCAGGCTCAAGCGATCGGGCATGACAGTCCGTTTATTCGCACGTTTCGGGATCTAGCCAAAACGCTGAGTATGGCGATCGGCGTCACGTATTTAGAAAAATGGAACGGCGCGCCGCGCAACTCTATTTCTCTGATCGACCGGCGCGGCAACATCGTTCTGACTTACGCGAAAGTCCATACCTGCGACTTCAAGACGATGGAGTGCTGCTGCACGCCCGGAGACGACTTCCCCGTCGCCGAACTCGATACCGCCAAGGGAAAGGTCCATGTCGGTTCGATGATCTGCTTCGATCGAGAGAATCCCGAAAGCGCGAGAATCTTGATGTTGAATGGAGCGGAGTTAATCCTGACGCCCAACGCGTGCGGGCTGGATTCGCGCCGCCTGGATCAATTCAAAACGCGCGCATTCGAAAACGCGACGGCCGCCGCCATGACAAATTATCCCGCTCCTCAGCATAACGGCCACTCTATTGCGTTTAACGCCGAAGGCGAATTAGTCGTAGAAGCCGGCGAGCAGGAAGAGATTTTTTTAGCCTCGTTCGATTTGGAGCAAATCCGCCGCCACCGTCAAAAGACGATATGGGGCAATGCGTTCCGCCGTCCTCAACGCTACGGCGCCTTGATCAACGCTCCTAAAGAAGCCGTATTCGCCAGAAATAATGGATTTGAGCAGCCTTTCGTCGCTGAGAATCGCTGACAGACAATCTTTACATCTAGATTCACAAGCCATCTGAAAGTAAGCTCTTTTATGCAGAATATCATCCGTTACACTTAAATGTTCCCAGGCTGATTCTAGGTCTAGCCATTAAATCGGGTGGATATGTTCATCAACAAAGACCAAATATGAAATTTTTCGTGGATTTTGTTTTTGGATCCGCATCGAGAACCGCCCGAGAATCATCTGCCGCTTAGAAACGAATTTATACTCAAGATGAATTTAAACCTTGTCGAAAAGCCCGTTCGCTATATTGGAAACGAATGGAATGCGGTTATGCAGAAGCCGGATGCCCGGATTCGCATGGCAATCGCCTATCCGGATGTCTACGAAGTAGGCATGTCTTATCTTGGCTTGCAAATATTGTACGGCCTGCTGAATGAAAAGCAGGATATATGGTGCGAACGAGTTTTTGCTCCCTGGCCTGATTTGGAAGAGAAATTACGCGAAGAGAATGCGCCGCTGCGCACCATTGAGAGCGAAACGCCGTTAAAGGAACTTCACATTCTCGGATTTTCAATTCAGCACGAGATGCTTTACACCAATGTTCTGGCCATGCTGGAACTAGGCGGCATTTCCATTGAAGCCGATCAACGCGCAGAAAACGATCCACTAGTCATCGCAGGCGGCCCTTGCTGTTATAATCCCATGCCGATGACTGAATTTATCGACGCTTTCGTCATCGGCGAGGGAGAAGACGTCATTCTTGAAATATGCGAAACCCTCGACCGGCTGCGAGAAGCCCATGAATCCCGAGCAGCCATTCTCGAATCGCTCGGTCGCATTCCCGGCGTTTTCGTCCCCTCTTTATATAAAGAAGAACAAAATCGATTGGGCGAAAGCGTCTTGCGTCGTCCCAATGTGGAAGGCATCTCGGAAATCGTCGAAAAAAGGCTGGTCTCCGATTTTGAGAATTCGTATTATCCAACAAAGCAAATCCTTCCAAATACTAAAGTTATCCACCATCGATTAGCATTGGAAATTATGCGCGGCTGCCCGGGCGGCTGTCGATTTTGTCAGGCCGGTTATACCGACCGCCCCGTGCGCGAACGTTCTTCCAAACGATTGATGAACGACGCCGAAGAAGGTTTGAAGAATACAGGATTCGGGGAAGTTGGATTGCTGTCTCTTTCTACGGCCGACTATACCCGGCTGCCCGATCTATGCAGCGAGTTGATTGAAAAATATTATTCGCAGCGAGTCGCTTTATCGCTTCCCTCTCTGCGCATCGACAGATTCCCGGCTCGCGTTGCGCAGGAAATCGGGAAAGTGCGCGGCGCCGGCATGACATTCGCTCCCGAAGCCGGAACGGAGCGGCTGCGGTGGGCGATCAATAAACTGATTTACGACGCAGAAATATACGCCAAGATTCGCGAGGCGGTTACGACAGGTCAAGACACGGTGAAATTTTATTTCATGATCGGCCTGCCGACGGAGACGGACGAAGATTTGCAAGGCATCGTAGATATGGCGCTTGCCATAAAACGCATTTTGCGCGAATCGGGAAAAAAACGCACCAAAATCCACATCGGCCTCTCTCCGTTTGTTCCAAAACCCCACACTGCTTATCAATGGTATGGGCAGATCTCGCTGGACGAGATGAAGCGGCGCATTGATTTCATTTCTTCTCAATTGAAACAGCCCGGCATCAAGGTAAATTGGCACGATCCTCATTTAAGCCTCGTCGAGGGAGCGCTCTCACGGGCAGACGCTCGGATTTGTTCCGTGATCCGGCATGCCTATGAAAACGGCGCTCGATTCGACGAATGGAGCGAACATTTTTCGTATGATCGCTGGGAAGAATCCTTTGCTGCGAACGGCCTATCAATCGCTGCCTATGCCCAGCGATCCTATGAACAAGACGATCTTCTTCCCTGGGACGTCATTTCCATTCGTGTTCAGAAGCGCTATCTTTGGCGCGAGTGGGAAAAGACGCTGCGCAACAAAGAAAGCCGCCATTGCGGAAATGAAATGTGCCGCGTCTGTCGCGTATGCGATGGAGAAGAAGTGGTCACTGTTCATGCGGCGGAGGATGCAGATTCATCTAAAAGCAACAAAGGTCATAATGAAGACGAAATCTTATCTCATAAACCTGAAGTCAATAAAAGCAAGGATAATAAGCAGTTATTCCGCTATGCAATCCGTTTTCATAAAACTGATCGAATGATTTTTGCGTCTCATCATGATCTGATGATGCTTTTTGAATCGATTTTTCGCCGGGCGGGCGTGCAACTCGCCTTTTCAGAGGGATTTCACCCTCATCCAAAAATCATTTTCGCCGCCCCGCTTCCTGTCGGCGTCGAAAGCCGCGCCGAATGCATGGAAATAACAACCGTCCAAAACTATGAAGCCGGTCCTCTCTTGAAGCATCTGCAGGGATTTTGCCCTCCAGGAATCGTTATGAGCGCCCTTCATGTTGTTCCGGCCAGCACAAAAAAGATCACGGCGCGCGTTCATGCCTATCAATATCAAATTGATGCGAATGCATCTCCGCATTCAGAAGATCTCGTGAAAAATTTCCATGCGACTTTGCACAAGCCGGATGTTTGTCAAGAATTGAACTTGATCGATGCAAGCGCTGAACCTTTACAGAGCCAAGGCTTTCGGCTTACCTACGTTTGTTCGGTTCAAGGGGGAAAATACACCAAGGCCGACTCAATCATGAAGATATTGGAGCAAAAGCATGCTTGTTCGATTCGAATAGATCAGTCCGTTCGTTTGGGCGTGCTCACAAAGAAAAACGATGGTTTGTTGATTCCGTTGATAGAAGAATCCGGTATGGAGATGTGAAGTTAACATGCAGCGTCGAATCCTAATCAGTGCGGATGATTATGAAATCCGGATAGCCGTAATCGAAAACAATAAACTCGCTGAATATTTTTTTGAACGTAAAGAAGAGCAGCGGATTGTCGGCAACATTTATAAAGGGATCGTAACCTCCATAACGCCTGGAATCGACGCGGCTTTTATTGATATCGGTCTATCTCGCAACGCATTTCTCTATGTCTACGATCTTTTACCGCAAATTCACGATTTTGATTATTTTGATGATGAAAACGGATTTGACGAGAATGAAAAATCGGAATCGGCGGATTATGAACTTCCTCCCATCAGCATCCGCGATTTACTTAAGGAAGGCCAGACTATTCTGGTGCAGCTCTACAAAGAGCCAATCGGCGCCAAGGGGAGCCGTGTAACCAGTAATATTTCTCTGCCGGGCCGCTATCTGGTGCTTTTGCCTAATACCAAACATCTAGGAGTTTCGCGCCGCATTGAAGAAGAATCCGAGCGCGAACGTTTGAAAAATCTCGTATCCGGCATGCTGCCCGATAATATGGGAGCGATTATTCGAACAGCGGGACGGGATGCGGGGGAAGAGGAATTTCGGCAGGATATGGAGTTTCTTCTGAATAAATGGAATTGGATTCAGAAGAAAGCGGAGCAACTCCCCGCCCCGTCTTTAATTCACCAGAATCCGAGCATGGTGTTTCTTCTCATTCAAGATCTCATCAGCGACGGCATTGAGGAAATCGTAGTCGATGAGCATACGCTGTATGGAGAAATCGTCGAATTCGTTAAAAAACAATTTCCTCAGGCTGTTCATCACGTCACGTTGTATGACGACTCGGCCTCGATCTTTCGCGCATACGGCATTGAATCGGAAATCAACAGCCTCCGCGTAAGGAAAGTGTGGCTTCGCTCCGGCGGCTACATTATTATCGACGAAACGGAAGCGATGACGGTCATCGACGTAAACACAGGGCGTTATATCGGCAAGCACAATCTCGAAGAGACGGTGTTTAAGACCAACCTTGAATCAGCGGCCGAAATCGCCCGCCAGATACGACTGCGCGACATCGGAGGAATCATCATTGTCGATTTCATCGACATGCGCTCCAAAGAACATCAGGATGAAATGATACGTTATTTTCAAGAGCGATTGAAAACGGATCGCTCCCGATCGCATTTCTACCCTTTGACTGAATTAGGTTTGCTGCAAATGACGCGCAAGCGAGTGCGTAAAAGTCTGAATAAGGCGTTGACGCAGCCCTGCCCTTATTGCAAGCGGGAAGGATATATCTTATCCGCTGACAGCATGATCATAAAAATATTTCGTACGTTCGAAGAGATCTGCCGGGAAGAGGGGGCGGAGCGCGTGATTCTTCGCGTTCATCCGCGGCTCGCCGACAAAATCAACCAGGAAAGGCTCGAGCAGTTAAAATCTCTGCAAGAGAGTTATAACGCCGAGCTGAAAATCTTAGCGGGCGCCGATCTTCACTACGAGCAGATTGTCGAGGAAATTGCATGACCGCATCGCCCGAAAAACTCGCATCGCTTATGACAGAACAGCGCAATCCCCGCTCGAACGATATCGATCGAATGTCGACGCATGAGATTCTCGATCTGATTCACCGAGAAGATCTTTACGCATACAACGCCGTTGAACCGGCGCTTCCCCAGATCGAACAGGCTGTAGAGCATATTGTTCAGGCTTTTCGCAACCAGGGCCGGCTTATTTATGTCGGCGCGGGAACCAGCGGTCGATTGGGAGTGCTCGATGCCAGCGAATGCCCGCCCACGTTCGGCGTAGATCGCGAAATGGTGCAAGGCATCATCGCCGGGGGGTGGGATGCGCTGCGGCGCTCTATCGAGCATGCGGAGGATTTCCCTGAAGTCGGCGCGAAAGAGATTCAAAAATTAGGCGTCGGCGAAAACGACGTCGTATGCGGCATCGCCGCTTCCAGCACAACGCCGTTTGTATTGGGCGCTTTGGCGGAAGCGCACCAATTAGGCGCAAAAACGATTTTCCTCACCTGCAATCACGACGTCGAAAAGCGTCCCGAATTCGATGTTATCATCCAATTGATTGTCGGCCCCGAACTCATCACCGGCTCTACGCGCATGAAATGCGGAACCGCGACCAAAATGGTTCTCAACATGCTTACCTCCACCGCCATGATCCGTATTGGCAAAGTGTATCAAAACCTGATGGTCGACTTAAACGCCACATGCAATAAATTGGACCAGCGGGCGCGGCGCATCATCCTCACTCTTACCGACTTGAACCTTCAACAGACGGACCAGCTGCTTCAGAATGCGAATGGGCGCGTCAAAACTGCGTTAGTCATGCATTTCTGCCAATTGAGCCGAGACCAAGCCGAAGCGCTTATCGCGCAAAAAGAAGGCCGCATTCAGGATATCATACCCCGCAAATAATTCATATATATAAGAAAATCATGTAGTTACATTTTTCTCAGATCATCGCTCATTTCCTTCTGAATTCTAACGCTTATTTTCAATTCATCACGCCAGCATTCGACTATATAGCGTTCGACTATATTTTTTCAGGCAATGTAATATTTATAAATCGATTATATTGCTTCTATAAAAAGAATATGGTAAAGTATTGGTAAAATATTAATAAACCGATATGGTATGCGGTTATTTGTATGGATAAACGGAAATTGCGCAAAGATATAGCCCGAATCAAAAAGCAATTATTTGCCATTTCTGTTTTTTGTGGTTTTTTTTCGGTGACAGTTGCAACGTTATTTACGCATGGATCTGATTTCTTTCTCATATTTCGAAACGCCGCTTTATCCGTTTTTGTGTTTGGAGTTTTGGGTTATTTGTGGGGGATCCTGTACGAACGAATCACGGAAGCGCCCTTGATTGAATCTTATCGGATGGAAGCGGTGAAAAAAGCGGAGGAACTGAAACAAAAAGGCAAAAACCGGGTCGCTATGGCAATCAATGTGGACGAACTTACCCCCGGAATGAAATGTCTGGAAGCCGTCTATAGCGAAGAAGGCGCGCACTTAGTGCGTCAAGGCGCTGTTCTAACGGATCGCATGATATCCATTTTAAAAGAGAACAATATTCAGCAAATAACCGTCGAGGCCATACAATCGATTCAGACTGATTAAAAGAATGTTCCGAATAGAACGGGATTGATTATAATGAATTCGAATCCCTGTAAAGGGACGGATGTATAAGCCTAAAATCCAGAGCGGATAATTTTTATGCGGTACTATAACGCAATCAAAGAAAAAATTTCTATGGAGGAAGAAAAAAAACTCTGGGTGGAGTTTGTAAAAACCCAATCCCTGGAGGCGCGCGATAAATTAGCGGAGAAATATATTCATTTAGTGAAGTATGTAATCAACCGTATGTTGGCCGTTTCCCATATTGAAAGCGAGGTGCTCGATTACGACGATTTGTATTCCTGCGGCGTCATGGGGCTTTTGAACGCCATTGACGGATACGATCCCGACCGGGCCGTAAAGTTCATTACATACGCCATCCCCCGCATCAAAGGCTCCATCATCGATGAGCTGCGATCGGTCGACTGGATTCCCCGTTCGCTTCGCCAGCAAGTCAACAAGCTCCAAAGCGCTTATTCCGAATTGGAAAGCAAACTGATGCGCCCCGCCAACGAACTGGAACTGGCGCAAAAGTTGGGCATTCAGGTGGAAGAATTGCATACGCTCATCAGCCATGCCAGCCGGTCGGCATTGCTGTCCATGGATGAAATATTGCGCATATCCGACGATGGAACGACCACGCGAGCCGATATCACGCCGGCGAAAGATACCGAAGATCCGAGGAGCAGCATTCACAAAGATGAAATTATCGAACTCTTAACGCAGGCGATCGAAAATTTGCCGGAAAAAGAGAGGTTGGTCGTTGTATTGTATTATAATGAAGAGTTGACTTTGCGAGAAATCGGCGAAGTTCTCTCAGTCACGGAATCTCGCGTCTGCCAGATGCACACCAAAGCGATGCTCAGGCTTCGGGGAAAATTATCCGCCTGGCAGCAAGATCTTGTGGTATAATGATATAGAGAAAAAAATAAATCTGCGATAGTTCGTATTTTTGGAAATATAATAAAAGTGAGGGGCGGAATTTTATTTGATCTAGCGGGAGAGCGATTATGGGGATTGCCGATTTTCAAAATCCGCTGGCGAATATGCCGATTATGCAGCAGATGCAGCAATCCCAGAACCAGCAGGTTCAATCCGCTCCCATGATACATACTCAAGAGTCGCAGAATGAAACTCGCGAGCACCTCCAGAAGGTAAACGACGCCGAAGAGCAGGAAGAGAAAGATCGGATTAACCAAGAAGACGAAGACCGCGAGAGCAGCGCGCGACGCCGCGCTTTTGGAAAAGCAAAAGACAATCCATCGCCGAAAGAGGAAGAAAGAGAAGAAAAGATTCGCGTAACCGACGGGATACATGGCACGCGGCTTGATATTCAGATTTGAAAAGGCTTCGATGCTTTAGCATATTCTGTATGATTTCAGGTTGAGGATTTGTGATGGCGCTAACTGATTATGGCTTGTTGATTATTGTTCTCATTCTAGGATATTGGATTTTTCAATTGAAATTGGAAATCGACCGTATATCCGATGAATTGGATCGAAAACCTCCAGAGCCTTCGTCATTAAGCGTTCATGATATGCAAATGCTTCAGTCGTCGCTCGTGGAATTGGTCGAAGAAATCGAGCAGTATACTGAATCGCAAATGCGAAAAATGGCGGCTCAAGTTCAATCCATTCAGATTTTATGCCAGCGATTGGAAAAACAAATCCAAGAAAGAGAATCGAGCAAAGCGTTTTCTCCACCTCCCCCTTCCAGCGCCTCCACCCGAGTTGTACCATTGTCGCCGAAACAAAACCAGGCCAATCATAAGAATCATGACCGCATCATCGAACTCCACCAAAAAGGATGGACGCCGGATAAAATCGCCGAAGAGTTGCGCATCACCAAAGGAGAAGTTCAGCTGGTCGTCAATTTGGCCTGATCGTTTGATATCACGCCCCCGGATCATGCGAATACAAAATAATCCGGGATTCCCTTCCCCTTTTCATTCAATCGCCCCATGAATAATATTGTAAGAGATGAATTCCCTTAAATATGGCTGAGATCATCATTCTGTTTTCCCATGGAAAAGAAGCAGAAAATGATTCGTCGCATGAATGAAGATATAATCAAATGAATATACATGAGATAGAAGAAAAAGTACGATCAGGCGCGAGAATCAATGAAGAAGACGCGCTTTTTTTATTTGAGTCGAATGACGTCCATGCGCTGGGCCGCATGGCCGAGATCGTTCGCCGTCGCTGGAATGGGAACAAAGCGTATTATGTCGTCAATCGTCATATCAATTACAGCAATGTCTGCGAAGATCATTGTAAATTCTGCGCGTTTTCGCAAAAAGCGCATGAACCGCGGGCTTTCACTTACGACATCGATGAAATGCTCCGTCGAGCGGAAGAAGGGGCCAGCCTGGGAGTCGTCGAGTTTCACATCGTTGGAGGTCTGCATCCCGACCTGCCCTATTCTTATTATGTTGATCTACTGAGAACCTTAAAAACTCATTTCCCGGACATTCATTTAAAGTGTTTCACCGCTGTCGAGATTTCTCATTTCGCTCGAATTTCCGGCCGATCGATAGAAGATGTTTTGAAGGATCTCATCGAGGCAGGGCTCGGTTCGCTGCCCGGCGGGGGAGCGGAGATGTTTGCGCAGCGCGTACGCGACAAAATTTGCCCGAATAAGATGTATGTCGACGAGTGGATCAGCGTACACCGAACGGCTCATCGTCTGGGATTGCGCAGCAACGCCACCATGCTCTATGGCCATATCGAAACGCCCGAGGAAATCGTCGATCACATCGCCCATCTTCGTCCTTTACAGGATGAAACTCGCGGATTTTTAACCTTCATCCCTTTGCGCTTCCAATCGAGAAACACGCGCCTGGAAGGCCTTATGTGCACGGGTTTGAAAGACTTGCGCGTTCACGCCGTTTCGCGCATTTATTTGGATAACATTCCTCATATCAAATCTTATTGGACGATGCTGGGCGTGAAAACCGCTCAAGTAATGCTGCGATTCGGCGCGGATGATTTTGACGGAACGGTCCTTGACGAAAAAATCGTTCATATGGCGGGTTCGACATCGCCCAAACTCATGCCTGCATCCTCGATACGGCGCCTGATAGAAGAAGCCGGCCGCGAACCGGTCGAGCGCGACACGTTGTTTAATCCGATAGAGCGCCGTAATCCGCTTCCCGCCTCCCTGGCGTAATGATTGATCCATCATCCATCAGATGATGGATATTGACAGATTATGGTTGCAACGATTGAAAAAGACGGCATTTAATGATTCACTAATGAGTTTGCATTACATTTTTCATTTTTATTTTTAAATAAGGCGCGTTTTATGGCCGAGTTGCCTTCATCGCTTCGAGACGTCGAATTGATCGTCCTGGATATGGACGGCGTAATCACCAGTGAAAAAGCTTATTGGGATGCGGCCGGGCTTGTCATCCGCGATATTTTAGACAGCCCTGTCTTTTTGGGGCTCTGTCCTCCCGATTATACGCCGATTGCCGATCTTTTTTATCAACGCCTGGCTCGCGGCGATCGCAGCGACTGGCGTAAATATCTGCCGATCGATCTCATTCAGCGATGCAAATCCCGGGGAATCAACAGCAATTGGGATTTAGCTTATTTAGTGGCCGGCCTTTATATCGCTCCTTTCTTTTCTCCGTTTTCCTCCATCCAAGATGCGATTCTGGGCAAGCCGGCCTCGCACCTCCATCCGAATCCATCGGATGACGAATCCAAAGGGGCTGGAAATTTTTCCAGCCAGTTGAAAGATAATTTGCAGCCGATCTGGAATCGCCTGGAGAAGAACGTCAAGGAGGGGCAATGGTCGCAGTTTCTTCGCTTGCATGATTTTCATTTATGGGGAGCACTGATGCGCGAACGCAAGCGATCCATCGCTCCCATCAAGAAAATCGAATTGAGCATCATGGATGATTTTCATCCGGATGTTCGCGGGATCCATCTTTTGGACGAAATCAATAAATTGATCGATCCAAATCCGTCCAGACGTCCTACATTGTTTGGTCGAAAAACCGCCTTGTGGGAGGAATGCCGCGATTTATTTCAACAATTTTTTTTGGGGGAGGATCTTTATAAGCAACACTATGGCCGATCCTTTATTTATACGCCAAAACCTGGCTTGATCCATAAGGAAGAGCCACTGCATGGAAAAAATAAAACGAACCAATCGCTTGAAAGACTCCAAAAAGCCGGCTATCGCCTTGGCATCGCCACCGGCCGGCCTCGAATGGAAATCGTGACGCCGCTGAGCAAGTGGGATGCGCTCCGTTATTTTGAAGCCGATCGAATCGTGACGTATGACGATGTTGAAAAAGCGGAAAAAATCTTAATGCAGTCCGGCTTTCATGTGACGTTGGGGAAGCCGCATCCCTATGCGTTTATGAAATCCATCCGTTCGGATCTGAGTGAAAACGACGTCTATCGACTTTGCGACTCTTCCCTGCCCGATCGCCATAAGATTCTTATCGTCGGCGACGCTATGGCCGATATTTGGGCGGCCAAAAAGATCGACTGTCCCTGCGCCGCTCTCCTTTCCGGCGCGATGGGTGAATCGGGCAGGCGCGACCTCGAATCCGCCCATCCTGACATTATCTGCCATGATTTTCTTGAATTAACCGACGCGCTTGTGAAGGCAAAAAACAGGCCCGCCTGAATCAGTAGAAAAACAAGCGGGCAATCTTATAAAGCAATTTATGACATTAAAATACGTTTCAAATTTCCTTGCGGACAGTCAAGGCGATTTTGTAGAGCGTTGTGATCAGCAACATACCAATCGCATAAATGCCTAACGATATCAGCAACTCAGGAACCGTAGGCGAATATTCGGTGACGGCCCCCAGCGGAGAGGGGACGAAGCCGGCGACAACCATCGCCAATCCTTTGTCAACCCAAAGCGAAATAAAGACGCCCATGCAGGCAACCGCCAGAATCGATTCGTCGATCCGCGTTTTTGGATTCAGAAGCAAGACTAAGGCGATTACGCCGATAATTTCTGAAGCCCACATCCAGGGAACGAGAGCATTGTAGCCTTCGATGCCGACAAACAAGTAGCGAAAATGGATTGTATGTTCGGGCATATCGCTGTAAAACGCCGTAAAAACTTCCATTAAAACAAAGAACAAATTGGCGGCCATGGCGTAAGTTACGATCTTGGCCAAACTTTGGATGGGATCTTTGCCCGGATCGAAATGGGTGATCTTTCGAAGAATCAAGCAAAGTAGAATCAACAGCGCCGGGCCGGCGGCGAAAGCCGAAGCGAGAAATCGCGGCGCCAGAATAGCGGTCAGCCAGAAAGGCCGCGCTCCCAGACCGCAGTAAATAAACGCCGTCACGGTGTGGATGCTGACCGCCCAGGGTATGGAAAGATAAATGACAGGTTTAATCCATTTAGGAGGAGGGACGGACTTGCGCTCGGCCGACAAAGTAACGCGAGAGATAATTACATTCAAAAGCAAATAACCGTTCAAAACCACCATATCCCAGAACAAGATCGAACGAGGCGAAGGATAAAGAATGATATTGATCGATCGCATGGGCTGCCCCAGATCGACGATAATGAAGAGCAGGCACATGGTGACGGAAGAGATCGCCAGGAATTCGCCGAGGATCGTGATTTTGCCAAAGGCTTTATAATTATGCAGGTAATAGGGCAGCACGACCATGACCGCCGAAGCGGCGACGCCGACCAGAAAAGTAAACTGGGCGATATAAAATCCCCACGTGACGTCGCGGCTCATGCCGGTTATGCCCAATCCCTGGCTTAGCTGCATGAGATAACAAAAGAATCCTATCGCAATAAAACACAATAAGAAAAAAAGCCAGGCCCAATATTCTTTGCCGCCTTGGAGTGCGTTTTCTAACATCGTTTCTACCCTACACTAGATAATAAATTTGAGGCTGCGTTCCTAAGCCGGGCTTCCTGCGGATGCTGAACCGATCTTTCAGCAGCGCACGAATTTCCGAATTCGGATCGTCCAAATCGCCGAACGCCAGAGCGCCCTGCTTGCAGGCTTCCACGCAAGCCGGCTGCAATCCCTTCGCCAAGCGAGCATCGCAAAACGTGCATTTTTCGACGACCCCTCGCGTTCGCGTAGGGAAAGCCGAATTCACTTTTTTCAGAAAAGGCTGGTCAGGAAGAATCTGGCCGTCTTCCGATCTCGCCGCAGGCTCCACCCAATTAAAGCTGCGCGATCCATAAGGGCAGGCGGCGATGCAGTACCGGCATCCGATGCAGCGATGCCAGTCCATCATGACGATGCCGTCTTCCTGCTTCCAGGTCGCCTGCGTGGGGCATACGCGAACGCAGGGCGGATTGTCGCAATGGTTGCAGAAGACCAAGACTTCTTTATGAATCAATTCTTCTTTGTTGAACTCATTCTCTTGAGATGGAAAGGCTTTTTCGTAAGGCTCGGTCCAAATCCATTTCACTTCATGTTTAAGATTTTCGATGGCGGGAACGTTGTGAGTGTCATGGCATGCCTGGATGCACTCTTTTTCACACCCGTCTCCCTGTTTGCATTTTGTTAAATCGACGGTCATCGCCCACCGATGAGCCGTGAGGACTTTTTCAGCGGCCAAATATTTGGACTCGGATTGGGCGGCGACAGTTAAGACTTCTTTACCCATAAGCCCCACCAGCGTAGAAAGACCGGCGATTGTAAAAAATTTTCTTCGATCTACGGCCATGATCAATTCTCCATCGGTGCAATATGGCAATCCCAGCAATAGGGCTTCACCGCCATGTAATTGTGGCACTCATCGCAGAACTGTGTTTTGTTGGGATGACATTGTAAACAGGTGTTGGTCAAACTCATTTCGACGAGCGCCCCATCAGCGGTCCGATACATTCGATATCCTTGACGGACAACAGCATCCCGCCACTGATTAAGCAGATCCATGTGCTGCGTTCGCATATAATCCTTCGATTCAACGCATTTTTCATTTTGGGAGACGATTTGAGGTTCGGGCGCCCCATTGCCGCTTCCAAACGCGAGGTTGTACCAAACCGGGAAAGTTACTAAAACGAGGAAAACAATAATTCCAGGGATGATTTTTTCTTTATCATACATGGGTTTCTTCTCCTGGTTCATCGCTCGAAGATTCGCCGGCCGTCAGGGGAGTTCCGCGAAGATCAGTGGTTCGCTCCTCTCCCTCCATAATGAGCGCATTCCCCACCAATTCGTGAATGCCGCAGACCTCGATTCCTGGAATCCAGTATTTTAATAAATCGGGCAGAGTGGCTTTATCGATGGCGCAGATGCAGGAAAGAACGTTTACGCCGTGCTTTTCATGGACGTGCTTCACGGCGTTGGCGCGGGGGAGGCCGCCGCGCAGTCGCATTTCGAGATTTTCGTCGGTGCCTAATCCGGAGCCGCTGCCGCAGCAGAAGGTTTGCTCTTTGATGGTGTTTTCGGGCATTTCATAGAAATAATTACAGACGTTGTTAAGAACGTATCGCGGCTCCTCGATCAATCCCATGGCGCGCGCCGGATTGCAGGAATCATGGAAGGTCACCTTCCAATGATCGTTGCGGCTGGGATCGAGTTTAATTTTCTGGTTGTGGATCAGATCCGCGGTGAATTCGCAGATATGAACCATTTTGGTCGAGCGCGCGTTATCGAAGCGCGTGCCGGTGATCGGCGAGACCGGTTCTTCTAAGAAATCCGCCGGGCCGTTCACCGTATCCATGTATTGATGAACCACTCGCCACATGTGGCCGCATTCGCAGCCGAGGATCCATTTTACGCCCAAGCGCTTCGCCTCGGCATATATTTTTGCATTTAAGCGCTTGAGCATTTCACGAGAATGAAACAATCCAAAATTGCCGCCTTCGGAGGCATAAGCGCTGAAGGTGTAATCCAGGCCGATTTCGTGAAACAAAGCCAGGTATCCTAAAAACGTATAATAGTGGGGGCTGGCGAAATAATCGGCGGAAGGAACGATGACCAGAATTTCTGCGCCTTTTTTGTTGATGGGCGCATCGACCTGGATGCCGATGACATCCTTGAGATCGTCGGCGGCGAACTCGATATTATCTCGGAACGCATGAGGAGGAACCCCGAGGTGGTTTCCCGTACGGTAGCAATTTGCGACAGGTTCGAGAATCCAGTTGATCCCGATCCCCACCAAGGCTAGCAGTTCGCGAACATGCATGGTAATTTCTGCCGTATCGATGCCATAGGGGCAAAAGACAGAGCATCGGCGGCATTCGGTGCACTGGAAAAAATAATAAAACCATTCCTTCAAAACATCGACAGTCAATTCACGGCCCCCGGCCCATTTACCCAAAAGCTTCCCGGCCGCGGTGAAATCATTTCGATAGATGGAGCGCAGCAACTCCGCGCGCAGAACGGGCATATTTTTGGGATCGCCGGAGCCGATGAAATAATGGCATTTGTCCGCACAAGCCCCGCACCGGACGCAGATATCCATGAAGAGACGAAAGGAGCGGTATTTATCCATTCTCTCCCGGATGCCTTCAAAAATTATTTCCTTCCAATTTTCCGGCAGTTTCCAATCCTCATCGGCTGGAGACCATTCTCTCGGATTGGGCAGGTCCAGATAGGCTACGTTTTTGGTCGCTCCGCTATAGCACCAGCTGCCTCTTTTCTTTTTAAAATCGATGGAGGGATCCATCCATGATTTTTGAGGCGGCTGATAATCAATACGCGAGAGTTCTTCGGGTTTTTTCGCTGGATTTTCCGACATGTTTATACCGTCACTTATGCAGCGTTTGCTCGATCTACTCTTTTTGTTTATGCAGGATGCGCGAGAAGATGTTTAATAGATTCTTAGTATTCTCAAATTCCAATCTGCTGACAAACTAGCTTTTATCGTCCAGTTCATAACCGGATGATTTCAATTTATCCCGGAATTCATGCTCCCACTCCTGGTAGGTATGCACCTTGACGGGATAATCCCAGGGATTGATATGACGTATAACGCGATTGGTATTCGCCAGATTTCGCGTGGGGCTTAAGAAGACGCCCGCCATATGCATTAATTTGCTAAAGGGGAAATAAGCGATTAACATTGAAACTAAAAGCAAATGGAGGTAAAACATCCAGCCGATTCCAGAGGGAAGCGCAGGATGAAAAGACGCCATCCCCATCATGAGTTCTTTGACGCCGACGATATCGGGCTTCGCGGAGGTATAGCGCATTAAAACGCCGGTTGCGACGATCGCGAGAATCAACAGCAAAGGAGCGTAATCCGCCGGTAAGGATATATAGCGAAGTTTCGCATCCATCAAGCGCCTGAAAAGCAAAAATCCCAAGGCCGCCAGAATGACGATATCCGTCATGTAGAGAATCGGCACGCCGATTTGAAAAAAGCCGTCCAACGATTCCAGCCACAAAACGAATGAAGGCGTAGGATCGGTGAAGAAGCGGAGATGCCGCAGAACGATGACAAGAAAGCACCAATGAAAAGCCAACGCGCCCAGCCAAAGATATTTGGTGGATCCGTAGACAAGATTGGGGCCGCTTTTCAACTCGGCCTTCGTGTTGCGGAACAGCGAGCGGAAAAAGAGAACTTCCAGCGCCATGCGGCCGATGACGGCCCAGGTCGAGTGTGGATTATCCAGGCGGTTGGATTTGATCCAAGGCAGGGAATGCTGCTGCCCGCATGTGGTCGTGATGCGAAACGGCTCAGGTGATTTCGCCCATTGAACAACGCGGTAAATGATGCCGCCGATAAAAACCAGAATGGCGGTCAAGGGAATCAAGAGACCGAAGATCAGGCGTAACAAAGGCGTAAAGATCCCTAAGAGGATAACGGCGATTGCTGCAATCGATACAATGATTATATTTCGTTTGGATGAAATCGCACTCATGGTTGACATCCTCCCTGAGTTTTGCAGGATGGGCGACAGTCTGGATCGTCAAACGCCGCTTCGGCCTCATCCAACTCGGTTATTAAGTTGGAGCGCTGCAAAAGTTTGAAAGACATATTTCTCACCTGATCCGCTTTGATCTTGTACAAAGATTCCCGACATTGCATATAGATGTTGAACGCTATCAAAGCCATTCGATCAATGCGCGATTCCAACAGCAGAATTTCATTCCAATCCAGTTCCTGATTTGACGATTCTGAAAGCTGCCGGCGAATCACAGGCTTCAAAAGAAAGACGAACGCCACTGCTTCGGAGGGAGTGAATTCCTGCACGGCCTTGATGCGCACGATCGAATCCAGCGCTTGAATGAAGTCCTCATCGGCTCCGTTATCTAACAATAAATGCAGCAGGGCTCGAACGCCTTTGCGCATGCCGTCCCCCACCGGATTGGCGAATGGGTCGCGCTCCTTCCGAAAGAAGCCGGATGCATCGGCCGGATATTGAGCCAGCATCTCTTGAAGCCATTGTTCAAGAATCGCGGATTCCTTTTGACGTAGATAGGCGTTCAGATTCATCGGCAATGATTCTCTTTCCAACTGTTTCTTAAAACGAGAGGCGAAGAAGATTTCTTTTCGCTCATGGATTGAGAGTTCAATCCGTGAGTCCCCTATTCCACATTCGATGTCAAATAAAACAAAAACAAATCAAAAACGTCGATTATGCGAAGAAAAATTACAATCTCTATCTACTTCCCGAATGATAGGATTCGCAAATTTTCAAGCGGCCAGACAGTCGGCGGAACTGAGCCCACCGACTGTCCGGCTTGATTTTACATTGAATTACACGCATCCCGTCGGCTTGGGCAGACCTGCGATTTTACAGGCGCCCTTCGCAGGGCCGGACGGAAACAGTTCATAGATTTTTTTCATATCGAATCCCGTCGATTTACACAGTTTCCGAACCATGGGAGCGACGCCGAATTCCAGATAATAGTCGCGGATATAATTCACAACTTTCCAATGTTCTTCGGTCATCTCGGTGACGCCTTCGGTCGGAGCGATGGCGGCGCCCACATTTTCATCCCAGTCGGAAGCGTCTTGAATGAAGCCGTCTTCGTCGATATCGAACATTTTTCCAGCCAATTCAATTTGTGCCATTTTCTAACTCCATCTCATACTTGATTCATTGGCGTGCGATGCTTCATCACTCCAATGTTGATTTTCCCATTTCAACCCTCACACGAGGGATTGATTATACATTCTCCGCCTATGCAGCCAGGCTTGATTGACAAGACCGTCAGCCCAAGAAGAGTGTGAAAGCGCATGATGATGACAGAACGAAGCCAGACAATTCTTATAGAGCAATCCATCCCGCTCGCCGTCGAAGCCAAAACCGCGCTGCATTTGAAAAGCGCTCTGCGTCATATCATGCCGACAGGTTTGAACGGCGGAATACCGGAATTCATGCCCGCGCAATTCGGCGCCCATGGGGAAGAACGGATTGGCGCGATCGACCTTCACGATGGTGTATCCATGGCCTTCGGGACGCTTGGATACGCGAAACGCGACGGGAAAGACGCCTGCCATGGGGTGCGTATTTTGCCCGTCATCAATCGATTCGCTGAGATAAATCAATCCGCCGCATTCCGCAAGGACAGGGAGTCCGGCGTCAATTTCCCGGCGAAGGCAATAGCGAAACATGGCGTTATCGGTCAATGCCTCGGCAAACCTTTCGGGAAATCCTCCACCAATGTACAAGGCGTCTATCGAGGGGAGCGCATAATCGTGCAAGGCGTTGACTTCGACGATTTTTGCGCCCCGCATCTGGAGCATTTCCAGATTCTCGGGGTAATAAAAATGAAAAGCTTCGTCTCGAATCACTCCAATTCGAACCGTCGTCTGCTCATCCCGGAGCATCGTTTCTTTGGGCGGCAAAGGAGCGCAAAGAAGCGGCGCCGAATCGGCGATGGTTCGAATTTCATCGAGATTCACGCCCGCTTCGACCGCCTCTCTCAAGCGATCCAAAACCGTTTGCGCTGCGCCGTGCTCGCCGGGAGGATTCAAGCCTAAATTCCGCTCAGGGAAGACAAAATCCTTCAGGCGGCGGATCGAACCGATCACCGGCGTTCCCGCTTCGTTTTCGACGGCGGCTCGGATAATTTTTTCCTGCCGATCGCAGGCGATCTGATTGAGGATGACGCCCCGAATCATGAGGTCAGGATTCAGGGCTTTGCATCCAAGCGCCATGGCCGCCGCGGTTCGCGTGGTTTTCGTGCAATCGATGACAAGAATCACGGGTGAATTCAACTGCAGCGCCAAATCGGCCGTGCTGTACGTTCCCGTTTCATCCATGCCGTCGAACAAGCCGCGATTGCCTTCGATGATCGCAACATCTTTCGCATCGGATGTATTCGCAACCGATTGTAAAATCTGTTCGCGGCGCATAAAAAATGAATCCAAATTTCGACAAGGGCGCTCCGCCGCCAGCGAAAGCCATTGAGGATCGATATAATCCGGTCCCTTTTTGAAAGGCGCCACGGAGACGCCCCGCTTTCGCAGAGCGGCGATCACGCCTATCGTCGCCGCTGTTTTTCCGGAGCCGCCGCGCAATCCGCACAAAACCACTCGGGGGCGCGTTATGTCGATTCGATTCCCCTGCGGCATGTTCATGGTGAATTTTCGCTTTGCAATCACTCGCCTTCGCTTGCGCTATCAATCATTGGCTGCGCCTTCTCTGTGCGGAATCTCGATGAAGGAGCCGCCAAAATAGGTATAGACGCAGCGTTCGGAGTCGATCAGCGACTTGATGGCCGCTTTACACATTTTTTTGTCGCACTTGTCGGCGCCGTAATATTCGATCATGGCTTTCTGAAGATCCATGGGCTTTAATTTTTTCTGGCCCATGGCGTCTTTCACCATTTTGAACATAGCGTCGGCGACTTGTTCGACTGTCAGTTCTTCGGACATGATCTTTCCCCTTAGAAGCGTAAATGCGCGGATCGTTTATAGGACAATCCGGCATATTTAAAGTCATCGATGTGATATTTTTCGAATTCGATGCCCGTCATCTCGAAGAAGCGCGGCCATCCGATTCGTTCGATCCATTCGCCCATGCGTTCGAACTTACGGGCGTTCGCCGCCCAAACATCAACGATCTTGACGACGGTTTCGACCACTTCGGGCCAATAGGGCGGATTGTTTTCTATATAGGGGACTGCAAGTTTCGAGAACATCGGTTCATGGCGCGCGTTGGAAACTTTACCGCCCACCCATATGGAGACGCCGTCGTTGAGCGGATCGTTCAGAGTCATCGCGGGGCAAACCGTGAAGCAGTTCGCGCAGAACATGCATCGCTCCTCATCCACTTCGACCGATTCTTTGCCGTCTATTCGGGCGGGGCGAATCGCCGCGGTCGGACATGCGGCCACCACCGTCGGAATCTCGCAAATATTATTGAGAATCGAATGATTGGTCTTCGGCGGCCGGCGATGGATGCCGAGAATCGCGATGTCGGAGCAATGCACGGCGCCGCACATATTCAGGCAGCAAGCCAAAGCGATGCGTAATTTCCCGGGCAATTCCATGCTTTCGAATTTGTCGCACAAGGCGTCCATGACGTTTTTCACGACGCCGGAAGCATCGGTGGCGGCGGAATGGCAATGCACCCAGCCCTGCGTATGGACGATGCTGGAAATGGCGTTTCCCACGCCGCCGACCGGGAAGCCCAGTTTTTTCACATCCGCAATCAAAGGCTCGATTTTGGATTCGTCGGTTAAAAGAAATTCAACATTATGGCGGCTGGTAAAACGCAGGTGGCCGCCGCAATATTTATCCGCGACATCGCAAAAGTCGCGGATAGAATAGATGCTTAATAAACGAGGCGTTCCACACCGAACGGTGTAGAGTTTATCGCCCGATTCCGCCATATGCACCATGACGCCCGGCTTGAGAATTTCGTGATAAAGCCATGTCCCATAATTTTTCTTGACTATGGGCGGCAGATATTTATCGTATTTGGGCGGGCCGATGTCGGTTAAGCGTTCTGTTTGAGACATCAGTAAACCTCCTGTTAATTTCTCGATGTTCTTTATGATTGGCGGCGCGAATTCATTCCTTGCAGCAGGAATTATTCGTCGCCGTCTTCATCTTCATCCTCTTCGTCGCCTTCTTCGAAATAGTCCTCATAAAAGATATAGGGATTGTCGCGAGGATGAGCGATCATGTAGGGACTGGGTTCAACTTCGATGGCTTCCAGGAAGTTTCCTAATCCAACGCGTTGAATAAACTCGCCGACGCGCTCGCGGGCCTTCCCTTCTTCGCACCAGAGATCCCAAATCTTCTCGCACAAATCTTTCAGTTCCTGATAAGGAGGCTCCATTTTCATAAAGGGAACGAGAACCGACGATAGCTGCGCTCCTTCAACGATGGGGGCTTTTGAACCAAGTAAAAGGCAGGCGCCCCGTTCCTTGCCCGGGCGGAGAGCCTTAGGCATTGCATTAATGCAATGCATGCAGCGCACGCAGAGCCGGTTGTCGATTTCGAGCGTCTTACCATCCCAATCCATGCATTTCGAAGGGCAGTTCCCGCAAACATCGCGTTGGATATTCAGCCCTTTGTCTTCATACTCTTTCACAGCCGCCTGGTCGACTTGAATGTCGTCTTTCCAGGTTCCGATGATCGACATGTCGGAGCGCGCTACAGAAGCGACGCAGTCGTTGGGGCAGCCGGAGCATTTGAATTTGAATTTGTATGGGAAGGCGGGGCGATGGAGTTCATCCTGGTATTCCATCGTCAAGTCATAACACAATTTCAACGTGTCGTAACAAGCCCATTCGCAGCGAGCCGGACCGACGCAGGCGCTGGGCGTCCGGACATCGGATCCGGATCCTCCCAGGTCAAATCCTTCCTTCGTCAATTCAGAAAAAATCGGTTCAAGTTGCTCCGTCCGCGTGCCTAAAAAAACAATGTCGCCGGTCGAGCCGTGCATGTTCGTCAATCCGGAGCCATGTTTTTCCCAAATATCGCACAATGTACGAAGAGCGTCGCTTGTGTAAAACCAGCCGGCCGGCATGTTGACGCGAATCGTGTGGAAATGGGCCACATTGGGGAATTTTTCTGGAACATCCGAATATCTTCCGATGACGCCGCCGCCGTACCCCAAAACGCCCACGATGCCACCATGCTTCCAGTGGCCGATCTTATCTTCGTAGGATAGTTCCAGCTGCCCTAGAAGATCCTTACTCATGGGATTTTTTTCGGCGGCCCTTTTGATTTCCTTCACAAAACTGGGCCAAGGTCCCTTGTCCAGTTTATCGAGTTTGGGCGTTTTGCCGTTTGTTTGTCCATCCGCCATGTTGGTTCTCTCCTCCTTGCTGGGATTAAGCACTCCTCTCCGTCGAAACAACAATGTTGAAAAAATGCTATTGTTATTTATTTATTCCATTTCAATGTATCCGCAGGGGCATTCTTCGGCGCATTTTTTGCACCCCTGACAAAATTCCAACTTAAACCGGTACGGTTCGAATGGAACCGGAGGTTTGACGATGGCGTTATCCTGGCAGAATTTCCAACAGGTTCCACAATCGAAGCACGAACCGCAGCTCATGCAGCGCATGGCTTCCTCGATCGCTTCTTCTCGGGTCAATCCATTTTCCACTTCGGCCCACGGATCCTGCAGGCGCGCTTCAGGAGGGATCGATGAAGCATCATGGCGGTTTTTGGGTTCGTAAAAATCGAGTTTCATCCGATCATGTTTAATCAAAGGTAGATCGGGCCTGGGCTCGGGAGGAATGCCGCGGAGATTGCAATGAATCAATTCGGCGGCGCGCCGTCCATGAAAGATCGCCATCGTAACCAGCCCCAAGGCGATGGCGTCTCCCCCGGCAAATACGCTTTCTTCTTTGGTGACGCCATGATCATCCGCCTTGATCCAATCGCGCCCTTCGCGTAAATGCTCCACGCCTGTAAAGTCGGGCTCCTGGCTGATCGCCGCGATGATCGTATCCGCCTCCACGTCAAATTCGCTGCCTTCAATGGGAACGGGCCGACGCCTGCCGGAATCATCCGGTTCGCCTAATTCCATGCGAATGCATTTCATGCCGGTGGCGCGTCCATTTTCTCCCTGCAGCATTTCGACCGGGGCAGCGAGAAATTCCATTCGGATCCCTTCGCGCTCCGCCTCGTGGACTTCATGATCGATGGCGGGCATTTCTTTGATCGTTCGGCGATAGAGAATGACCGGCTCCGCCCCCATGCGCAGAGAGACGCGGGCCGCATCGATGGCGCTGTCTCCGCCGCCGATGATAATCACTTTTTTACCAATATCCAACGATTCGCCGGCGTTCACGCGATGCAAAAAATCAGCCCCTGTATATACGTTCTCCGCATCTTCGCCCGTCACGTTCAGCGGCAGCCCTTTATGCGCGCCGATGCCGACAAAGATCACTTTGTACTCTTTTTTCAAATCGTCATAAGAAATATCGCGGCCGATGCAAACATTGCATTTGAGTTCGACGCCTAATTCCAAAATGCGATCGATTTCGATATCGAGGATGTCTCGAGGCAGGCGATATTCCGGGATGCCGTATCGAAGCATCCCGCCCGGTTTGGGAAAGGCTTCAAAGACCGTCACCGGATATCCTTGAAGAGCCAATTGGTAGGCGCAGGACAATCCCGCCGGGCCCGCGCCGATCACCGCAATTTTATCGGCATAAACTTCTTCGCTTTTCTTTTTGGGCTTCAATTGATGCTCAATCGCCCAGTCGCCGACAAAGCGCTCGATGTTATTGATGCTTACCGCTCCGTCTTTTTCTTTTCGATTGCATTCCGATTCACAAGGATGGGGGCAGACCCGACCGCAGACGGCGGGAAAGGGATTTTTTTCCATCAATAAATCAAAAGCTTCTGTGAAAGCGATTTCGTAAGGCTTCTCTTTCTTTTCCGCCTGCGCAATCGTTGTGATGATTTCTCGTATACTGGTCTCGTTGGGGCACGCGTTCATGCATGGCGGCATTTTGGGGACATACTTGGGTCGTAGATCCGTTACGATTTTACCGGTTCCACCGGATGAGCGGGCGCTAAATCCTCCCGATCCTAATTTTTTCTTTTTTTTCTTAACGATTTTAGCCATGATTATTGCCTTACAGATATAGATTTATCATAGAATCATCTTTAGAAAGGATGCTTAATCAGCAACATAAAACAATTCCCTTTCATCATGAAACTACTTACAAATACTTATTCTGAATCAGCTGGATGCAATATGCCTAATCTCGATGATGGTCCCTGTACATCTATAAAAAATTGGTAAAAAACTATCCAAATGACGCATTATTGATCGACAAATCCAATAACAAAAAATATAAATGAAAAAATCCACCCATAACTTTTCACTGATAGATATCTACTATACCATGTTCATCAATGCCATGTCAACTCGATCAATATGTTTTTACTCATAAACCCTCAAAAAAATAGAATTCATAAACCTTCTTTGCATGCCTGATTTTGTTCAAGCATGCAAAAAGATAGTTTTGTATGGAAATCGTTGCGCAATATGATAAGAAAACTTAACTTATACATTTTTACTTTACTCTATTTCCATACTAAACTACTAGAGAAAACTATTTTCTTATTTTCATGATGTAACACGACTTCAATCTATTCACAATAGAACTTAGCAATAAGATGGATTCTTTAAAAATTTCATATCCTAGTAAATTAATTAACTATTCCTATCGACTAAATCGTTATGAATAGCATTCCTTTTTATCACGAAAAAAACTCCGCCAAATTCGAAGCCCGCCGTCTAAATAATAAACGGAGTCAAAATGGTTCGCCTGCAAAATCAGGCATGCCTCATACGAGCGAGTTCCCTGAGCGCAGCAACAGACGATCGGTTTGTTTTTTGGAATTTCATCGAGACGATAGCGCAGCGAAGTTAAGGGGATATTTTTAACGGCCTCGCAGAAAATGGGATTGGATTCGGCTTCTTTCTGTTCGCGCACGTCAAGAAGCAGCAGGTCTTCCTGGAGAAGCTTTTGCTGAACTTGATCGGCGTTCATCACATGGGCTAAGCCGTCTATGCGGTTGCGAGCATGATTCGCCGCTTGGATGACGCACTCCATGGCGTGCGAATAGGGCGGCGAGTAGCCCAGATCAAGATTGGCGATGTCTCGCAAAGTCATTTGATTCTGAAGAGCCGCCGCCAGGACATCGACGCGTTTGGCCGCATCGCCGGGACCGATGATTTGCGCGCCCAAAAATCGCCCGGATTCCTGTTCCGCAATGATTTTGATCATCAAAAATTTTCCGCCGGGGTAAAAATGAACATGATCGAGGCAAGGAGTCAACGAAGTCGCAACACGAAAGCCGCATGCGCGCGCATCCTGTTCTGTCAGGCCGGTTTTAGCGACGGTCAAGTTTAAGACCTTGAAAATCATGGTTCCTACGACGCCGCCGAATTCCTCGCATCCCCCCGTGATATTGTCGCCGATTATTCGCCCATGCTTATTGGCGGTAGATCCAAGCGGGGCGTAAATCATCCGGCCGCTCACTAAATCGCAGCATTCGACGCAATCCCCCCCTGCATAAATATTCGGATCGCTGGTTTGCATCCGGAGATTCACCGAGATCGCCCCCGTTTCTCCAATGCGCAGTCCGGCCTCTCTGGCCAATCCCACATTCGGGCGATTCCCCGCAGCAACGATAACCATGTCAGCAGGGAAAGATCGATCCTGCGTAACAACTCTTGCCGTGCCATCCTCCATGTCGATTCGAATAATACGTTGCCCCGTATAGATCTCAACGCCTTCCCGGACCACTTCATTTTTCAAAAATTCCGCCATATCCGGATCCAAACATGACGGCAGCACTGCATCCGCCAATTCCAAGACGGTTACATCCACTGCATGATTGAAAAAAGACTCTACCAGTTCCAAACCGATCAGGCCGGCGCCGATGATGACGGCGCGATCCGCCTCGCCTTTTTCAATTTTTTCACGAATTTGAACAGCGTCTTCGGGAACATGCAAACAATAAACGCCCTTTTGGGAAATCCCTTCTATGGGAGGAATGAAAGGGGTTGAGCCCATGGCGAGAACTAATTGATCATAGAGAATCTCTTTAATTATTCCTGTTGCAATGGATCGAGCGGCAATCGTACGATTCGCCCGATTAATATTCACGGCTTCGGTTTGGAGCTGCACATCGATGTTTTTCACGCTTCGAAAATACTGTTCATCGCGGATCACATCAAACGTCGTTTTGCGTAAATTGGATATATCGGATACGGCCCCTCCGACGTAATAAGGAAGACCGCAGCCGGCATAGGAGAGTTCTTTGCCTCTTTCGATCAAGGTAATATTAGCATGAGGATCCCTGCGGCGAGCGCGTGACGCCGCTTTAGGCCCGCAGGCTACGCCGCCGATGACGACGATATTGCTGTTTTCAGCATCCATGCTCATGATTCATCGCTATCCGATTTTTTTTGAGAAGCATCATCTAATACAAGCGCTTTGAGCACTAAATCGTGAACGCCCACTACGGTTGAATCGATTTTATGAAAATCGATCAATTCGCGAATCTGCTTTTTGCAATTGGCGCAGGGAGCGGCGACATAATGCGCGCCAACGCTGCGCATTTGATCGGCCTTCATTTTACCGGCTACATTCATGCGAAAGTCGTAGATGTCATCCATGGTTACGGTTCCGCCCCCGCCTCCGCAGCAGTAGTTCTCTTCTCGAGTGGGAGACATCTCGATGAAATTGTCGGTGCAGGCTTTCAGGATCGTTCGCGGCTCGTCCAAAACGCCGCCCATACGCCCCAAATTGCAGGGATCATGATACGTCACCGTTTCGGAGACGCGCGAGGGATCCAGTTTTATTTTGCCATCCATGATGGCATGAGCGGTAAATTCAAGAACGCTTTCTATTTTTTCGACAGGAGAATCCTTGCATAGAATCTCGGTAAATAATTTCAAGGTTTTCGTGGCATGGCCGCATTCGCCCACAACAATCTTTTTTACTTTCAAACGCTTAGCCTCGGCATGAACGCATTGGAGAATCTGCTCCAGTTTTTCATCCGAATAGAAAAGCCCGTAATTGATAGCGTCGTAAAATTCGGTTCCAACCGTCCAATCCGCTCCGGCCGCATTGAGAGCGACGGCGTTCCCCATCAGCGTCTCCGCTTCCATCATGTAATCGCTGACCGGCGCGATAAAGAGGATTTCCGAGCCTTCCTTATCGATGGGAAATCCCATATCGCATCCGACGATTTCTTCGATCTCTTCATTAAGAAATTCCAAGGTATCGAGAAAAGCGATTCGGGGGATGGCGGACGTGTTCCGCGTTTCTCCCTCCAATTGAGAATTGACGCTGATTTCGAAATTGCTGGGCATCAAATTCAGATAAGAGAGCATCACTCGCGCGATGCGCGTAATCAGCGCATTATCGACGCCCATCGGGCATTCCAAATTGCAGCGCCGGCACATGGTGCAGCGATAAGCGCTTTCCAATAAGGAATTGATGTCGTCTTCGCTGAGTTCCTTGGCGCCGGCCAGTCGTCCAAAAAGCCGGCCGGAGCGGCTGAAATATTTTTTGTAAATGCGCCGCACTTTTTCCGAACGATAAGCCGGCAGGTCTTCGACTTTTCCCGTGGTTTGATAAACGTGACACGTAGTGGAGCAAGTATTGCACCGAGCGCAAGTGTCCAGATAGATGGACAAAGGCAGTTTGTAGATATCCGCATTCAGGATATCCTTCATCGCGTTGATCATGGTTTCCGGACGATGTTCTTCCGTCGGATGTTCGATTTTAAAAGGATATTTTCTTTTTGTTTTGGAATTTTCGGAGCGATTTGTATTTTCCGACATATTCATGTCTCCCACATTCTCTATCATTAGAACAGGAACGGCATGGATGCTTCATCAATGAATCCAGCCCTTTTTTCTCGATATTAAGCGTTCAATGCTTTTCGAACCGCATCCAACAATTCGTCGGCGCGAATCGGCTTCACAAGATACGCCTCCGGTTGAGCCACGCTTTTTTTATTTTCGAGCAACTCCCGAAAACTGATGATTCCTTTTGAGCGCTGATCAACGCCGGTGATCACAATAATGGGAATATCTTTGAATTCCGACGTGGATCGGCGTAAATCGCCATACAGACTGATGCCTGTTTTGTTGGGCATAATCAGATCCAGCGTAATCAAATCCGGCCTCTCGCGTTGGATGAATTTTAAAGCCTGGCGCCCCTCTTCCGCGGCATAAACCTGGTAGCCGGCGTCTTCCAAAGCCATGACCAAAAACTGCCGTACATCTTCTTCATCTTCTACAACAAGTATGGTTTTTTTGGCTGCATCCGTCATAAAGATATCCTCTTCATCGATTTCCCATGGATGGTTTGTCAGGATTCACTTGTTTTTTTTCAGTAAATCCAGTGCTTTTTTTAAAGATTCTTCATCGGCGCCTTCAGCGAGCTGCGCTAATTTCCGCCTTAATTCCGACGACGCTTCCGATGAAGCCTGCTCCGTTTCCTCCATGTGCAGCAACCGCCTAACTGCATTGACATAATCATGCGATTTGATCGGCTTTTCGAGATGATTGCCGCCGACCAAAAGAGACAATTCGTCGAAATCCGCTTTGCCTTGTTCATCATGCGCGTGGCCGGTGACGATCAGGACGGGGATGTTCGACCATTCTTTGTTTTTTTTCAATTGATGATAAAGCCAACTGCCGGGATATTTGGGCATGACTAAGTCCAGCGAAATCAGATCGGGTTTATGATTTTGAATGGATTGCAGCGCCTCGCTTCCATCGCTTGCCGTTTCAACATGGAATCCTTCGTCCTCCAGCGCCATGGAGAGAAAATCGACGATTTCCGGTTCGTCATCCACGATCAATATGGTTTTTTCGTTAGGAGATGTCATAAAAGTCTTCTCCTCCAGCGATTATATTTCTATAACGATATCAATGCTAATATAATTATCATCAAAAATCACTTGCATCACCAAAAATCACTTGCATTACCAAAAATTACTTGGGAATGGGCAGTCGACTCCGGGGCAGTTCGATTCGAAACGTCGTTCCCCGCCCCGGTTCGGACGTCATGGAAATCTTACCGCCATGCTCTTGAATGATTTTACGCGTCGTCAATAATCCCAACCCTGTTCCACCGCCGCCTTTCGTGGTGAAAAAGGTGGTGAAGACTCTTTTTTTCACTTCATAATCCATGCCGCAGCCGTTATCAGACACTTCGATGACAAGAACGTCTCCTTCTTCCCGGGTTCGAAGAACCACGCGCCCGCCTTCTTTCTCACTCATTTGACACGCATCGATGGCGTTGGAGAGCAGATTGGTTAAACAACTATCAAGGCCATGGGGATCCAACGGCGCCGGATTGAGATGCGGATCGAGATCGGCGATCAGCTCGACTTTCGATTTTTTGGCGGCGTCTTCGTTCAATGTTATCATGTCTCGTATCAAATCGTTGGGCTGGGTCCATTCCGTCTCGGGAAGCCGGCCTTTGGAAAAACCGAGAAAATCCTTTACCAATTTTGAGACCTTGTCAAAGTTTTTATCGACGACTTTCCATCCTCGCATCATGCGCTCTTCGTTTTTCTTTTCCAAACCCGTTCGGAGAGCGTACATTCCTCCTTCCAGAGACTGCAAAACATTCTTAACGCTATGCGCGAGTCCGGCGACGGTTTCTCCCACAGCGGAGAGACGCTCCGCTTCCAATTTTTGCTGCTCCAGTTCTTTCAAAGGGCGCAGATCTTGAAAAAATACCGCCCAGCCTAACGATCCATCGTTATACATAAGATGAACGCCGTGAAAACGAACCGGAATTTTTTCTCCGTTTTTGGAGGTCAGTTCCGCCTCTACCAAGCGGCAGCTTTGCTGCTCGCCCGTCAGCACGCTCCGAAATTCCACAGGAAGCATTTCTTGGCTGATCCCGGCGCTGACGGCCTCTCCCGCAGGATATTGTAAAATTTTTTCGGCGGCGGGATTGTAGATGATCACTTGAAAATCGCTGTTGAAGGCGATAATGCCGTCGGTTGAATTGTTGATGAGACTTTCCTCCATGGCGTACGCGCGGCGCAATTGTTTTTCCAGACTGCGAACTTCGGTGACGTCCATAGAGATTTCAACGACATGGCCGATCTCATCGCCGCTGAGAGCCAAGGGCGCGGCTGTGACGGCATAAACCGTCTGCCGGCCGTCTTTGGTGAATCCCACCTGTTCGGAAGAATGAATCTTTCCGTCTTGAAACGCCTGCAGGGCGGGACAAGGATAACAGCGGGAATCCCGCCGCTTATAAAGTTGATAGCAGAATTTCCCTTCGCTTTCTCCAAATGTTTCGCGCTGTTTGTCATTGGCTAGAACAACGCGCAAATCGCGATCCAAGACTTGCACATAACATGGAACACGGTCGAAAAGAACTCGGAACGCACGATTCAGTTTATTCGATTCCGTCAAGTTTTCGGAAAATTCAATCACGTAGGGAATGGAGCCGTTTTCATCTTGAATCGCTTCCGTCCGTACCACGTAATAACCAGCCTGCCCGTTTCGACCGAAGCAGGTTTCTTCCTTCGTACGGCTTTGACCGTCTTCGAAAGTGAGTTTCGCGACGCACGAATCGCAGGGATCGTTGGAGCGCTTGTAGACGTTGTAGCAATATTTCCCTTCCCAATCGCCGAAGGTTTCATAAAAACTTTGATTGGCTTCTACAATTTTGAAGTCCCGGTCGATTACAGCGACATTGCCCGCCAAACGATGAAACACCGCGGTATGAAATCGATTTGTCAGATCGCGGTTCATCATAATCGTTCACTCAAAACCGGCGTCCATTCGCATTCCGTCAATGCCCCCAGTTGATGCGATGGAATGCAAAATATTTGCTGACCATATGAATCATGCGGCTGAAAGGAAAATAGATCATCAGCGCCTCAACGAGAAACAAGACAAGAAGAAACAGCGGCGCTTGCGGCAAAACCGGGATCTGGAACGTTAATAGTTGCAAAAGATATTGGCGAATTTCCTCGATAGACGGCTGCTGAAAAAAATACATGGACGCCGAGGCGAGAACGATGGAGAGAAACAATCCAAGATTGAAATACTCAACCGGCGTAGAAACCGCCTTGGCCGCAGGCTGCAATAAACGATAGAGAATCAAATAAAGAACCGTGCATCCCATCAGGATCGCTCCGATCCAACAAAGCGCTGCAACATGGGCGCCTGCCATCATGAAAACCAGCCATAGAACGAGAATGCCCATGCTGATATGAAACATCCATGCGCCGATCCAAAGGATTTTGTTTTGCTTGAGGATGGCGCGAAACGTAAAGATCTCCGCCGCCATAAAGCGGGCTTGATCCATCAAGTTTTGAGGGGCGGGATAAAACGTCCAACGAACATGCTTTGGCATAAACTGCCATTGCAGAGCGCGCGCCGCGACGCCCAAGAGGCAAACCGCCGCCGCGACGTAAGGCAGAACCGCACCAATCAACCAATCTAATCCCTGCATGATTTGATCCCCTATTCGCTATCCATCATTTTCAATTTTTAATAATTCATGGCGTCGCGAATATGAACATCCGCATCGCCGAATTCTTGAATTTCCGTATAAACCAAAGCGGTCGCATCGATATTGTTTTCTCGAATCACATCATGAACCTTGGCGATATAGGAATATTTTTGAACGCGAGGCGCCGCGACGAACACAAAAAGCCATATCAACACCAATCCCGAACATAACTTAATCCAAGGAAGGAACCGGATGCAAAACGGCGCAGTCATCAATTTGTTCATTTTTGTATTACATAGAGATGCCAAGAGACTCCATCCTTCCTTAGATTTTAGCCGTGATATCCGGGAAAACGAGATAGAACATAATGTACGCCATCGTTAAAGTGAGAATTAAATTTAACGACTGGCCGCATACATAGAGAATCAGGGGCTTTCCGCCGACGAAATACTTTTTCAATTCACGAAAATCGGTGGCCAGGCCGATGCTGACAAACGCCATGCAGAAGAACCAGCCGCGGAAGATGCGCGTGAAACCACGAAGAACGCCGTTGTCGACCATGGCATATCCGACGTCGCCGCCCATCGCCTGATAGAGAATCGAAAACAAGATCGAAGCCGTGATGAAGCCCAGCACGAATTTGGGGAATCGATGCCAGATCTCCATGATTGAAATGCGGCTGCCGGATTCGTCTCGCTCCACTTTCCAGCACCAATAAACCGCCACAAAAAACGCGATGACGCCGATTAAAACGTTTTGAATCATTTTGATGGTCGCGGCGACATACAAAGCCTTGTCTCCTAAAAATGCGCCCGCCGCCGCCACTGCGCCGGTTGCATCGATGGTGCCGCCCATCCAGGCGCCGCCTAATACCGGATCCATGCCGACCGCCAGAATAAAGTTAGGCATAATAATCATCATGATCGACGTAAATATCAGCGACATTCCGACCGCCAAGGTCAGTTCTTCCTTCTTGGCGCGGCAGGCGGCCGCCGTGGCAATCGCTGCGGAAACGCCGCAGACGGACATATCGGCCGAAATCGTGATGTTTAAGGTTCGCGATGAAATTTTGAGAATTTTTTGACCGAAAAGATACGTCGCAATTAAGACAATGGGCGTAACGACCCATGCTACGAAAATGCCCGGCGTACCGATCGCCAAAATCTTTCCGAACAAAATTTCCGCGCCCAAAAGAACCAAACCGGTTTTGATGTAATACTCCGTCTGAACCGCCGGCATAAGCCATTTGGGCGTACCGATCGTGTTGCTGATCAACAGCCCGAAGATAATCGCCCAAGCGGCGTAGCCGATGCCGTACTCTTTCATCGTGGATTGAGCATCCAACATGTAGGCCAGGACGGCAATCAAAAAGACGACGGGAAACGCCGCGCAGAATTGAGAAAACGACTTCCCCATGACCGCCATTCCAACGCCGAAGAAAACAGCGAGAAAAATACAAAGAACAATCAGATGGAGGATGTGATTATAGGAGGAAACCGACGCTTTTTTCTTGGCGGCTGATTCTTCGTTGACCGCCTTTCGCCATTCGGCGATGGCCGATTTGGCTTTCTCATTGAGGCTTGCATCCTTAAATCCCGCCGCTCGAGCTGCGTTTTCCGCCTCCTGAGCCTCCGTAAGAACTTCGGCTGTGTAGGCTTGGGCCGCTTCATATTTGGGCGCCGCCGACGAGTTTTTCGCCTCGGCTTTCTCTTGGCTTAACGCCAATGATTCGATCGGATTGGTTTTCCAACCTTGAGGATGAGCGATCCAATTGGCCAGTTGTTTGGCATATCCCTCGCCGCTCGCTTTGATTTTCATTTTGGAATCGTTCGCTTTATGCCAGGCGATGGTCTTGATGGGCGCCGCATTGGCCTCCTGCTGCATAATAGCATTGGCCGCGTTGATATTTTCCCGCATGCCGTCGGGAGGACGGGGAAGAAATATCATCAAACCGATGGCGATCAACAAAAATCCCAGCCAAATGGCCCAATAATCCTCTAATTTCCAAAGCATCGATATCCCGCGCGGTTCTTCCATGGTTGATCTCCCAAAAATAAATGATGGTTATGTTTAAGCGGCGTTCGGCTGCACCGTTTCATCTTTCAATTCCTGCTTGTTTTCCATGAGTGCTTCTTTCGCTTCGGACGCCGATGCGGCATATCCATGATAATAAACAATGGCGAGCGTACGATAGAGCAGGTGGGCAAATTTTGAAAAAGGAAAATAGACCATCATGGACAAAATCAAAGCCAAGTGAACAAAATACATCGAGTAGGCCGCGACGGCGATTCCCGCCAATCGAAGCGCCTCCGTCAACACGCCGCTTACAGCCAATCCAAACATCAGACCGAGAAACAGCCAGTCGTTATACGAATTTTTGCCGGCTCTCTCTTCATCAGTCAAGCGGAGATAAAGCATCATTCCTGTTCCGATCAAAAAGGCGAGAGCGCCGAGATTCCCCAAAATCTTAATGGGATTCAACAAGGGCAGAGGCGTCTCCAAGTCCAGCAGGTACAATCCCAAAAACACCAGCGACGTAGTGATGAACAGAGCGACAAATCCATAAAATGTGAGCAAATGGGAATAAAATCTCGGATTCGCTTTGTCGCATTCATTGAATTGTTTATGCGTTGCAACTTCCTTCACCGCTTCTATCAATCCCGCCGTAAAGCCCCGTGGATTATTTACCGGAGGGCGGGGGCCTTCCTGCAAAGCCTTCCAGAAACGCATCCCGCCGACAGCCGCCGAAACAAGGGCGAACATAGCGACGAGAATAAAAAGAAAGTCCAAGGGGAAAGGATGAGAAAGAAACTTTTTGAAAACGATGTCGCCTTCCGGCTGGAAATTTCCAAACAAAGCGACAATCACAAAAAGTATAACAAAAGGAAGAGCGGCAATGATCGGAAGATATTTCGGTTCGTATAAGAATTTCCCCATGAACTTGGGGAAAGCATAATACAGATAACTGTATTTTCGAATCACGGCCAGAATATCGCCCGGATTTCCTTCACGAGGACAGACGGCGGAACAGTCATTGCACTGATGGCACAGCCAGACGTCGGGATCCTTGATTAAATGATCCTTCCATCCCCAAATCGACCACACCATCTCCTTTCGAGGAAAGGGCTTATCATCGGGCGATATGGGGCATGTGGCGGAACAGGTGGCGCATTGATAACATTTTTTGAACGAATCGCCGCCAAGACGCGATATTTCCCTGATGAAATTTAAATCCGGCTCTACTAATTTTCCTTTGGATGCAGCCATAGAATCTTGCGGCCTATTTTCTACGACGCTTGCTGTCATTCTTTCTTCTCCCAATCCATTCTTCAGACGTCTCTATCCCTCTCGAATCACGCCGCCCTGCAAAAACTTACATTCCCTTGAACGGATTGAATCCAATCTCTTCAATCACATCCATGAAGTTATTGATAATTTGGGGAATTTTTTCATAATCGGTAATTTCAACTTGATGCAGTTCAACGCGCTCATTTTCCAGAGCAAGCTGCTCTAGTTTTTCTTTGACATTCACGCCGCGCCGATCGGCCAGTTCGCTGCCCCGAATAAAATGACACTGATAATCGTCGCCGTACTTGCAGCCCAGCATGATGATCCCGTCAAATCCCCGCGACAGCGCATCCGCCACCCAGACGATGTTCATCGATCCCAGACAGCGCAGCGGGATGACGCGGACGTACGGGCTGTAAGTCAATCCTTTGCGAGCGGCCATATCCAAGGCCGGATAGGCGTCGTTCTCGCAAGCCAATACCAGAACGCGCGGCTTTTCGTCAAACTCATCCGGGATCTCGACCTTCTTGATCATGGAAGCGATCATGTCGACCGAATAATCCTTGAAACTGACGATGCGCTCCGGACACGCCCCCATACAGACGCCGCACCGGCGGCATCGAGTCGCATTGGGAAGCGGCGTTCCTTTTGCATCTTCATTCAATACACCAAAGGGGCATTCTTCCGTGCAGCGCTTGCACTGGGTGCATCGCTGCAGGAAAAATTCGGGGTAAGAAATGTCGCCGGATCGCGGATGCACCGCCTCGCCTCGCGACGTCATCTCCACGCATTGGATGGATTTCAACGCCGCTCCGGCGGCGTCCTCTCGGCAGGAAAGCGCATCCATCGGACTGCGAACGCAGCCCGCCGCATAGATTCCCGTCCGCCGCGTTTCATAGGGGAAGCAAATAAAATGCGAATCCGGATAATGATGCTCTAAAACCGGTAGATCGGGCCCCTGCCGATAATTCAAGTGCAAGATGGGTTCGTCGGGTTGGGGCTTTCGGGAAAGCGCCAGAACATCTTCCTGAACTTTGTTTCCTTCCTGCTCCGCTTTGGCGACCGCGGCTTTGGCGTCGATCCAAGCGCGAATCGCCTCCCCGTCCGCCGACGCCGGCATCATGCCCAGCGATAACACGACAATATCGGCTTTGATGGAAATTTTCTCGCCCAGCATGGAGCCGGCGACCGTCACGAGCAGCGAACCGTCATCCTGCTCCGTTACGGATTCAACCTGGCCTTTCGAAAGAAAAACGCCTGGGTCTTGTTGAACGCGCTTATAAAAATCTTCATATTGGCCCGGCGTTCGAAAATGATCATAAAAAATAAAGGCTTTGACATTGTCGGATTTTTCCCGTACATACAAAGCCTGCTTCAAACACACCATGCTGCTGACGGACGAGTTGTATGAAAAATATTCGTCGTCTTGAGAACCTTCGCATTGGATGAAAACAACGTTCTTGGCCGGCTTCCCCTCCGAAGGTCTGGATAGTCTGCCTGACTTGGCCATCTCTTCAAACTGAATGCTGCTCACGACATTATCGAATTTCTTGTAGCCCAATTTCTCCAAACATTCGGGCTCAAAGGGCTTCCACCCCGTCGCTTGAATGACGGCGCCGACTCGAAGCGGCTCCGAGGAAGCAGGCTGACCGTTGTTGGACTTGAAGACAACGTCAAACAGCCCCGGCCCGCCTTCGATTTTAGCGATTTCCGTTGAAGTGCGCACCGTGATTTTTGGGTGCGATTGAACCTGTTCTACCAGTCCGGAAACGCCGTTATCCTCCAAATCTTGATAAGGCGTAAAAGTAGGAAACGATTTGTACCATTTGGCCATCCATCCGCCCAAATCCACTTCTTTTTCGACGAGAATCACATCATATCCGGCTTCCGCCGCTTCAACGGCCGCCGTCAATCCCGTGATCCCCCCTCCGACGACAAGAAGATTCTTGTTGATGCGCTCATGTTCTTCGAAGAGATCGAGGGGCTGGGTTTTCTGCGCTTTGACGATCCCCATGCGAAGATAGTCTTCCGCCATCATTTGCGTGTCTTCGTCATTCGGAGGCTGGCACCAGACCACCCCTTCCCGCAGATTGACGCGCTCCACATGAATGCCCTGCCCGAATGGATCTTTGCCGAAATCCTCGCGCGGCGAACATGCGGCTAATACAATTTTGTTCAATCCCTCGGATTCCACATCCCGGCGAATAACATCCAAGCCGCCGTTCATGCAGTCCGCGATCGTTTTGCAGACGGGCGCCTTCAACTCATCCAGAGCAACCTTGGACAAGGCCTCGATATCCAGGGCTTCACCGATGGAGCAGCCAGTGCAAATGTAAACCCCAACCTTGTCTTCCATACCAGCCTCCTTTTATCCTTTCAAACACTGAATCGCCTTGAGCGCGGCGCCGGTCGCCTGACGGACGCATCGCGAAACATCGCTGGGCCGTTGAATGCATCCCGCCGAATAAATCCCTTTCACTCCATTGGGACGGATAAACCCATATTCATCGTATTGAAGACCTTCATAGGGGATTTTGGCATGAGCTGTATTGGGTACGACGCCGGTCGCCAGAACAACGAGATCGAACGTTTGATGAATCTTCGCTCCCTGCAGACTGTCTTCCGCTTCGATGAGAAGATCCTGCGTATTTGGATCTTCGGCGACTTTCGCTACTTTGCCTTTAATAAAAGTCACACGATCATTCTCCAGCAAATCATAGTAAAATTTCTCATGACGGCTGATGGTGCGAATATCGATATAAAAAATGGAGACATGGGCTTCCGGATCTTTTTCCAGAACATAACGGGCCTGCTTCAATGAGCCCATGCAGCAAACAGCCGAACAATAAGGGAGAAATTTTTCATCTCTCGAGCCCGCGCATTGAGCGAAAGCTATATTCTTGATTTCTTTTTGATCGGATGGGCGAATGAGTCGGCCCTGCGTCGGCCCCGTCTGATCGGACAACCGCTCCATCATGACGTTGGTGATGACATTCTCACATCGGCCGAAGCCCAAATTTTCCATCTTCTGGGCGTCATAAGGACTCCAGCCGGTCGCTGCGATGATCGCCCCAACCTTGAAAGTCAATTCTTCCGGCTGCTGATCGAAATCGATCGCCCCCTCCCCGCATTCATTTTCCAGAATGGCTCGATCCTCCGGCGAAAGGGCTTCTTTGTCCAAGACATATTGGGGCGGGAAAGCCATGGGATGCGGGTAATACAACGCCTTGGTTTGATTCATTCCTAAATTAAAATCGCTGTCAATTTCCGAAGAAAGTTTATCGACGACCGAACTCGGGATGGCCGTCCTGCCTGTAACAAAACGAGGATTTTTACGAACAGAGACCTCGAAATTTCCTGCATCGCCGGTGATTTTCGTCACTTCCGAAAGCGTCAATACCTTGATTCGGGGATTGTTGCGGATTCGTTTAAAATTGATTTCCATTCCGCAGGAAGGCGGGCACATTTTAGGAAAGTATTTGTATGTGCGAGCGACGCGCCCTCCCAAGTAGGCTTCTTTTTCAATCAAAATAACTTCAAAGCCCACTTCAGCCGCCTCCACAGCCGCTGTGATCCCGCTGATCCCTCCTCCGATAACGAGTATGGTTTTATTTTCTAAAGTCATGTTGTTTCTCGTCCCTGCTAATTTGCAATTATTGAGGCTTGATTATTGAGCCGCTCGAAGCTCTCTTTTCTTGGCTTCAAGGACATCAGGTCGGATTTTCATGGTTTGTTCGCTGAACAAACTGAATTTCAACCATTCAAAACCAAATTTCATCAATTCCACATCATCGGTTTTAATCTGCTCCAACATAAATTCATCCACTTCAAACATCTGCAAAAAACGGCTTTCAAAGACAAAGCGCCGAAATGAATCGATGTTGTAGCACACCATAAAAAACATCTCCATCTTTTTGGGATCGAGCGGTTTGTCATCTTGCATGCGTTCATGCAGGATGATTTCTTTGAAGCCTTCCCCTAATTCGCTGTACTCTTCGATTCCTTGATCTTCGATCCATTCGCCGATGGTCCACTCTTTTTTCTCGTTGAATCCCTCGCAATCCGGCTCTCTTAAAATAAAGTAAAATTTCCCCTCCGCCGCAGAATCGTCGTCTTTGGGAGACGCCAGACCGACCGGATACATACGGCACGCCCAGGGGCGGTTTTCGTAAACCGTGCAGCCCTCATCTTCTTTGACAAAGGGACACGGCTTCCCGGGAGCATCACTCATTTTCAAAAGAACAACCGGATATTTCTGATTGCGGTCGATGGGAATCAGGGTGTAATCATCCAAAAATTTCTGGGAAGATACGCCGAGATGCTTTCGCAGGCGCAGAATGTCGTAGGGAGTAAGAAAAATGTTCACATCCGCGCAGCATCGATTGAAACACTTCACATGACGATGACAAGAAAATTGGAAAGTATCTTTTTCGCTGCAGCGGGGATAATTTTTTAAAATCGTTTCTTTGAATTGTGCAATCTCTTTCATTATGAAAAAACCATTGATTCCTTTTTATTTCATTCTTTTATGACGGCGACGGATAGACGCTTATTTCCAGCTTCGGCGCTAATCGATGATGTTGTTTTTCAGAGCGTCTTTCGACCAAACGGGAATCGGACCGCTTTCCCCCGTGGCGGGATCAAACCGGTGTCGATACGAAGCGTTCGCTTGATATTGCGTAGACATCCAATTCCAGCCGCGCACATAGTAGGGACAGTCATCGTTGAAACAAATATATTGATATCCCCCCTCCCAACTGGAATTATCCGGCGCCGACCATTTCCGCAGCGCACTTCCACAATGAGGGCAGGCAGGCGGCGCCATCTGTGCATTGAAATCTGAAGAGTGATCGAAATTCGCCATTGTATTTGATTTAACAGATAATCTTCGACTTGATCGGAGTCGCCTTTGAGTGAATCGATGCGCGCAGAATTCCTGCCATTTTCTCAAGAGAAAATTCCCTCCGGAAAGATATCGAAAAATTTCCGGAGGGAAATTGATCGCATCGTTCTTCAGTTATACATAACTGTCTTTATCCGCCAAGAAGTTCATGATCGGCGGGCTCGCCGACAATCGACAGGATCTCGCGCTTCATCATATTCCATTGCTTGGCGTTTGGATCCCATTGACAATTAGCGAAGCACTTCCAATTTTTTTGATCCATCTTGGGCGTATCGGCGCGGTAATAATACCCGGGCCAACGGGTTTCTTCGCGGAAAAGGAGAGTGCGCACATGCGCCTCCGCCTGCCACATGCGATGGACGTTTTCCCAGCAGCGCATCAGTTCATGCAGGTCGCTGGCGGCCAATTTTTCGGAGTCTTCCTGCAAAAAGGTCAACAATTCAAGACCTTTATCCAACAAAGGCTTGCTGGTTTTAAACTGGGCGGAAACGCCGCCGGCGTATTCGTCCATGATCTTTTGAAGTCGGAACATGAAGGCCTTCGGCTTGATGTAATTGGGATTGATGTCAGGATCGCTGGAGGCTTTTTTAAATTCTTCGAAGCGATCTAAAGGCGCCAGAATTTCTTCTTTTAATTTTTCGACTTCACTTGCATCGACATTCGGCTGATCGGAATTATCCACACAGTATTTCACCGCAGCTTTGCCGGCGATGCGACCTTCCGCGTGCGAGCCTGAGGAGAATTTATGGCTGGAGGCGCCGGACGCGTCTCCCGCGCAGAACAATCCCTGAACCGTCGACATGTTGCAGTAGCCCCATTGATATTCTTCCGGCGCCATATCTTCCGGACCGCTGACCCATGCGCCGGAGGCGCCGGAGTGCGATCCAATGAAGTACGGTTCAGCCGCTGCGATTTCCGACGGCTTCTCTTCAGGAGCGACATTGGTGCCCGCCCACATAATCGCCTGCGATATAGTCATGTCGAGGAAGTCTTCCCATGCTTCCGCTTCAAGTTCCTTCAACTTTTTCTTGCGCAGTTTTTCATCCGGCTCCGCCTGCGACAGTTTTTCTATCGCTTCCTCGGTGCGCATATAAATGGGGCCCTTGCCTTCCATGACATCCAGCATGCCCAGCCAATTCCGCAGATTGGCCGGAATCGGCTTCACATGCCCATAAGGCACCCAGTTATCCAACTCGGGACGGCGCGTCTGCATATACTCTTCATCGAATGCGTTGGTCGCACGCGATTTGAACAGCAGGAACCAGGCCCCGACCGGGCCGTAAGCGTCTTTGAAGCGAACCGGGATGAAGCGAACTTCCTGGCAGGTCATTTCCGCACCGGCTTTCAGAGTGAAATAGGCGCTGGAGCCGGAATTCCACGGCGGATACCATGCGCGCCCCAAGCCTTCGCCGGACGACCTCGGCTTGAAGACGTGAACCGCGCCGCCCATCGCCGCCAACACTGCTTTCGCCTTAAACACATAAAACTTGTTTTCGCGGACGCTGAATCCGACGGCGCCCGCGACGCGCTCGCCGTCCATCAACGGGCCGACGATAAAGACGCGCTCATAAATATTTTCCATGCCCAATGCATTCTTGGCCGCTTCGGCGACGACAACTTTGTAAGACTCGCCATTGATCATTAACTGCCAGCGGCCTTCATGCACATAATTCCCATCTTCATCCTTCCAGATGGGAAGGCCCCACTTTTCAAACAAATGGACGGTTGAATCCACATGACGAGCTATGTTGGCGACCAGATCTTCACGAGTGATCCCCATCAGGTCATTGCGGACATAGTCCACATAATCCTTCAGCGTATTTTTTCCGTCTTTTAATCCCACATATTGGTTGATCGCCGAAAGCCCCATTGCGACGGCGCCGCTGCGGTCCATGGCCGCCTTGTCGACTAACGTCACTTTGATGTTATTTTTTTTCGCCCAATAGGCGGCTTCGACGGCGGCCCCGCAGGCGGCCATGCCGCCTCCCAGGATCAGCAGATCAGTGACAACCTCTACGGTTTCAAAATTAGCCACAATATCACCTCCTTTTATATTTTGGGTATATCGGGCAGTCCCAATGATTCAGGCTCGCTAAAGAGGCAAGGGCTCGAGAGATCATCCGAACCTGTGCTCCATCCTCCATCGGGAACCGCGGAGCCCTCCGGCGTGGTTCGAATGGGGAATTTAAATCGCTTCAACATTCCATTGCGGAATTTGACCGTCCACATAATCGAATCGGTGCTTCGCATGGGAGTCACGCTGGCGCCCAAGGGAACGAAATCAGCGTAACCGCGCACTTCCACTGCTTGGGTAGGGCATATTTTGACGCAGTTGTAGCACTCCCAACACATCTCCGGCTCACAGTTGTAAGCCTTCATGATATCTTTGTTGAGCACCATGAGGTCGTTCGGACAGATATACTGGCATGCCGTTTTATCTAACGCCTTACATCCGTCACACTTTTCAGGAATGACATAACTTGGCATTGACAATTCCTCCTCACGTAATTGTTTGATTTTTTGCCAGGGAAATGATTCAGCCAATATTCCCCGCTGATTCATTCTCCAATTTCGAAGAAGATACCGCCCCCACCTCCTTTCCACGGAGTAAATCGATCAATTGGCTTTGATTTTTCTCATACCAAGAGATGAAAAATATAATAAAGAAGATTTGAAAATCGTCATGATTGCCAATAAAAGACAAACGACTCGTTCCCACATTCGCTGTTTGATGCCGATACAATGATGCGATGGCATGAAATTCGTACTTAAACTCTGAATTTACAACCTATTAAATGATCCCTGTCAAAAAGGCAGACAATAAAAATCTTTCAAGAAATGTCAGAATGATAGAGAATAACAAAGAAGAAGATTCGTTTTCCACATTTCAAAAAAATCATCTCACAAGTAGATTCTTTTAATAAGACTAATATAGAAAATTCACTAAGTCAAGGCAAAAATACAGAATTCTTAGCTGTTTTTTTAGGGTTCTATGATTCACTGGCAAAACATAAGATTTTCCTGCATTTCAATGAATGATAAAATGAATACCCGTTCTTTTATCAGGATAAACAAACATAGCCCATATAACTACTAGAGATATCATGAAATAAAATAGTAAAAATTCTTTGAAACCTGCATTTTTCTCATAGATAATAATCTACCCATGAATTTGGCGTAATTTATCCGGATTATTATCAATTTCGTTAAAGAAGGCCCGCTTGGATTATTCGCTGCATCATGCATTCATTTTTAATCATGATGAATGCTGCTTCCGCAAGATGACCATTCTGCGAATCTCCCTTTGAAGAAATGACGATTCGGTTGGATTTACCTTAAACACACAGGAGAATCGGTAATCTCCCGGCGCAGAAATCAGAAGAAAAAAAAGAGGGCGCCGCTACGGCAATCCCTCTTCTCTTTTTTAGATAATTCAATTAGGCGGCAAACGCCTTAGAGCGACTGGTAATAATTCATCAAAATGGCGGCCACTTCAGGGCGTGAAAATTCAACGGGAAGAGCTTCGCCGTTGGAAAGCATTTCCCGCACTTTTGTGCCCGACAAGAACACATAATCCTCTTTTGTATGATCAGGATGATCGCGCATCATGACAACCTGGTTCAATTTTTTCGACCAGGCGGTATGATCCGCTTCGAAAATTTCAATCTTCAACGCGCCTTCAGGCGCCTCGTCGTGGAAAATCTTCTGGGCGTCAAAGGGGCCGTAATAATCGCCCACGCCTGCGTGGTCGCGCCCGACGATCAGATGCGTGCAGCCCGAATTCTGCCGGAAAATCGCATGCAGCACTGCTTCGCGCGGTCCTGCATAAAGCATGTCGAAGCCATATCCGGTAATCAGCACTGTATTGGGAGGAAAATAAAGTTCCACCATCTTTCGAATGCAGGCGTCGCGTACATCGGCGGGGATGTCGCCTGCCTTTAATTTGCCGAGCAGCATGTGAATGAGAATTCCATCCGCGCCGACGGCGGCGTGCGCCATCCGGCATAATTCCTCATGCGCGCGGTGCATGGGATTGCGCGTTTGAAAAGCTACGACCTTTTCCCATCCCAACTTTTCCATCTCATCTCGAATTTGGTAGGCAGTTCGAAATGTTTCGGGGAAATCTTTTTCAAAATAGGAAAAATTCAACACCTGGATCGGCCCCGATATGACCGTCTTGCCCACCGAATTGAAGGCCGCGACGCCGGGATGTTTGGGATCATCCGTTCGGAAAATCTTTTCCGTCATGAACGCCATGTCGTCATCGCTGAATTCTTCAATCGCCTCCACATCCTGAATGGCTAAAACAGGATTGTCCTCAACGTTCGGATCGCGAAGCGCGATGCGCTTAACGCCCTTGATCGCCGATGCGTCTTCGACCATATTCACGATGGGGACCGGCCAGAACAATCCGCCGGTTGTGTGCATCGCATCCGCCACGCTTAACGAATCAGCCTTATTCATATACCCTTTTAACGGATTGAAATATCCGCTGCCGAGCATAACTGCATTCGCGGCGGCCGCCGAACTCACGACAAGAGACGGCAGTCCCTCCGCCTCTTGAATCAATTCTTTCCGCTTGCTTTCATCTAGAATAAACAAGGGATTTAACTTATCGGATCCATGGGGAATGATCATTATCTCAAAGCCCTCCACTGTTTGGAATGTAAGTCATGCACGAAAGGACGCCCTTTCAAGAAGATGGATTGTAAACGATCTTTTTTTGATTGTCTATTCATATTCACAAAAAGACCGATGAAATTCTATGGATTATCGGAATAATCGCATTATTCACATATACTCTATAGAATTTGTATGTAAGTTAATCGGCATCCTGAAACAGGGACGCCATGTTTCTCAGAAAGGTTGATAGGCATCCAAATCATGAAAGATGAAATTCTCGCGGCTTTGCAAGACAAGGATGTAAATCGAATTCGCGAACTGGCGAGTAAAAAGAAATCTATTTTGACCAAACTTCTGGCGCGAACCTACGATCATGACGAAGAGATCCGATGGCAGGCGGTCGAGTCCATCGCGGCCGCCTCTTCCATCTGGGCGCGCAAAGATCTACCCTTCGTCCAGAATTTCTGCCGACGCCTCGTGTGGATGCTCAATGACGAATCGGGAAACATGGGATGGTTCGCTCCCCAGGTCTTGGGGGCGATTTTGGCGGAGAATCCCGAAGCATTGTCGGAATTCATTCCCCTGCTTCTCTCGGTTCTCGATCAAAAAAATGAGACGCCGATCACTGCCGGCGCGCTATGGGCGGC
>JAFGTC010000106.1 GCA_016934335.1 Candidatus Omnitrophota bacterium | reverse complement strand
TGCTCTCCATTCCCGCCGCGAAGGGATTCGAACTGGGCAGCGGCTTTGACTGCGTTACGATGAAAGGCTCCGAACACAACGATCCGTTTATCGCAAGCCAAGGCAGGATCCGCACTCAAACTAATCGATCCGGCGGCGTGCAGGGCGGCATCAGCAACGGCGAAGATATATTCTTCCGCGCGGCGTTCAAGCCGACGGCCACCATCCTTCAGCCGCAGCAGACTGTCACGCCCCAAGGCGAACCGACAATCTTGAAGCCCCGCGGCCGCCACGATCCCTGCGTGCTCCCCCGCGCGGTTCCCATCGTCGAAGCGATGGCCGGGCTTGTGTTGGCCGACCACTATTTAATTCAGCAGGCGCAGCAGGGCCCTGCTAACTTGACTCAATAATGTCTTGTTTTTTCGTTTACTAAACGGAATGGGATTCGGAAACGGTCGAAGGGATAAAAAACTATCTTGAAAGAGCGCCGCGTCTGCTCGCCGGCAATGCCGCTTCCAGACAGGGCGGAATGGCGAAAAGCGCTGCGTAAGTTTCTTGATTCAGGCATTGAAGATCGGAAATGCCCCGTTGAACCATCCTCCGCACCATCTCTTCGGGCGAGGCGATGTCGCCTTCCCCCTTAAAGCAGACAAAATAGGAAAGCAGCGTTCCATAACAGGGAACGAAATTCAAATAGGGATAAACATTCGAAAAAACCTGCTGTATCGCCTCCACCGCCGCATCGCGCGCTTCATTCGGCTGCAGCGGCGCCCCGGCGTGCAAAGACATGCAGCCGTCTTTGGCTAGAATCGAATGCGCCGCCTGGTAAAAATCTCGGGTGAACAATGGCTGCGATATCCCGCCGGGATCCGTCGCATCCAGCACAATGACATCGAATTCCGCTTCACAATGCTTCACAAAATCATAGGCGTCGCCGATGCATAAATTCGTCCGCGGATCGTCAAACGCATGGCGATGAACGCCCGGCAATTCTTTTTTGCATAAATCCGCAACCTCCCGGTCGATCTCGACGATCGTACAGGACTCCACCGACGGGTGCTTCAAGACTTCCCATGCGGCGCCCCCGTCGCCGCCTCCGCAGATCAATACATTGACAGGATTCTCATGCGAGAGCATGGGGGTATGCACCAAGGGTTCGTGATAGAAAAATCCATCTTTTTCGCTGGTTTGAAAAATGCCGTCGATGAGCAGCGCCCGGCCGAACGGTTTGGTGCCGACAATCAATATATCCTGATGCGCGCTGGATCGAATCGCCCTCAATTCTTCAATTTCCACATAGTAGCCCTGACCGGGAAGGACTTGATCCGAAAGACGAGGGATCATGGGAAGTACTTCTTGCACGGTTTTTTGAGGACGAAAAATCTCGGAAATTCGCCGGCCTAGATCCAGCGTCCGATCACGGTTGGGCCGCCGGAAATCGCAGACGCTGACATCGATAATGACCGTATGATTATGCTCCGGCCAGGTGTGAACCACGACGTGCGATTCCGCGAGAATAAAGACGGACGTATACCCGCCCTCTTGAAACGAATGACCCGTATCGGCCAAGTATTGAAATCCAACCGATTCTATGGCATCGGCAATCGCCCGCTTTGTCGACGAATGCTCATAAAGAAAAGACTTTTCGCATTCGCACTCTTCAAGCAGCAGGCGGAGATTGGTTCCTTGCGGTAATGATTTTCGTGTTTTCATGTTTTCAAAAGTTGGATCGGCGTTTCTTACGCCGCCTCCTTACTTTGCATGACGCCGTCGCGAACCTCCGTGTCATAGTGTAAAAGAAATAAAAAAAATGAGAAGACGACTTTCCTAAAACACTCCGAATTCCGACTAAGCAGAAAAAATCCCCCGCCGTTGAAAAACAGAGAGGGATTGGATCTTCGCTGGAATCTGACGCCCCAATTATTTCACCATGGCGATAGCGGATTTGGACGAATGAACAAACTCGGCAATTCGCTTGGCGACTTGATTCGGCATCAAGCGGTGTTCTTCAAAAATTTGACTGCGCGAGCCTTGTTCGATCACATCATCCGGAACCGCCAGACGCAGCAAGGGGATCTGCTCCAATCCCATATCGTGCAGCGCTTCGGAAACCGCGCCGCCGAAGCCGCCGACGATGGCATGATCCTCATAAGTCGCCATGTGAGTGTGATTGGAGGCGAGGCTTCGGATCAACTCTTTATCCAAGGGCTTGACGAAGCGCATATTCACGACCGTCGGCCGGATTCCCTCTTTTCGCAAAAGCGCCGCCGCCTCCAGAGCGCGATGCACCATGTAGCCATAAGCCAGAATCGCGACTTCCGATCCTTCCTCCAGGATCACGCCTTTCCCGATGGGAATCGGCGCCTCTTCCGGCGACCAGTCGATGCCTTCTCCGCTCGCCCGCGGATAGCGTATGGCAAACGGCCCGTCATGCTTCAACGCCGTCCAGAACAGCTGCGAAAGTTCGCGTTCGTCGGCGGCCGCCGATACCACCATGTTGGGAAGCGCGCGAAGATAGGCGATGTCGTATAATCCCTGATGAGTGGCGCCGTCATCGCCGATGACGCCCGCGCGGTCGATGGCGAATATAACCGGCAGGTTTTGAATGCAGACGTCATGATAAATCTGGTCGAATCCGCGCTGCAAGAAAGTGGAATAGATCGCGCACACCGGCCGAACGCCTTCGCAGGCCATGCTGGCGCCCAGCATGACGGCATGCTGCTCTGCAATGCCGACGTCAAAAAAATTCTTCGGGTATTTTTTGGATAATTTCGACAGGCCCGTCCCCGCCGACATGGCCGCTGTGATTCCCACCACGCTGGGATTCTTCTCGACCATTTTGCAGACGATATCCGCAAAGACGCTGGTATAAGGCGGAGCGGCGGGCGTCTCCGTCGGCTTCTTGGGCTTCGGTTCGCCCGTCTTCTTATTGAAGGGTTTGGCGCCGTGCCAGGACGCAGGATCGTTTTCCGCCGGCAGGTAGCCGTGGCCTTTTTCGGTGATGACATGAAGAAGCAGAGGCCCCTTCAAATCCTTCAAATTAGTGAGCGTCTCAATGAGCATGTCCAGATCATGCCCATTGATGGGGCCGAAATATCGAAAACCCAATTCTTCAAAAAACACGCCGGGAACGATCAGCGATTTGATGCTTTCTTCGACTTTCTGCAGGCGCTTCATCAATAAATCCCCGACGCTCTTTTCGAGAAATTTATCGACGCCCTCTTTGGTCCGGTTGTAATAATAACTGCAAAGGATGCGGTTGAGATAATGCGAAATCCCGCCCACATTGGGCGAGATCGACATGTCGTTGTCATTGAGAATGACCAGCAGGTCCTTCCCCAGGTCGCCGGCGTGATCGAAGCCTTCATACGCCACGCCGCCGGTCAATCCGCCGTCTCCAATGACGGCGACGACTTTAAAGTCGTCCCCTTTGAGATCGCGGGCCGCCGCCATGCCCACCGCCGCCGAAATCGACGTGCTTGCATGTCCTGTGCCATAATGATCATGGGGGCTTTCCCAACGACGGGGAAAGCCGCTGATGCCGCGATATTGCCGGAGCGAATGAAAGCGATCGCGCCGGCCGGTCAGCAATTTATGACCGTAACATTGATGACCGACGTCCCATATAATTTTGTCTTTAGGACTTTCAAACACACGATGCAAGGCGATCGTCAATTCAACTGCGCCCAAACCGGGGGCTAAATGCCCCCCTTTTTCGCTGACCACGTCAATGATCGTTTGACGCAAATCTTTTGCGAGAACCTGCAATTCGTCCCGGCTTAAACCTTTAAGATCTTCTGGACTGTTAATTCTTTCAAGAACCATTGATATCAACCTGACTGCTTCATTTTCTTCGATAGGAACGCCGTCGAAGCTATGCTTGGCGCTCCACTAATATATTTGTTAAATCAAGTAAGACCTGCGCTCGGTCTCCCTCCCCCTCCAGACGCGCTAGAATGTCGGCGCTCAGATTTTCCACTCGTTTTTTCGACTCCTCCAGCCCGATGAGAGCCGGATAGGTCAGTTTTCCACGCGCCTCGTCGCTTCCGGCATCCTTGCCCATCAATTGCGCGTCGCCAATCACGTCTAAAATATCATCCACGACCTGGAAAATCAAACCAAGTTTTTCGCCGACATCCTCCAACAATGCGCAATCGCCTTCGGATCCGTCCACCATGTGCGCCCCCATCAAGAGAGACGCGCGGATCAAGGCGGCGGTTTTGTGCCGGTGAATATATTCCAGCACTTCTTCGCCGCCCGGCTTGGATTCGTATTCAAGATCCACGGCCTGCCCGGCCACCATGCCCGGATAACCGCAAGCCACAGCCAATTCACGCGCCGTTCTCAGCGCCTGGATTGCATAACGCTCCGGAAGACAGGCGAGCAGCTGAAAGCCCAGCGTATTGAGCGCATCCGCCGACAGCACTGCCAGCGCCTCGCCGAAGACGATATGCGAGGTCGGGCGCCCGCGGCGCAGATCGTCGTCATCCATGCAGGGAAGATCGTCATGCACCAGCGAGTACGTATGAATCATTTCGACCGCGCAGGCGGCCGTCAAAATCGCCTGTTTGAGATCGGGCGCTACACCCTCCCAGCTTTTGCCCGCGTAGACGTCCTTTCCGCTGACGCCCCGGCAGAAGTCCGCGCCGGTTAAAACCAGGATCGGGCGAATTCGCTTCCCTCCGGCTTCGAGCGGATAGCGCAGCGCTTTATGCAGCTGGGCGGCCATTCCCTCCGGCGGCGGCAGCAATGACCATAAAACCTCTTCGACTTCTTTTTTACGATTCGCTAAGAATGTTTTGCAATCCGAATTCGTTGTCAATGAAGAACTTCCTTGGGGACTCATAGGGATATGCCTGCTATTTATTATATATTGTACCTCTAGACGATGGAAAAGAAGAGTGTTCTTACGATTCGTCCTCTTCTGATTCGTCGAAAGGCGCCTCCTCCCAGCCCATCTCCGAATCTTGAAGCAATTCCGTCACGTGAGCTTCCACTCGATCCAGACGCTCCGCACACTTTTTCACTAATTCAATTCCTTCGACAAAAAACGACTCCATCTGCTCGAGAGGAAGGCCGCCTTCATCAAATTTGGCGATAATCTCTTCGAGGCGCTGCATGCCTTCTTCAAAATCGAAAACTTCGTCTTTTGGAGGTTGACTCATCTTTTTTTATCCTCTTCGAGCACTTCCGCACAGAATGCGCCGTCGGATACAGTGATTTGCATTACATCCCTCGCTTTTACGTCGCTCGTTTTCCGGACAAGACGCCCCTCCTCGAGCCGGCAAATCGCATATCCCCGAGACAGGTTAAGTCTAGGATTATAACTGTGCAATAATTGTTCGCAACTCCGAATGAATTGTCGTTTTCGATCCAACTTATGTTTCATCGCATTTTCGAGCACGCGCCGCCCATGCCGGCACGCCGTTCGGCCCTGCTGAACGACATTCGTCATGGCGCGATGAAAATCCGCGGCGAACTCATCCAAACGCTGGCGCCGGTCGGCGATGGCTGACATTGGATGATAGCGCCGCAGCGCTCGCCGAGTAACCTCCAGGCGCTCTCTTTCCCTCGCCAAAGCAGGGAAGAAAGACCGATGAAGACGGTCTCGAACAAGGCGCAGCCGGCCGCGATGACTCTCAAAAAAATCGCAGACCAGCTGCCCGGCCGCCGTGGGCGTCGGGGCGCGATAATCCGCGGCGAAATCGGCGATAGTGTAATCGATTTCATGCCCCACAGCCGATACGACCGGTATACTGGACTCGGCGACGGCTCGCGCGACGATTTCCTCGTTAAACGCCCACAAATCCTCCAGACTACCTCCCCCCCGGCATAACACGATCCAATCGAATCCGCCCCTCGCATTGACGGTTTGAATCATTCGAGCAATCTCGCCCGCCGCTTCGGCGCCCTGCACCAGCACGGGACAGACCGTGCAATGCACCGGGCACCTCCCCTGCCGGACCATGCGCAGAAAATCACGAACCGCCGCGCCGGTCGGCGAGGTGATCACCGCGATTTTCCGGGGAAAAACGGGAAGCGGCTTTTTCCGGTCCGAATCGAACAATCCCTCCTGCGCCAGAAGACGCTTCAACGCCTCAAACTGCTGCTGCAGCGCTCCCAGCCCCGCCAGGCGAATGGCCGAAACCACCAACTGATACTGGCCGCGGGGGGGATACACGGTTATCTTGCCCCCCGCAATCACCTCCGCGCCGTCCTGCAAATCCAGGCCGGCCCAGCGAACGACGGTTCCGCGCCAGGCGACGCACTCCAAAACCGAATTCTCGTCTTTCAGGCGAAAATAAGCATGGCCGGACGGCGCCTTCTTAAAACCGGAAATTTCTCCCCGCACCTGCACCCAGTCATAACGATCCTCCAACTGGCGTCGAATCGCTTCCGTCAATCTGGATACGGTAAAGGGAGCCTGCGGCTCTGTTTCCTTGATCATTCCTGTACTTCGCTCAAATTCGGGGGATCCAGCAGGCGCTCGATGGATTGCGCTCTGCCGGTATTCTCATCTACTTCTATAACAACCGCTGAAATGCGAAGATTTCTCTTCGACACGCGAAAAGGGATTTTCATCCCCGTTTCAAATCTCTTGAGAGACGTTTCGATGTCCATGCCGATGATGGAATCGTAGGCGCCGGTCATCCCCGCATCGGTGATGTAGGCCGTCCCGCCGGGAAGAATCCGTTCGTCCGCCGTGGGGATGTGCGTATGCGTGCCGACGACCGCCGAGACTCTGCCGTTCAAGCGCCATCCCAGGGCCATCTTCTCCGACGTCGCCTCTCCATGGACGTCCACAATGACGATCCGCTCGCCCCCGATTTCGTCCAGCATTCGATCCGCCCCCCGAAAGGGGCAGTCGACCGCTGTCATAAACAGCCGGCAGCACAATTGAGCGACGACCACGCGGCGGCCGCTGTTCGATTCGATGGACGTCCATCCGCTTCCCGGCGTTTCCGGCGGGAAATTATACGCTCGCACCATACGCGGATCTGAATCGATGAACGTCAGGACGTCATTGTTGTCCCAAGCGTGATTCCCCAGGGTGATGGCCTCGACGCCGGCGTCATAGAGTTCTTTGGCCACCGCTTTGCTGATTCCCTTGCCGCCCGCCGCGTTTTCTCCATTGGCGATGCAAAAATCAATGCGATGCTCTTCTTTAATGGCGTTCAAGCGTTCCTTGACGATTTTTCGCCCCCAACGCGCGAAAATGTCGCCGATAAATAAAATTCGCATTCATCGTTCTTTCTAGAATCTACGTTAAAAGATGGAGGCGTTACCCTCTTCGCTGCAGAAGATAATCCCGCAGCGCTTCCTGCCAGGGCCGCAGCGGACCCAATCCCAACTCGGCCGTCTTCCGATTGGCTAAACGCGAGTCGGGCGGGCGGCGCGCCGGCGCGCCGTATTCGCTCGCGGTCACCGGCTGCAGTTCGACCTTCATGCCCGCCTGATCGAAGATTTCCCGGGCGAATTCCAGCCAGGTGCAGCCTCCGCTGTTCGTCACATGATAAATTCCATATTGGCTCGTTTCCACCAGGCGGCGAATGACGGACGCCGCATCAACGGTGTAGGTCGGCGAAAGCGCCTCGTCGCTGACGATTCGCAACGGATTCCCCTTCGATCCAAGCCGCAGCATCGCTTCGACGAAATTCGTACCTTTCATGCGGCTGGGCGTCAATCCGAATAATCCGGACACGCGTACAATGTAGACCTTTTCCCACAATGATTGAAGGTAATGCTCGCCCGCCAGCTTCGAAATGCCGTAGGCGTTCAGCGGCCTGGCGGCGTCGTTTTCGTCGTAAGGGGCGCCTTTGAAGCCGTCAAACACATAATTGGTGCTGACATGCAGCAGCGGCGCGTCCCATTTTTTGCAGGCCAATGCGAGATTTCTCGGTCCGATCGCATTGACGGAAAAAGCGCGAATATGCTCCCGTTCGCACTCATCCACTCGCGTAAACGCAGCCGCATTCAACACCAGATCCGGCGCGGCAAACGCAATCTGCTGCTGCACGGACGCTTCATCCGTGATATCCAAATCCTCCGAAGTATAGGGCGTAACCTGGCAGTCCCGGAAGGATTTCACCAAATCGACGCCCAGCTGTCCCCGAGAACCGACAATCAACACTCGCATGAATATACTCCCAATTAAAATGAACATTTTATTATACTCGTTCGATCGTCTTTTGTGGAGAAACAGTGAACAATCTGTGAAAAGCTCGGCGCCCGATGTTAGCTTTTTGTTGAAAAGCCGTCAAAAAAGTCGGTAAAGGAGGGATTCAAAGGAGCGCGGCGAGATGCTACGATGACCTAATTTCATTTTTTTGTGAGGCTTACACTTATGATTGATGGCGTAAAATTGATCCCCTTGAAGAAATTCTCCGACGACCGCGGCTATTTGATCGAAATCCTGCGCAACGACGATCCCCATTTCCAACAATTCGGGCAAATCTATGTCTCCAAACTGCGGCGAGGAATCATCAAAGCGTGGCATAAACATATTATGCAAACAGACCATTTTTACGTTGTTTCCGGCACATCCAAAATCGGACTCTACGACGACCGCGAAGGCAGCCCCACCCAGGGTCAGTACCAGACCGTCATCCTGGGAGACGACGGCGAAACGGCGCTTCTGGCCATCCCTCCCATGGTCTGGCACGGCCAGATGTCTCTGTCCGATGCGACGATGCTGATCAATCTGCCCACGGAATCCTATGACCGGCAGAATCCCGATGAAATTCGCGCGGCGGTGGAAGACTTCGAAGACGTTTGGTCCATCAACAACCGCTAAATCTCCGAAAACCATGCATTACAAAGCGCTTACATAGTTTCTTTTCCGCCTCGAAAAACAGGAGGCAGAGTGAAAAAATGAGGGAGGATTCAAAATCATGGCGGATTGCAATAATCAGATCGATTGCCCCTGCACGTATAGCGGCTGCGATAAACACGGAAAATGCTGCGAATGCCTGCAGTATCATCTCCGTATGCAGCAATTGCCCGCGTGCTGCTTCCCGCCCGACGTAGAGCGCACATACGATCGCTCCTTCCGGAAATTCATCCAAACTTATCAAGATCGAGTATAAATAGGAAAAGCGCCCGGCTTTCTCAGACGCCGGGCGCTTTTTTTCTTACATGAATCGATGGATTAATACAGCGACCACTCGGGGACGTCCGTCTCTACAGTCTCCACTCTGACATACGCGACTTCGGCGAGACCCGACCAGACGCCAATTCGCACACCGCCCATTGCAAGCACTTCCTCCACCGGCGCCTCCGGATCGACCGGCTCCTCCGGCTCCGCGGGGATATGCTCGGCTTCCAATTGCCAACCTGGCTCCTCTTCGCCATATTCCCACAATTTCGCGCGAATCGTCGCACCGACCGCTTCGATGGACAGCCAATACCACGTGTTATTCACCGGACGAGGAACTTCTTCACGGGTTGTCGTATCCAAAACAACCGTCCCTGCCGGAAGACGTCCGAAAAGATGAAAGGAGGTCGGCCCTTCTTCGGGAACGGCATTCGCGGCGTCGTTATCGTCGCCGTCATACTCGACTTCATAGCAATACTCGGGAATTTCTCCCACCAAAGGATCATAAGGCTGGCAGCGCAGGCCTACATGAAAATCGGCGTCGTCCGCATCGTTGACAACAAGACGATCCACGAACAACACAGTGACTCGATAATCAGTGAGTTCTTGGGTTTCCTCGCGCAATAACCCGATATGAGCCGTTCCGCCCGCATCGCCGCCAAGAATCATGACGCCCGGCCCGTATTCGGGAACATCGTTGGATTCAACCACCCAAACCAAATCCGCCGCCGCATCCCACTGCCAATTGAGAGGGATGTCGCCGTCGACGTTCTCGCCCATAAAATCGTCCTCGAAAATCACTTCGCCGCCCGCCATGACCGGCAGCAACAACAAAATCGCCAAACTCGCTGCGTTCTTCATATAAATTCTCCTCCCTTAATGAATCGATTTTTTTCAAATTCACCTTTGTTTACCATAAAAACAATAACATCGCAAGAATTTTTTCAAGCGGATTTGGGCTATACCCCCCCCATAAGGTCAACATTAATAAAAGGATGAAACGACCAAAGGGCGCAATCATTTGCGCCCTTTGGTATTCTGGAATATCGTTATTCACAACTAAGCCGCGTTTTTTTTTAAGCCGACTTCGCCTTCTGCTTGACGCGCCGCTTGCGGGCGGCGAACTCGGGCGCCTCTTTGATGCACTCGCCCAGAATCTTGACGCCCTGCCAGAGCAGCCCTCCGGTGGCGCGAATGAATCCCGCCGGGCCGGGGCCGACGTCCCTCCACCCTTTTTCATCCGGCTCGACCTTGTCCCAATTATGAAACAGCCGGCCCCATTCGCTCTTCAACACTTCATGAACGCGCCGGTTGCCGTTTTTGGGATACCAATACATATCGTGATAAAGAACGCTGGCGATATACGCCCAAGGCGCCATCCAGGTTTTAAGCGACCATTCAATGACCGATTTCAGCTTGCCCCAGTAGATTTGATGCTGCATGCGCGCGGCGAATGTGATGTGCTTCATGGGGCCTTCAAAGTTCCAATTTTCTTCGGCGATCTCGGCGTCTCCCACGATTTCGATTTCCCGGGGATCGCCGCAGCCCAGCCCTTTTTCGTGCGCCAGACGCACATATTTCAAATCGTTCAGAGGATCGAAACCCATCAGTTTGGCCGCCATGGCGTCGATGGCCACTTGATCCGACGAGGCCAGCAGCACGTTCTTGACATGCGGAATCATGCAGCGCGGACCGGGGCCGTCGCCGGCGAAGGTCCCGTCCATCACTGCAAACACACCCCGATGAATTTTTTTCTGGATCATCAAAAGATCAACCAGCGTTTCATGAATCACCGGATGCGTCCAATGGCGCCGTTCGTTGAGCAGCCCGCCGAAGGCGTTTTTCATGGCGCCGGTCGTCGTCGTAAACACATGCGTCTTTACCGTCGGCAGATGAATGATGTTCTCGCCGATAAACCGTTTGGGGATGGAGAATCCCTCCGGGTAGACGTCGTTCAAACAGATGAATTCGTCCGCCAGTTCGCCGACCGCCTCCCGGATGTCGACCCATTCCTCGCCTTCATAGAGATGCACATTGCGCAGCCCGTGCTTCTCGACGACGTTGATCTGCTTATTCTCTTTTTCGCCGAAGCGCGCATCGATCACCACGGTGCGGTTGTGGCATCCATGAATCAAATCGGTGTCGTAGCCGTCTTTTTTCATAGCCTGAATCACGCCCTCCAACTGCCAGGGCGTCGTCGAGCAGGCGGGATAGAAAAAATGCCAGCTGATATTGATTTTCAGAGCGGTATCCGCATCTTTGGCGACTACATCCTGATAGCCGGCCAAATTCAACAATCTATGATAATCTTCCAACACCGTACGGGGGGAAGTGCGAACAATAGCCACTTTTGATCCAGACACGAAACTTTCTCCTTTATCGTAAAATAACACCTTTTAGGATAACGTAACACGGCTGCGAAAAGAAACAATGTTTCTCTATGGAGGAAATTATACTCGCATTGCAGATTTTTATTATTGGCGGATTGGACGGCCTCATGCCATCAACTGCCCCAAATTCAAAATCTCTCGATACTGAATCTTACGAAAAGATACCGGAGATGTAATGGTTTCTTGTTTTGGGGTGTAACGTCTTGTCGGACTTTTATTTAATGAAATCGATTTATATACTACAATAAATCGCCGTTCAAAACGCTCCAAAATACTATGACCTAAAACAAATCTCTTGAGGACAATATCAATATATTCAAGCAGGCACTGCGCACCTTCGAATTGTAGTTTGAATTTTTTTTCTTTCTCTTTGGAATAACTCGTTTTCAATTCAATAAAAAGCGCATATTTCTTCTCTTTCCATCGAGTTAAAATCAAATAGTCGCATTTCTTGTTAAATCCATTCCCTTAAAGATTTTTTGGGTATCTGCATAATCCATTTTCAAAACAAGACTGCCTTCTATAAGTCCTTTGATTTTAACTTCTTTCAATTTCGCATGTTTATCCTTTTCTTTTAAAACCGCTATTTCATCTTTCCAATTCACAATCAACCCGGGATTTAAGATACCCCTTAATCTCCCCAAATCATTCATTATTATTCCCCTCCAAACAAAATATCCTCCTGAATCCGGTTCATATCATTGATTGTTTTATCGAAACTGCTGGCTTCTATGCCCAGTTCAGGATCGATATCCGCTGGAACAAGCGTCAAACAAGAGGTTCTTCTTGTATTTCCAGAAAGAAGAACAATATCTTCTTTTGCCATATAAACGCGAATTTGATCACCAGCGATCAGTTCTTCCTTTTTATATCCTTCATTTTCCCGAATTTTATTCAGGTGAGGCGCATTTTGGTTTAGCATAATTAACGTATTCAATTCCTTCACGATATAATCGCTGTGGGTTGTAATGAATACTTTGATGCCCAGATTGACCAAACGCGCAAAGAGACGGGCGACGCGCCTTTGATTTTCGGGGTGCAGATTCAATTCCGGTTCATCCACCATCAAAAGATCGCCCTTTTGCGCCATATGGCTAAGATAAAAGCCGATATCCAAAAGAGATCGAACTGAACTGGAACTTTCATCCATGTTAAGTTTCAATCGCTTGTTAGACTTTGGGATAAAATAAAGTTCGTCGTTTCGGGTAACTTTATACTCTCCTCCAATAATTGTAGAGAATTCTTTCAGAAGAATTTCATGGGTTTTCGTTATAAAACTTTCCCGCTTGGCGATATCCTCCAACTGTCGCGTAAAATCAACATTTCTTTTTACAGGCAACGCATAATCGGAATACAATTTATTAAGTAAATCATAGGGATTAATGTCTTTATCTGCACTCATTTGCTCCAGCAAACGATTTCGTGAAAAATTTAGCTCTTTTCTGAAAATCGCGGCCCCGGTGCGCTCTGCACTGGCAATGAAAGGATTTAGGAAAATACGCCCCAACAGTATGTCTTTTACAGCGTCGCCGATTGCTCGCTTAATGACATATCTTGGAATCTTGATTTTCTCTTTATCGGCGATGAGAGTGATCGATAGTTTGTCTTCATTGGCGTGCTTCGTGATATTGAAAATTTTCGCTTTCGCCGAACTAATGTTCTGTTCAAATTCCTCTTTTAGTTGAATATTCTTCTTATCGATTTCAATACGAAACAGACTCTTCTTAAAATTTTTCTCAGAGGAGGCAAATACCCTAGGCAATTGTTTGGTGTAAGCACGGCATCCTTCCTTGATAATAGCGTCCGCTTGTTCGACAAAAGGATTCAAATCAAGTTCCGACGCTCCATCATGAAGCAGCGCAGTTACAATTTGGTCGGGGATGTCTAAAAGAAATCCTTCATGCCAGTAAACAAGGAATCCATATAACGCATACGTAGCATACGTCTTGCCTGTATTATTTTCGCCGCAGATGATTGTCAAATCACCTAGTTCAAATTCGGCTTGTCTAAGGGGGCCTAAATTATCAACTTGCACTTTCATTGGATGACTCCATTTCCTACCCTCTCACAAATTCAAGTTACGGAATCATTCATATAATAACCTGTTATAAGAAATTAGACTGAAAGATGCTCTTTTTACTCTCACTCTTGTTAGAAAAAAAGTCAATTCCTACCAACAGTAAAATTAAATTTTTCTCAGGTCTTTTCAGCATACTGATTTCTACAAAACCAGATGCCCAATTAATTTTTAAATTGATTTTATTGAGAATTCGTCGAGATTCCCAAAATCCCCGCCGCAATCAAAAAAGGCGGCGCAAATTGCGCCGCTTTTTTTGTTAAACGATGTTTTATGGCCGAGTCGATCAATAACGATAGTGATCGGGCTTGTAGGGGCCTTCGATCGGTACGCCGATGTAGTCGGCCTGCTTCTGGCTCAGTTGGGTCAACTTGACGCCCAACTTGCCGAGGTGCAGGCGGGCGACTTCCTCATCCAACAACTTGGAAAGCGTGTAAACGCCGATTTCTTTTGGATGAGTCCACAAATCGATCTGGGCCAGGGTTTGATTTGTGAAAGAGTTGGACATGACGAAGGACGGATGCCCGGTTGCGCACCCCAAGTTCACCAGCCGCCCTTCGGCCAGCATGAAGAGAGAACGCCCGTCGGGGAAGACGTATTTATCGACCTGCGGCTTAATGTTGACCTTCTGGATGCCGGGATATTTATTCAACTTATCCACTTGGATTTCATTATCGAAATGGCCGATGTTGCAGACGATGGCTTGATCCTTCATTTTATCCAAATGCTCGATGCGGATCACGTCGCAGTTGCCGGTGGTCGTCACATAGATATTGGCTTCGTCGAGCGCATCTTCCAGCGGCTTCACTTCAAAGCCTTCCATCGCCGCCTGCAATGCGCAGATGGGATCGATCTCCGTCACGATCACTCGAGCGCCGAATCCGCGCATGGCCTGGGCGCAGCCTTTGCCCACATCGCCGTATCCGCAGACGCAGACAACTTTTCCCGCCACCATGACGTCCGTAGCCCGCTTGATGCCGTCGGCCAGCGACTCGCGGCAGCCGTAGAGATTGTCGAATTTCGATTTGGTCACCGAATCGTTGACATTCATGGCGGGGAACAACAGCGTACCTTTCTTTTTCATTTCATAGAGGCGATGCACGCCCGTGGTGGTTTCTTCCGACACGCCGCGCATATCCGGCAAGGCGTCATGCCAGCGCGTGGGATTATTTTTCAGTTCGCGTTTGATCAGCGCGCGGATGATCGCCAGTTCCCGGACGTCGGTCGGTTCGTCGAGAAAGGCCGGATCTTCTTCCGCTTGATAGCCTAAATGGAACAAGAGGGTGGCGTCGCCGCCGTCGTCGACGATCAAATTGGGGCCTTTGCCGCCGGGAAAGCTTAACGCCTGGCGCGTGCATTCCCAGTAATCCTCCAGTGATTCGCCCTTCCAAGCGAAAACCGGCGTACCCGTCTGCGCAATCGCCGCCGCGGCGTGATCCTGGGTCGAAAAGATGTTGCATGACGCCCAGCGAACGTCGGCGCCCAGCGCTTTAAGCGTCTCGATCAAGACGGCCGTCTGAATCGTCATGTGCAGCGAACCGGAGATCCGCGCTCCGGCGAGGGGCTTGTCTTTACCATATTTTTCCCGCGCCGCCATCAAACCCGGCATTTCCTCTTCGGCGATTTCGATCTCTTTCCGGCCAAAATCCGCCAGCGACAGATCCGCGACTTTATGGGGCAGCCCCGAATAATCCGGGAGCTGAATGGTGGAGAGGTCGATGCCTTCTTTTTCCAAAATCTGACTCATTGAAACTACCTCTTTCGTAATCTGATTTTATTTTCTCTTCCAAAATCTGGATGTATTTCCGCGATTTATCACAAGACGATCTCGCCCACTTTGACCGTGCTGCTGATCCCCTTGAATTTCACCGGTTCGCTTTTTCCCGCCTTGACCGGATTTTTCAAAATCCCGGCCACGCGCTCCGTCGCGGCCATTCGGCTCTGCGCGTTCATCTCCGCCCATTCCATGGTGAGGAAAGCGAGATTGACGATTTCGCCCATGATATCGGGGCGAGCATATTCCGGATGCCCCACGGCGCCCAGGTAAATTTCTCCGCTGCTCAGGCCGATCACCAGATTTTCCGACACCATGTCTCGCGCCAAGCGGGCCGCTTGAATCGCGCGATCCCCATGAGATGCGCCCGAGAAGAAGCAGAGAAACTGATCGCCCATGCACTTGATGGGGACTCCGTCAAACCGGAGAATCGCTTCCGTGAGCGCATAAAACAATCCATTCGCCCAAAGCGCGAAGCAGGCCGGCTTCATCCCCAGCGATTTTTTGTACGCGCCCGACACGCTCGAGGCGAAGACGGTCGCTTCAAACACATCCGCGTCTTCGACATGAAGCCCCAAAAGCCAATCCGTCGATACGCCCAGCAATTTGGCGAGGTCGCCCAGGATGGTGATGTCGGGGCCGTTCTCCGCCCGCTCCCATTTGGAGACCGCTTGGGGGCTGATCTGGAGAGCATGCGCGATGTCCGTCTGCTTTAAACCCAGTTTTTCTCGCTGCACCCGAATTCGAGCGCCGAGTTCATTGAGGCGCATGATCGCTCTCCGATTGTAAGAAAAGATTATCTTGTCTCTTTGAAAATTCAATAACGTTATCGTTGATTCGACTGACGGATTTGTGGATTCCACCAAAAAACGCTTTTCTTGATTGGCTGAGCTGCTTCCCGGCATGTATAGAATACCCGCAAAACGAACGGATTCAAATCGCTGAATTCTTCCTCTATAAACGACAAAGCCCCCGGCGTCAGGGGGCTTTGCTCGTTGAATTATCCAAAATGTAAAGCAACTATTTCAATTTTTCCACATAATCCAGTTGTTCCCAGGGAAACTCACTGCGGCCGAAATGACCATACGCCGCCGTGGCGCGATAAATGGGGCGGCGAAGATTCAATCGGGAAATGATGGCTGAGGGCCGCAAATCAAATACATCCTTCACTCTTTTAGCAATTTCGTCATCCGACAGTTTCCCCGTTCCGAACGTATCGACATTGACCGACACCGGCTGAGCTACGCCAATGGCATAGGCCAACTGCACTTCGCAGCGGTCCGCCAATCCGGCGCCAACGACATTCTTCGCCACGTGACGCGCGGCGTAGGCTGCGCTGCGATCGACCTTCGAAGGATCCTTGCCGGAAAACGCGCCGCCGCCGTGGCGTCCGACGCCGCCGTAGGTGTCGACGATGATCTTCCGCCCGGTCAATCCGCAGTCGCCCATCGGGCCGCCCACGACAAAACGGCCGGTCGGATTAATGTGAATATTCGTGCCGTTATGCATTAGCT
>JAFGTC010000105.1 GCA_016934335.1 Candidatus Omnitrophota bacterium | reverse complement strand
CGAAGAGAAGACGTTCGTCGTCGTCGACGCCGGCATGAATTCGCTGGCGCGCCCCGCGATTTATGGGGCTTATCACGACATTATTCCCGGGCGCATCAAAAACGGGGAAGCGCAGAGCGTGGAGGTTGTCGGTCCGATTTGCGAATCCAGCGATGTGTTCGGCAAAGACCGCTCCTTGCCGCCCTGCGAGGCGGGCGATATATTGGCGGTCTGTTCGGCGGGGGCGTACGGGTATTCGATGGCTTCCAATTACAATGGGCAGCTGCGCCCCGCGGAAGCGCTGGTGGACGGCGGCCGGCATCGCCTGATACGCGAGCGGGAAACGTATGACGATCTCCTGCGCGGGCAGATTATCGGCGCCTGAAACGGTCGGAGATTCTGGAAGAGGAAAAGCGAACCATGCAAAAAATCAACTCGAACGATATCGATTGGTCGTGGGGCGACTCGGGCGTGAAATATGTCATGCAGGGGCCTCATGTCGAATGGGGCGTATTGAAGATGAAGCCGGGGCAGTCGTCGAAGGATTACGGCAAGCATGTTCATCACGAGGTGGAAGAGACCTTTTATTTTCTTCAGGGAACGCCCAAGTTTGTGGTGGACGGAATGGAGCATCGGGTCAAGCCGGGCGACGCTTACCGGATTGAAGCGCATGAATCCCACGATTTGATCAACGATGCCGAAGAGGATCTGGTCGCGATTTTCATCAAGTACCCCTACAATCCGGCCGACCGCCACGAAGACTGACCGCGGCTCGATCTGGTTGGCGATGTACACATTTGAAATAAGTACACATTCGAAATAACGATCCCCGCCCTTTGGATGAATCACGAAAACGGGCGGGGATTTTTGTTGAAATGAACGATCTATTTATCGTGAATGGCTGCTTATGGTGAATGGCTAGGCGCAGATCTGATTTTCCGAGAACCGGCGCGTCTTCCATTCGATGGCGTATTGGAAGAGTTCCGAGGCGTTTTTCAGATTCAGTTTCACCCGCAGATTGGCGCGGTAGTTTTCGACGGTTTTTGTGCTCAGATTGAGCGATTCGGCGACTTGCGACGGCTTCAGGCCTTTGGAGATCAGTTCGAGGATTTGCAGCTCCCGGTTGGATAGATTGTCGATGGGAGACTTGGCTTGCTTTTCGAAGAACATCTGCTCGACCAGTTTGGATTCCAGGTCTTGACTGATGCACAGTCCTCCATTGATGACGCTGCGAACCGCCCAGCGGATCTTTTCGCAGGACTCTTTTTTGGACAAAAAGCCGTGCGCTTTTGCGCGCAAAACCCTCTCGGCATAGATGGTTTCGTCGAGGAAGGAAAAAACCAGAACTCGGATGTGGCTGTACGCGGTTTTGATTTGTTTGATGAAGCTGATTCCCGTCATGGTCTCGATGTCGATGTCCATGATGATTACGTCGGGGCAGTGCTCTTCGATCAATTCTTCGATGCGGCTTCCGTTTTCGGCATCGGCGCAGATGCGGATGTCTTTTTCGGTCTCCAACAAACTGCGCAAGCCGTATCTTGTTATCGGATTGCTGTCAACAATCAAGATTCTCGTGTTCATAGCGGACTCCCGAATAAATAGCGCACCTATAGCGCTGCATGGATTCAAATCTGCCTATAAGCAACCGTTTCAATGAGCATCAATCGGCGTCAAAAGCAAGAAGGAAATACGAAGGTGAACACGAAAATGAAACATCAGCAAATAATAGATACAGTTAATATAGGCAGTTCCAGCAATTTTTCAAGTTGAAATTTCCTGTTTTTCCTGTAAGCAAATTCCTTACAGCCTTTATGATTTCAATGAATCTAGATCATCTAAGTCAATATTTGAGACAGTCGCCGCCGCTTTTTATCCTCTATTGTCGATCAAGTTGGTAGGCTGAATAACGGGCGGGGCGCCGCCCCTTTTTATTATGTAATAATTGAGGCGAGGTGAATCTTCCAGGATGCTTCTCTCTTTATTATCGAATGATCCTCTAAATTTCTTTAGCGTGAATCGGCTCGTAAGTTGTTTGTTTTTTGGCTGTTGAAAGTTTTTCCGGCTCAGATGCGGGGGGTATTCGAGGCTGGAAAAAAAATGACTTGATTTTCTCCTCCTTTGAAATATGATTTTCCGTTATGACATTTCAGCGGATTAACGCGTTTTTTGGTGTATTGTAGGATTACGCTCTATTCTATTATAGATGTTAAATAATGTAAAGGGGGCAGGCGCTGCAGGGTTGGAATTGTATAAAAACGTAATTTACTTGTTTTGAGCGGCGCCGGGGTATTTCAAATTGTTGCAATGCGATCGAGGGATGAAAGCGCAAAAAGCGAAATGAGGTTGAGTTTCTATGTATGGCGCGCGCGTGGTGTTTTATATTTTTTTGGGCGTGATTGTCATGTCCGTGCTTTGTTTGATGTTCGACATTAATCTGTTCTCTTATATTTTCAAATCGATCTTCGAAATCATGGGCGTCGTGATCGATTTTGTTATTGATGTTGTTCGATTGATCATCGATTTATTCACGCCGGGGGGGTAGGGAGGCAAATCCGGCCTTTTATTCGGCGTTTTCTTACAGGCTTTTGACTTCATCGAATTTGGGATCCTCCAGGAGATGCACATAATCTCTGTGGAGATAGAGAACCGACAGGGAATCTTCATGGATTTTCCGGTAGCCGCCCAATTCGGCCAGCCCCTTGTTCAAAGTTGATTCCGGCTCGATCAAAACCCAAACGAAATTTTTCTCAAGAAAGAGGTCTTTCCAGCCGTAGCGGCATTTAATAAATCCGTCATATGTGCGCGTACGTTCTTCGGGAAAGATTGCCGTTAATGAATGAATGAAAGGCGTGCACTCCGGCGTTTCGATGGCCATGTAGCCGCCGAAAGTGAAATCGTTGAATCCTTTTGTAGTATGAAAAACTTGCTCCTTTTTCATGATGGATAAGGCTTCCAGCGGGGCCACTTGGCTCGGAAGACGGTCTGAAGCAGGCGAAAGAATCCATGAGATAACCACCAACCCAACTAGCATGGATAGAAAACTTCGGGTCGAAAAGCGCGGCGCCGACAGTCGATTCATTTTTTTTGATGATCGAAAAATAATTTTGGCGCATCTGCCGGCTATAGACTGTTCTGGAAAAGCATGCAGCAGGTTGTTTGCGCTTTGCATGATGGGAAGAATGGTCACAATCAAAAAAATAGGAGCATGACGGATTGATTTCAACGGAAGCAGACACATTCCCAGGAAGATCGTATAGGACAAGATTTTTTTGTCCGAAGATTGGAATTGTAGTACGATTAAGCCGAACAAAATATAGAACAAAAACAACTTCCCGGTATTGTCGTTGATGTTCAAAGGCTGCAAGTCGATGGTGTTGATGAATAAAAATTGCTTCTGCGTGAAAAGATAAATGTGTTTGTATACCGATAAGTGATTGGGATTGACGCAAGACGCTGCGATGATAATGAGCAAGGCGAAGAATATGGTTTTTATCTTATCGCCTAAACGTGATCGCATCCCAATGTCTTGTTCCACCGCCATTTGGATAAGCAGCGATCCCATCATGAACAAGAGGAATAAAAGACCGTATATGAATCCCCCGTGAAAATTGACCCAAACAATCATCACAGCCGATGATATGACGATCGCCCGGAGCGTACGGTATTGATCATAAAGCCATTTTGTCCAGACGATCTGCCACCAAAAAATCAACAGCCATGTGATGATATGAGGTCGAACCTGGCTGAAAGGCTGCAAGGCTAAAAAAAAGTAAAGGAAGAAAAGTAAAGACATCCACCAATCAAAATGCCGCTGAAGTGAAGTATGTACGATAAAAAACATCAATGTCGAAATAAGCAGGCATCCCAAAATAAGAAGACCTGTCCAGGAGAAATAGTGATAAATCACAAATGATAAGACTTCGAAAAGCCACTCATGGAGGAAGAAATTATCACGGAAAGATTGCATCTCCTCATCAGACGGCTTCAGGATGGGATCATACTGCAGCCATTGTTCGGATTGGATGATTTCTGCGCCCAGGCGAAGGTGAGTGGAAAAATCTCCGTCGCTTGCCAGCATTTTTGGGCAGCGGACAAACAGAAAAATATAACAGAGTAAAAAAAAGAGTATTTCGAGAATTGAAATCGCCTTGTTTTTGCCCAAAAAGTGATTCATCATTGGAAATCCTATCGTTTTAATTTTTTTACAGAATCAAACTTGGGATCCTCCAAGAGATGCAAATAATCTTTATGGAGATACAAAACCGAAAGAGAATCTTCGTGGATTATTCGGTAAGCGTCCAATTCGGAGAGTCCTTTGTTCAAGATGGATTTCGGCCCGATCAAGACCCAGACGAAATTCTCCTTGAGGAATAGCTCCTTCCAGCCGAAGCGGCAATCAATTATTACACAAAATATGCGTGTACGTTTTACAGGGAAATTGGTCGTCAATGAATGAATGAACGGCGTGCACTCCGGAGTTTCGATGGCCATGTAGCCGCCGAAAGTAAAATCGTTGAACCCTTTTGTGGTATGAAAAACTGGTTCTTCTTTCATAATAGACAAGGCTTTTAATGGTACCAATTGGCTTGGGAGTCGGTCTGAAACAGGAGAGAAAATCCAAGATATAATCACCAGGACGGCTACCATGGATAGAAAACTAGGTGTCGAAAAGCGCGGCGTCGACAACCATCTCATTTTCTTAGATGATTTTTTAATGATTTGGACGTATTTACCAACTAATGATTTGTCATTAAATTTTACTAGTAAAAAATTCAGCATGTTATTCGTGCTTTGCATGATGGGCAGGATGGTGACGATCAAGAAATTGGGAGCGTGCCGGATGGATTTCAACGGGAGCAGGCACATTCCGAGAAAGATTGTATAGGAAAAGATTTTTTTATCTGAATTGTGAAATTGCAATAAGATTAAACCAAGCAATATATACAACATATAGATTTTTCCAAAATTGTCGTTGATATTTAATGGCTGTGTAGCAAGGTGGTTCTCAAATAGAAATTTTTTTTGCGTGAAAAGAAAGAAGTGTTTGTAGACCGATATGTGATTTGGATTGATGCAGGATGCTGCGATAATGATGAGCAAGGCGAGCGATAGGGTTTTTATCTTATCCCCTAAACGGGATCGTTTTTCAATATCTTGCTCCATCGCCATTTGGATCAACAGCGATCCCAGCATGAACAGAAGGAATATCAGACCATAGATGAATCCTCCGTGAAAATTGATCCACAGAATCATGACAGCAGAAGAACAGGTTATCGTCCATACTGTCCTGAATTGATCATTAAGCCACTTTATCCAGATGATATACCACAAAAACAAAAAAAGCCATGTAACGATGTGAGGCCTTAATATACAGAAAGGCTGCAATCCTAAATATAAATAAAATAGAAGAAGAATTGAAACCCACCAATCATAATGTTGTTTGAGGGTAATCTGCACAACCCACAGCATTAATGTTGAGATTAACAAACTGCCCAGAATAAGAAGGCCCGACCAGGAAAAGTAGTGATGAATCACAAACGATAAATACTCGAATAGCCATTCATGCATGAAGAAATTATCGCGAAAGGAATCTATTTCAGCACTAGAGGGCTTTAAAATTGGATCGTATTCCGGCCATTGCCCGGCTTGAGCGATTTCTGCGCCAATACGAACATGAAGAGAAAGATCTCCATCGCCGGTCAACAGTTTTGGATAACGGATAAACGATGAGGTGTAGCAGAAAAAGAAAAAGAAAATTCCGACAATGGAAATCGTTTTGTTTTTTCCCCAAAAGTATTTCATCATTGAAAATTTTGCCTTCCTTGCGATAATGAGGAACTATCGAATCATTTAAGATCATATAAAAAAATGGATTTAAGATAAAGATCACATCTGTGATGGAATAGTTGGATTCATTCCCGATATCCGTAAATCTAGGCAAAACAAACGATTATCCTCGTATTACCCCTTATTTATAGGGTGTATTCTCCCTATCCTTTCTATACTCTAGGGTGCATATTTCCTGAATTTTGAGGTTCTCCTACTATATTCTTTCTTTTTCAGACCTTTATCATTATTTCTAAAATTAAACGCTCAAACTTTTCGCGGAGCAAACAATTTTTTAATAAAAAAAAGGAGTCAGGCAAATGGAGAAAATCAAAAAGTTTCTGCTGGATGAGCAAGGGTCGGAAGCCGCTGAGTATGTTATCCTCACGGGCGTAGTTGCTATTGTCATTATTATAGGCGCCAGTTATTTAGGTAACCAAATGGATAGTAAATTAAGTGAGTGGGGAACTGAGATTAGTTCTCTTGGTGAAGAAGCTGAAGGATAAAAAATTCAGATGTATTGATGATTAAGGAATGTAATGGATAAGAAGTCACTGCCGAAAATTCGGCAGTGACTTCTCCTGAAGCGGCAAGGATATGATGTACGGCTTCTTATTTGTTGGTTTCTGCCTGGTGATTGCTTCGTATGTCGACTATAAGGAGCGCCGGATCCCGAATTTGATCTCGCTGGTTTTGCTGCTGACGGGATTTGGATTCAACGCATCAATGTCAGGGATGGAGGGTTTTTGGTTCAGTCTTCAAGGATTTGTATCGGGTTTTGGATTGTTTTTCATTTTTTATTATCTCAACACGATGGGGGCGGGCGATGTGAAGTTGTTCGCGGCCGTCGGAAGTTGGGTTGGATGGATCGGAGCCATTCAAATGTTTTTGTGGACGGCCGTGATCGGCTTGTTGATCGCCGTCGTCTATCTGATGAAAGAGAGAAAATTGCGGATTTATCTTAGAAGCGTATGGTTTTCTATCGTGAATTTTTTGTGTTTTAGAAAGTTCGATATAGGCGTGAAGCCGGACAAGAAGACGCATATCCGTATTCCCTATGCGATTCCCATCACGCTGGGGTATCTCGCCTATATACAATTCGGAGGATTATTGTGAAGCTCCCGCCCCCAAAAAAGTATGAAAGAGAACGGGGGAGCGTCGCGGCAGAATTAGTCATCTTACTGCCGGTTTTTCTTTTATTATTTTTTGCCATTCTTGAATTCGGCAACTTCATGGCCATCAAAAACAACCTCACCTCCGCCGCTCGAGAGGGGGCTCGAATCGGCGTCCTGCCCGGCGCGGCGGCATCGGATGTAAGAGACAGGATCATTTCAGCATTAGCCGAATGGAAAATTAGTTTCGATGCTGTTGATGTATATATTGGATCCGATGATTTCAAGGCAGACGACGCTCCCTATGAGGCAATAGGAGCGGGTCAAATATTACAAATAACTATCGTAATGGCGTATGAAAATTTTGGTTTAGTTCCCCAATTCTTCGCAAGTTTTTTTCCCGATGCTGTGGGGACGGTTATCATGCGGAAAGAAACGATCAACGCAGGCGCTTAGGGTTTTGAATATTTCCGGGCAAACGGCCCTGTGTAATTACGAGGATTGTAGTGAATATTTCGATTGCAATGGCTCATAAAAAAGAGAGAGGAAGCATCGCGGCGGAGTTTGTCATCCTGCTGCCGATTTTTCTCTTAATTCTGTTTGCGATTGTGGAGTTCGGCCGGACGATGGCCATCAAAAACAAACTGACCACCGCCGCCCGAGAGGGGGCCCGATTCGGCATCCGGGGCGGTGATATTGACGTGCTTTATAACAAAATCATCGATGCCTTGAATCAAGAAAAAATTACGCCGGAGAATGTTGCGAAAACATTATTATTGACAACGAGTACAAGCGGGACGATCGAAGTCAATTTGGATTCGGAAGATAAATATTCGTCGTGGACTGCCGATAATTTGTTAGACAGCAGAGGACTTCCTTTGCAGATCATCTTAAGCATTCCCTATCATGCGTATGCTTTTGTCCCGGAATTTATTCCTGATTTTACGATTGCCGGTTCGGTTACGATGCGCAGAGAAATGATCAATTAATAAGAAATTCAGATAGCAATATTTTTTCACATAAAGGAATGACAAGTTTGGAGGCTAATCATGTCAAAAGGCGGTCTTATATTCTTTTTACTGCTGGCCATCGGGTCGGGATTTATCGCGACGGCCGCAGTGCGCAATTACATGGCCAACGCCGTGGCCGCGGTGGAGCCGGTTAAGATGGTAACCGAACCGGTCGTCGTAGCCAAGTTCAAAGTATTGGCGGGAACCTCTCTCAACGAAGAAAATCTCAAAATAACCCAATTTCCCAAAGGAACAGCGCCGGAGAACGTTTACACGAAGATAGAAGACTTGGATGGAAGAGTCGTGAATTCCAACCTGTATCCCGGCGAAATCGTTCTTCCCTACCGGTTGGAGGGAGAAGGGGCGATGGCCGGTCTGACCGCCATCATCCCCAAAGGCCTGCGGGCGATCACCCTGCGGGTGGATGACCAGTCCAGCGTGGCGGGATTTGTACGGCCCAACAATTACGTCGATGTCATCATCACCTTGAATACCCCCGAGACGGGATCGGATACGATCAGCAAAGTGATTCTGCAGAATGTAAAGATCCTGGCGACCGGCCAGCAGATCGAGACCGATCCGGAAAACGAGAAGGGGAAGCGCGTGGTTCCGACGGTCACCGTGCTGGCGACCCTGGAGCAATGCGAGCGCATCTCGCTGGCCTCGACGACCGGCCGGGTGCGGCTGGTGCTGCGCAATTACGGGGATCAGGCGGAAGTGGAGACGGGAGGCGCCCGCTTGTCCTCGCTGCTGCCGGAATCCGAAGCGGATATGTCGCCGCCGAAGGAAGTCATTATTGAAGTGACGCCCACGCCTGCGCCGGCGGCCGCTCCAGCGCCTCCGCAAGACCGGTTCCGGACGGTGAAGCTGCACAGCGGCGATAACACGCGAGAGATTCATTTCAGTTATTAGAGGCTTTGGAAAGTTTTCAGCCGAAATTCATGGTTGGATTTTGGATAGATTTTTGCTGATCTTGATTTCGATGCTATACACGCAGAAGGGATGAAAAAAATGACTTTTTATGGAAAAAGCTTCATTCGATTCGCCGGGCTGATAAGCGTCATCATGCTGGCGGCCGCCCAAGCGTCGTACTCGTTTGATCCCGTGAACTCTTATCTCGACAAGAACCGCAAGATCGAGGTGCCGATCAATAAGTCGTATGTCCTGACATTGAAGCAGCCGGCGACGGAAGTTTCCATCGTCAATCCGGAAGTCGCCAAAGTGCAGATCATCAACCCGGATGAAATCCTGATCAATGGAAACACCGTGGGGGAGACGAGTCTGGTGATCTGGTACGAAGAAAAGCGCAATGAGACCATCGATATTTCGGTGAAGTGGAACATCAAAGAGATCACAGAGATTTTATCGTTGATTCTTCCCGACGAAGCGATCGATGTGATCTCGTTATCGGACGGCATTGCGCTGAGCGGCGCCGTTCAAAGCGCCGAAGCGGTCGACAAGGCGGTGGAGTTGGCGAATTCGTATTCGCCGAAAGTGATCAATCTGCTGAAGATTCCCGGACGCCAGCAGGTGATGCTGCAGGTGAAAATAGCGGAAGTGGCCCGAAATTTCCAAGAGCAGTTGGGATTCAACTTCTTGGTGCTGGATGAAAACGTGGTGGGGGGAAATTTGCTGGGCAACCTGGCGCAGGGAGAGTTTGGAGATACGGAGAATGTTGAATTTTCGGACGCCGTGACTTTGTTCCTGGGCCTGCGTAAAGGCGATTTCGCCGCGTTTCTGCAGGCGATGAAGAGCAAGGGCCTGGCGCACATTCTGGCGGAGCCGAATCTGGTCGCCCGCAGCGGAGAGACGGCGGAGTTCCTGGCCGGCGGAGAGTACCCCATCCCGATCGCGCAGTCCGGATTCAACAGTTCCATCACCATCGATT
>JAFGTC010000104.1 GCA_016934335.1 Candidatus Omnitrophota bacterium | reverse complement strand
TTGGTCCGAGCCGGCGGCGGTGAATCCCGGCGGCGGGGGCAATGTCGTGGTGGATGCAAAGAACGGCGATGTCCTGATTGTGTGTCCGCCCCATTCTTATCTATGGCGAAGCCGGGACGACGGGAAGACCTGGTCAAAAGAAGAGATCGTGATGAAGCCCAACGCCGCCGGTCACGGCGTCCCCGGCGGCGTTCAGGCCGATGTCGTGTGCTCGGAGTCGGGCGTTGCCCTAGAGCATGGCGAACATCGGGGCCGGCTTGTCATGCCGGCCCGCATTCAGCCTCCTATGGGCGACAATGCGCAGGAATACTGGCAATACAATTACAACACCTCCATCTACAGCGACGACGGCGGCCGTACCTGGCAGGTCGGCGAACCGGTTCAGAGCGGCACAGGCGAAGGAACGCTGGCGGAATTATCCGACGGGCGGTTGTACTATAATTCTCGCAGCCACATGTCGGCGGATCATCGCCGGCGCATCGCCTGGAGTTACGACGGCGGCCGCCGCTGGGTCGATTGGCAAGTGAGCGACGATCTGTTTGAAGTCGGGGGGCCGCATTATTTCAAATACGGGCGCAAGCCGAGTTATGGCTGCAACGCCGGCCTGGTTCGCCTGCCTCTGGAAGCGTCCGGCGGCCGGGACGTGCTTCTGTTCAGTACGCCGGATAATCCCGGCGCAACATCGCCGTATAACGGGCGCGTCCGGATGACGGTCTGGGCCAGTATGGACGGCGGGGAAAGTTGGCCGACCAAGCGCCTTATCCATGAAGGGATCAGCTCCTATTCGTCGCTGGCCGCCGGCAGAGACGGTTTCATCTACCTGCTCTTTGAACGCGGCGAGAAGAAACTGTACGAAAAAATCACCTTCGCGCGATTCGACCTAAATTGGATTCTAAAAGGCGATTCAGGCCGATAAACCCCCTGAATCATTATCCCTGCAGCGAGGAAGCGATCATGAAGCAAACGTATTCTCTGCAATCCTGGATGAACTGTTTTCTTTTTCTCGGAAGCCTCGTCATTTTTCATTCTGCATGTCCGCTGGACATCCCAAGTCAGGACGACGCCTCTTCCTATACGATCTGGCCCTCTCGGCCTCCCGCCGACTGCCCCTTCGAGCCGTCGGATCAAATCACCGGCGTCGCGTTTACGGGGAGACACAGCGATTATTATCTCGCGGACACCTGGTATCCCACCTGGGCGTCGGACGGTAATCTGTATTCGCCTTACACGGATGGATCCTGCCCACGATTGGACGGCTCGCGCGAAAATTCCAATTCAAGCCGGGGCGAATATGCGACCACCGGCCAGGCCGTTTTGGAAGGCGACGATCCTCTGCACTTAAAAATCTACAGCCTGGGATTGACGGGAGCCGGCGCCCTGCCTTACAAGGGGCGCTATCCCTGCGGGAGCCTTGTTCACAACGGCGTCTGGTATTACGGAACCTATTGTCTGGCGCCGGACGGCAGTACGACCTACGGCGATTTTGTCTATAACTGGCCGTGGCTGGGGCCCTTGGTCGGCTTTCGCATTTCCACCGACTTTGGCCGCACCTGGAAGGAAACTCCTCATACGCCGGCCAAGCCGCTTTTCGGCGAAACGGGGATGTGGGGGCATCCCGTCAAAATCGGCGCTCCCCATTTTGTGGATTTCGGCCGAAATATGGAGCATTCGCCCGACGGCAAGGCCTACCTGGTCGGTCACGGCGCCGCCGAACCGGACGCGAAGCCGCGCTTCGCCAATTTGAGTTGGATCAGCGGCGATCAAATCTATTTAATACGCGTCCAACCCGGCGTCGAATCGATCAACGATCCCGGCCGTTACGAGTTTTTTGCGGGTCATGACCCAAGCGGCCAGCCTCGCTGGTCTCATGATTTCGACGCCATCCAGCCCTTGATCGATTGGAACAACAACTGCGGATGCGTAACCGTCACCTACAATGCGCCCCTGAAGAAATATTTGATGTGCGTCACCGACGGCTGGCCGACCTGCGCCAAAATGAACTCGTATATTTTGGAGGCGGATCGAATCACGGGGCCGTGGAAACTGGTCTCTTATATGAAAGAGTTCGGCGAACAAGGCTACTTCCTCAATTTCCCGACCAAGTTCATCAGCCCGGACGGCCGCACTCTTTGGCTTTGTTATTCGGGCAACTTTGCTACCAACTGGAATGAAATGACCATCCGCCAGAATCCGCCCGGCAGCCATTACGGATTGGTGCTTCAGGAAGTGAAATTGCTGAAATAATGGATCGGCTGGAACTTCACCGGCCCAGTATGCTTGGCAGATTCGGGTATGAAACATCTACATTTTTTGACAAATTGGAATAAAATGAGGAAAATATATCGAAATGCAGCCTACTCAGCGCCTAGACGGGCGATCCAATAGCGTGGAATTTACCCGTCATCGAATGGGGAATAATCCGTATATAATGGGAGGCCTGTGAAAAATCTTCTCCTAAAAAGAAATGGAAATGCTGAAAATATCGATGATTTTACCCGTAATCCACAAAAAAACTGGCAATTCAATCGAATGTTTGAGGTTCCGAGACTGATTTTTTGGATTTTTAACTGTTGGGCTGTTTCCATACAGCCAAACAGTTTCCCTCGGGACTGACTGCTTCCCAAGAAAAATAGGTACGCTAAACTAGTAGGGTTTATGAATAAATCAATTACAAAAATAAAGGAAAGTACACGACCTCAAAGCATCGCGATAAAGAACTTCCGGCCTCGAAAGCCGCTGTCTCAATTTACGGAGGAGCAGTAATTGATTCATTCGTGTAAACAGGATTGAATCCATGAGCACAAAAAAGAAAATAGGCGCTTTAACAATCAAAGGCTTCAAGTCTATTCGAAATCTGGAAAAACTGGAATTGCATAATCTCAACGTGCTCATCGGGGCCAATGGCGTGGGGAAAAGCAATTTTGTCTCTTATTTCAGAATGCTGGGCGAAATCATCGGGCGGCGTTTGCAAGTTTGGACAAAAAAACAAGGCGGGGCCGGCCGCATTTTATCCTATGGGATCAAAGAAACGTCAGTACTGGAAACTTATGTTGAATTTGGATTAAACGGCTATCTAATTTCCTTAGAACCGACGCAGGATGAGGGATTTATATTCTCGAGAGAATCGCTATTCTTCGACGGTCCGTATTATGGTCCGCAATGGATTTCTTTAGGCGCAGGTCATTCGGAATCGAAATTAAAAGAAAAATACGATCAATTTTCACAGGGTAGTGAAGCAGCCTATTGTTATAATTCCATATCCAGTTGGAAGGTCTATCATTTTCATGACACCAGCGATACGGCCGGCGTGAAACGGCTGTGCTCGCTTCATGATTGCGACTATTTGCGCTCTGACGCCTCCAACTTAGCGGCGTTTCTGTATTTCCTCAAAACGAATCAAGAAGATCAATATCAAAAGATCTGCAAGATCGTCAGATTGGCGATCCCGTTTTTTGGCGATTTTGTGCTCAAAGAGAGTGCGCTTCCAAGCGAAGAAAAACAGATTCGTTTATTATGGAGGCAGCAGGGGAGCGATTATGCTCTCTGGCCGAATCAACTTTCGGATGGATCCCTTCGCTTCATCTGCCTGGCGACCGCGCTTCTCCAGCCGGATCCTCCCTCCACTATTATCATTGATGAACCGGAATTAGGCCTACACCCTTATGCGATTACTTTGTTAGGATCGCTCATTCGATCGAACGCAAAACGAATGCAGATTATTTTATCGACGCAGTCCGTCCCGTTGTTGAATGAATTCTCCCTCGACGATCTTATTGTGGTCGAACGGGAAAATGAGGAATCTGTATTTAAGAGATTGAAGGAAACGGAGTTTCAAGAATGGCTTGAGGATTACAGCGTTGGGGAATTATGGGAAAAAAATATTTTGGGCGGGAGGCCCGGCAAATGATGCGTGTTCACGTTATTTGCGAGGGCCAAACCGAGGAAACCTTTGTTACGAATATTCTTAGCCCTTCATTTTATTCCAAAGAAATTTATCTCTATCCATCCTTGATTGGAAAACCCGGTCAAAAAGGCGGCGGCGTCAGTTTGAAACGATTGGCGTCGGACGCTCGAAACCGTTTATTCAAAGATCGCAGCGCCTACTGCACGACTTTCTTTGATTTTTATGGATTGCCAGATGATTTTCCGGGTAAATCGGACGCCGCCCGATGCGCTTCGATTCAAGAAAAAGCCGACTGTATATGCAGATCCATGAATGACGAACTCGAGAAAACTATCAGATCGGATGCGTTGCGGCGTTTTATTCCCTATGTACAGATGCACGAATTCGAAGGTCTGTTATTTAGTGATCCTGTTCATTTTGCCAAGGGTATAGACTCACCGGATTTAGTCCAGCCGTTTCAAGAAATAAGAAATCAATTCCAGTCTCCGGAAACTATCAATGATAATAAGCATACGGCGCCAAGCAAGCGCATCCAACAATTATATCCCGGCTATGAAAAACCGCTTTACGGCGTTCTGGCGGCCCAGGAAATAGGATTAGACAACATTCGACGTGAATGCAGTTTGTTTCATTCTTGGCTGACGAAATTAGAAAATCTTCCTCATGCGGAAGAGGGAAACCGAGGTGAAAGATGAATTCGTTCATATGCAGTATAAAGGCTCGCCGAATGAGCCCCCCTTTATCCATGATCCACCCATTCAATTCCATCCTTCTTTTCGTGTTTTTATTCGCATCGTTCAGCCTCAACGCCTGCGCGACGGACCGGGCGGCGGCTCTGAACGCCGTCGCTGATCCAAGCGGCGGGCAGAGGGTTTTTGCGCATGAATACAATCGTATGCGCTATTGGATCTTTTTTCCGAAAAATTATGGACTCGATGGCGAGAAGCCGCCGCTGATCATGTTTTTGCATGGCGCCAGCCAGCGAGGCGCAAGCATGGCCAGTCTCAAGCAATATGTAACGCAACACTTCTTGACGCCCTTGCGGCAGGTCGATGATTTGCAGGAGCCGCCTTTTATTCTTGTTGCGCCGCAATGCCCCAAAAAGCAGTATTGGAATCCCGACCGATTGCACGGCGTGCTGCAGGATGTTCTTTCCTACGCCGCCGCGGATCGGAAGCGTCTTTATTTAACCGGCTTCAGCATGGGCGGATTTGGGACGTGGAATTTTGCGGCGGCGTATCCCAAATTGTTCGCCGCCATCGTTCCGGTCAGCGGCGGCGGGAAGAGCACGACCGTCAAGAATCTCGTCAATGTGCCTGTATGGGCGTTTCATGGGAAAAAAGATCGGATCGTATCCTCGAGCCGCTGCACGGCCATGGTCAAGTCGCTCGAACGAGCCGGCGGCGATGTGAAAATGACCTTGTTTCCCCAAAAAGGCCATCTTGTCTGCCAGGACGCCTACGGCAAGCCGGAATTATGGGAATGGCTGTTCTCCCATGAAAACCACATCGGGATGATGGAGAATGCGGCGGCGGAATGATCTTTATTTATGGAATACACACGTCCGGGTTTCATGAGTAAGCCGCTCAATTTTGCGCATCCCGCATGACGATTCGAAATCCTACTGTGGAATCCAGGCTGGTTGGGGGATCGCCGCTGCGATAGGCGCAGCGGGCGAAATCCGGCGGATGGCGCCACGAGCCGCCGCGAATGACGCGCGAGCCGCCGCGAGCCGGCCCCATGGGATCCGTCAAGGAATCGCCGCTGTATTTTTCAAACCAGTCCAGACACCATTCGCGGACGTTGCCGAGCATGTCGTATAAGCCCAGCGCATTCGGCGGGTAGGATTTGACGGGCGAGGGGCCGGCGAAGCCGTCGTCGCAATCCGCATAATCAGTCAGCAGGTCAAATTCTGAAGCGGCTTGGATGTCGGCGATATTGGCGTGCGAACAAAGTTCCAGATCTTCCAAATCTTCGCCCCAGGGGCGGCGGGTTTCCGCGCCGGCGCGGGCGGCGTATTCCCATTCCGCTTCGCTGGGCAGAGAAACACGGGTTTCATGGATGGATGACAGCCACTGGCAGAATGCATCGGCCTCTTCCCATGAGACATTGACGACGGGCTGTTCGTCCGCGCTCAAGTCCACGTTTTCATACGTCGAAGATGCTTTGTCAGGATCGAACTGCCTGTATTGCAGATTGGTGATCTCTGTCGCGCTGATGAAGAAGTCATAGGTCAGCGTCACCCAATGTTGAGGGCTTTCGTTGGTTCGCCGACCTGGTTCATTTTCAGGGCTGCCGCGCAGGTAGGCGCCCCGGTTGATTTTAATCATATCGATGGAAATCCCTTCCGCCAGTTCAATCGAAACGGTCGCGCCCGCCGGCGCGCCGGGGGCGGGAATGGGAGTCGGCGTAACCAGATCGCCCGCTTCGATCTGCATATAGTGAATCGCGTTCCGCCTGTCCGCATCGGTGAAGAAGGCGCCCAGGTCGGGGCCGCACTTTTTGAGGCGCAGCCATTGAAGATCATCGGGGCCGTTGGGCGGGCGCAGGGAGACGGGGCCGTTGGCCAGGCGTCCGTTTTTATCCAGGCCGATCATCGTGTGATCTCGTCCATCCAGCAGCCACAGGAGATCGTCCTGCCATTGCATGTCCGCGAGGCTGCGGATGGGCGCAATTTGATTGAACAGGACGCCGCCGGTCGAAAAGCGGTTCAATTTTAGGCCGAAGGAACTTAGCGTCACCACATAAAAGGCGCCGGATGAATCGCCGATCATACGGTTGAGGCAAGGCTCTTCTTTCAGAACAATGGGGGAGTCGACTGCCGCTTCTCCCGATAAGGAGAAGATCCAGGCGGTCAATGTTGTTTCCGATTCGCCGGATTGGGTATAGGCGACGGCGATGGAATCGCCGCTCCAAGCGGCCATGAACGCCGCCGGCGAAGCGGGAAGAGCGGACGGGGCCGTGTGCTCCGCGACTCCAAGGTAGTCGCCGCCGGCGCTGATGCGATGCAGCGCGATGATGTTCGGGTATCGCAACACAGCCATGGCGAATCCTTGCTCGGATCCGCAGAATGCCCAGGCGATGGCGTCCGCTCCCAGGTGTTCGACGTCCAACATCTCGCCGGCGACGGCGTCCAGATCAAAAGGCTCGAATCGAAAGCGCCGCGTGTCGCGGGGCGATTCGAAAAATTTTCCGAATGTGCTTTGCCCATCCGCTAAAACCAGGCCGGAGTAATCCTCTGTGGATATGGGCAGCGTCCGGTTGAAGATGCGGCCGAAACGGTCGATGGAGATGAACAAATTATCGCCGGAGGCGTTGGCGGAGGCGATGGCGAAGCCCGATTGATTGGAGGCGAACTCGCTGTGGAAGGGATCGCTTACAGGCTCGTTGAACAGAGACAACGACGGGTGCAGCTTCCACACGCGAACAAAGTCCGGTTGATAAACAGTCGCGGTTGGGGCGGGGGGAATGCTCGTGGTAGGCGTGGGCGTGGGCGTATGGAGATCTGTGGAAACGGGCGTGTGCGTCGCCGGAGGCTCCTGCGTGGGAGTCGGATTGCCGCCGGGATCGCCGGTGGGGGTGAGCGCCGGCGTGGTTGATGCGAACGGTGTCGGAGTTTTTGTATTTTCCGGATTTTGCGCAGGGCTGGATGTAGGCGTCTGTCCGGATTCCGGCGAGGGCGTAGGCGTGGAGGTTGGCGTAGGCGTGGAGGTTGGCGTTGGCGTGGAATCCTCTTCGTTGGGATCGGGCGTCATTGTGGGAAGAGGCGTCATAGTGGGTCGGGGCGTCAAAAAGGCTTCGATTAGAATAAGGAGATCGTTGGAATCGACGATCCCATCCGAATTGAGATCGCCTTCCTCCGGCCTGGAGGCGTTTTGACGCCAGAGGCGGGCGAATCGGAATAGATCGTTGGCGTTGTAAACGTGCGCTTCCTCAACAAAAAAATCTGGAATTTCCGAAGAATAAGATGAATAAAGAATACGGACGCCCGGCGGCGCAAGGGATAGAAAAATCAGTGAAGCGCACCCGAAAAGGGCGAACTTGAATTTGAGCACAGCGTTTCCTCAACCAGCCAATCTAAAACAAGATCACCCTCATAGCATAATGATCATTGCGCGGCGTGTCAAAATATCTTTTGAGAGATTTAGAGAGATTTCTTTCGTGTGAAATCGGTAAGGATCGAAAATCGGGAATAAAAAAAAACTCCCGGGACGCCTCCCGGGAGTTTTGGGGATGAACTTGTTTGAAGTAAGGCTAGGATTCGATCGGCGCAACCGATCGCACCTGGTCGCCGACGCTGATTTGAGAATTAACCTGGTTTAAGCCGATGGCCTGATTTTTTCGGATGTTCAACCGATCCCGATAAATATCGGTCGAGGAGGAGCTGGTTGTCTGCGCCAGCGTCGCCGAGAGCACGCTGGACTGGGTGGTGCTCTCTTTATGGAAAGGCATGACCAGCGCCATCCTCTCTTGTACATGCATGGCTTCGACTTTCGCTTTCACGAGTTCCAGTTTCCCCAGCGACTGGCCGGACGTCGGATCGGAGATTTCGCCGCCCAGCTCAAAAATAATAAAATGGTCGCCCGCCGATACGCCGTGATCCATGCCCAGATTAATAAGCAGCCGCTGATCGTCGAGTATCGCCGCCACTTGTCCGCGTAGAAACTGTTTTGTCATCATCGTCTCCTCTGATCAGAAATAAGCCAATCTCTCTTTAGTTTAACGAATGGAACTCCAAAAAGATATACGCCGCCGTCAATATCCATGATAAGACTGTATGGCGAAACGTCGATTCCGGGAGCATTGACTTCCCCGGCGGCGCAGCGCTTTAAGAGAACGAAGCGGGAAATTCGGTTTTTTCCCTGGTCTCCCGCTTCGCCGATGCCTATTCGCTTCATCCGCCGCCATTATTTCATGATTTCCCAGATCGGGGGATAAAGGCCTTCGGCGGCTTTGCCCAAAACCACGGGTTTGATGCCGGTGATTTCGCACAGATAAATCAAAGCCTGCGTGCAGTCGCCGATGACGCCCAAGGCGTGGTTGCAGGGAAACACGCTGAGAAATTCTTCGAACGAACAATCCAGACGGGCGTGCACATGCGGCCAGGTCGGATCGGTCATGGCGTTCAATCGTTTGCGTTCTTCCGCCGGCAGATCCACCGCTTCGCCGGGGACGATGACCATATAGGGCTTCTCATCCCATAGCCCGAGGCGCGCGAACGTATAATTGCCCGGAGCGGCGTCGAATTCGACGGAGGCGCCGCCTGCTTTGAAGTAGAACTCGAGGGCGGGGTGGAAAGTGATCGATTCGAAATTCTTTTTAGGATCGTGGCTGAGGGCCGCGTAGTAACTGGAGTGGTTGCCGGAATTGCACCAATCCCAGATGTCCAGATCGGGGTGGTAAAGGCGCACGTCCATGAACAGGATGGGCAGGCCGCCGGTCGCGTATTTCATCAGCTGCATGGTGAGCGCCGCATAGGCGTCCGCTTCCGTCGCGCAGATGGTGGGCTCTTTGGGGCCGTTCCAGTCGTAGGGATCGTTCATGAGCATTTCGGGAATGTCGCCCAGGCAGATGTATTCGGTCAGTTCGCGCTGGCCCTTCAAGCCGCAGAAATCGAAGCCTTTATCTTCGTTGACCTGGCGCATGGCCAGGTACAGGCGGATTTGAGTCTCCAGGGTTTCATGAGACAAGACCTTGCCGTCGTATCGAAGCCGGTCGCCGAGCAGGCCTTCAAACCATTGGCGGCCTTTTTTCACTTCCGATTCATCGACGTTGTCCATCGCTTTGAGAAGCCATAATTGGTCGATCTGTCGCACTGTGCAGCCCAGCGATTTCAAGGTCGGCGTCAGATGGGCGAAGCCGGTCTCCATGCCCATGGAATGCCCGCCGTAGCAGCCGAAGACTTCATTTCGAATAGTGGTGGCCGCCTGGCTGGCGCGAATCCAGCTGATTACTTTCTGCTGGGTTTTCGGATCGTCGACGTCGCCGATAATGCGGTGGGTGCGCTTGCCGGCCTGGCGCAGGGCGCCGTCCGTGGCTAAAAGGCCGACATTCCCCGGATATTTTCCATTGTTATTGGAGAGGCTCAGGATGGGGACGTCGCCGATGCTGTTGATGAGCGGCCAGCAAAGGAAGGGGAAATTCCAGACGTTGTAGAGCATGATGACTTGCTTGCAGTTGGCGCGAGAAAGCTCCTCGCCCACTTTCTGGGCGACTCTCGTTCCGGTGATCGTCTCGCTTCCGACGACGACTTCCGGCGCGCTGCCGTCTGTATTTTTGATGTTGTCTCGGATGAATTTCGCCCAGGAATGAGCTACTTCCATATTTTGGGCGCTGTTCATGGTATAGACGTGTTCTCGTTCGTCATTCATCACGGCAATGCCGATTGCTGTATTACGCATCATTTTCCTCCTCAAACCGGGATACCGGTGCTTTTTGATTAGTAAAATTGAACCCCTTCATCTTCGCGATTTTTCTTCGTTTTGTGAAGTCCGTTCGGCCGCCGCATCTCGCTTTAAATGCAAAATTAAATGGATCGGCGGCCGCTATGGATCGGAATCAAAGAATGTACATTTGTTCAAGATGGATCCCGCCGATTCGCTGCGGGGATCTGGAAACAGATGGCGCGAGGCCAAAGAGAAAATCTGATTTTCTGCACGCGCGCCTTGGATTGAACCTATTGAATATGAGCCAAACTATAGTAAAATAGATTGTTTGGAGATCTTCCTGGATTCTTCTCCCCATGCGCCCCCATCGGGCGGATCGAAATATATTTTATGGTTGAGGTCGCGCCTATTTTTTCCTTTCCCCGTTGCCCATGGTTCGCTGGAGAAACCATTGAGAAGGCCGTGCATTCAATCTTCTGCAGCCGGCCGCCTATTATAACTATGGAGTGAAATTCATGTTTGGCCAAAACGAGCGCATCAAACCGATCAATATCGAAGAAGAGATGCGTACATCTTACATCAGCTATGCCATGTCCGTCATCGTCCAGCGGGCTTTGCCGGACGTGCGCGACGGATTGAAGCCGGTTCATCGGCGCGTAATCTATTCCATGAAGGAATTGGGGCTCACGCACCGGTCCAGTTTCCGAAAATCGGCGCGCATCGTGGGCGATACCATGGGTAAATACCATCCCCACGGCGATTCGGCCATTTACGATACGCTGGTGCGCATGGCGCAGGATTTTTCCTATCGCTACCCGCTGGTCAACGGGCAGGGGAACTTTGGTTCGATCGACGGCGACAGCGCGGCGGCCATGCGCTACACCGAAGCGCGCATGTCGTCGATTACGGAATCCCTGCTGACCGATCTTGAAAAGAACACCGTCGATTACATGGACAATTTTGACGGGCAGCTGCAAGAACCTACTGTTCTGCCCGCCGAATTTCCAAATCTTCTGGTGAACGGTTCGTCCGGCATCGCCGTCGGCATGGCGACCAACATACCGCCGCACAACATGGGGGAAGTGATCGACGCGACGGTAGCCATGATCGATAATCCGGACATCAATCTGAAAGGCCTGATGAAATACATCCAAGGGCCCGATTTTCCCACGGGCTCTTATATCTGCGGCCGGGAGGGAATCCACCAGGCGTATCGAACCGGCCGAGGCCGCGTCATCATGCGCGCCGTGACTCAAAAAGAGCAGCTTCCGCAGGGCAAGGAAGCCATCGTCGTCACGGAAATACCTTATATGGTCAATAAAGCCAAATTGGTGGAGGAGATCGCTAATCTGGTGCGCGTCAAAAAAGTGGAGGGCATCGCGGATCTTCGCGATGAATCCGACCGCGACGGCATGCGCATTGTGGTGGAATTGAAGCGCAACGAAAACGCCGAAATAATCTTGAATCAGCTGTACAAGCATACGCGCATGCAATCCACCTTCGGCATCATCCTGCTCGCGCTGGTTGATAATCGCCCGCAGTACCTGACGCTGCGGGAAATGATCGAGCATTTCATCGATCACCGCCGCGACGTGATTTTGCGGCGCACGCGCTTCGATTTGGAAAAAGCGGAGGCGCGGCTGCATATCGTGGAAGGTTTGCGAATCGCCGTCGACAACATCGATGAGGTCGTCGAATTGATACGCAAATCAAAAGATCGGCCGGAAGCCATGCAGAAATTGATGTCGCGCTTCGAACTTTCGGAGATTCAGGCCAAAGCCATTCTGGAAATGCAGCTGCAGCGCCTGATCGGGCTGGAGCGCGAGAAACTGGAAGAAGAATACAATCAACTCGTCAAAGATATTGAATACTACAAAAAAATACTGAGCACGCCCGCTTTGGTCATGCAAATCATGCGCGAGGAACTGCTCAAAATCAAAGATCGGTTCAACGACGAACGGCGCACCAAGATCGTGGGCGCCGCCTCCGATCTCGAGATCGAAGACCTGATTGCGGAAGAGAACATGGTGGTTACGATCTCGCATTCCGGTTATATCAAACGAATCGGCACTTCCACGTACCGCCGGCAGATTCGAGGCGGCCGGGGGATCACCGCCATGAGCACCAAGGAGGAGGATTTCGTCGAGAGGCTTTATATCGCTTCGACGCATCATTACATTCTGTTCTTCACCAACCGGGGCAGGGTGCATTGGCTGAAAGTCTACGAACTTCCCCAGGCCGGCCGCCAGTCCAAGGGAAAGGCCATCGTGAATCTGCTCCAGTTGGACAAAGACGAATTTGTAACCGCCATGGTGCCTGTGGCGGAATTCAACGGCGAGCGCTTCCTTTTTATGGCGACTCGAAAAGGGATCGTCAAGAAGACCGATTTGAAATCGTTCTCTAATCCGCGCCGCGGCGGGATTAATGCCATCAGTCTGGATGAAGGCGATCAACTTTTAAGCGTGTGGATGACGACCGCCGGGGATGAAGTGATTCTCGGAACGAAAAACGGCATGGCGATTCGCTTTTCAGAAGGCGACGTGCGCGCCATGGGTCGTACGGCGCGCGGCGTAATCGGCATGAATCTTTCGGAGGGCGATGAAATTGTCGGCATGGTAGTTTCGCATCCGGACGCCTTTTTGTTGACCCTGACTGAAAAAGGTTACGGGAAACGCACCCATGTAGGGGAATATCGGAAGATCAAACGCGGCGGCAAGGGCGTGATCGATATTCAGACGACGGATCGCAATGGAAAAGTCGTCGGAATTATCGATTGCTTCGATGACGACGAGTTTATGGTCATCACCCGGAAAGGCGTGGCGATTCGCACCAGCGTTTCCGGGATTCGCTCCATATCGCGCAATACGCAAGGAGTCACCATCATTCGGCTGGAAGAGGGCGATGAAGTCGCCGCTTTGGGCAAACTACCCGAAGCAAAAGAAGAAAAGAAGGTTCAAGGCGAGCAGCCGGATCTCCTGATGGATGGTGACGAGAATGGTGATGAGAATGGTGAAACGCCTGTGGAAGAATCGGTGGAGGATAACGAATAAGCCCGACTCATCCGTTGTTCGATGCGGGTCGCATTCGATTCGATGACGGCCCTCGATCGGATCGGTAGAAGGCCGTCGAAATGAAATGTCGTCTACGAAAAACAATTGAATTGGAAGAATTTTCCGCTTCTTGAGAGTGATGAAGCAAAATATTCTTCTCTTTCATATTGAAAATCATTTGGAGGATATGCTGTAAGTTAAGTTGTATGAGTGAGTTATTTCTATCATTTTGAAGTTGGCGCCGCCTTTGCTTTTTAAGGGAAGCATAAAATAAAAAAGAGCGCAGGCGGGAAAATGATCGGATACTTGCACATAACCATTCCTCTAAGCATCAAGATTCTGATCTGCCTGGTAATAGCGCTCTCCGTGATGATCATCTATTTCGGGGCGCCGGGAAGAAAAAAAATGAAACAAAAAAGTACGATTCCCAATCATGCGCTACAATATATAGATGTAGATCCGGACAGTGATTTGGCGCGGAAAGAAAATTTACTGCAGCCTCGAGAGCGAAAAGCCTCTGCAAGTCAGCACGCGACCTTGCAGGAATTGGATGAATATGTTCAAACCCTGAAGCGAGATAAAATGAAAAACTGCCAGTGATGTATTATACTATAAGGAAGAACATCGCCGGTAAGAAGGAACAAGAAGGAAAGAGAGCACCAAAAAAACAGAGCAACCACGATGTGAGAGGAGCATCACCCATCTTACCTTCATGGTAACGCCAAGACTCCTCCCTCATCGCCCTCAACCCTGGGGGCCTTGTGCCCCGTTGGCGCCAGATGACCTCTGGCGCATTTTTTTTGTTAGGGACGAGGATCCTGTTTGGAAACGGATCCTTCCATTCATTTCCGTTCGGGGAGAGGGATTATTCATGGGATCCCGGCCGGGTCAGGAGGAAGGCGCAGCGTTTCGGGTGCGCAGCTCAGCGATATGGCTGACGCCTTTTTGATCCAGATATTTCACGAGTCCTTCTAAAATCGAGCGCGCTGTGCGCGGCCCTTCATAGACGAAAGAAGTGTAGATTTGCAGCAGCCAGGCGCCCGCTTCTAGTTTTTCGACGGCGTCGTCCGCCGTGAAAATGCCGCCGCAGCCGATGATGGGCAGCTTTCCTTCGGTCTGTTCGGCGATCAGCCGGATCATTTCCGTCGAGCGTCGGCGAAGGGGCTGGCCGCTCAATCCCCCTTCTTCCATATCCTTCGTCTGATTGCTGGTGTTGGAGGCGATGATGCCATCCACGCCGCATTCCTTGACTGCGTCCACGGCTTCTCGTACGTCGTCGTCGCTGAGATCGGGAGCTAATTTGACGCACAGCGGCTTCGGATGTTCGCCGCCTTCCAGACCGAGCATTTCGTCCTTCAAGGCGTACATTAATTGGGTTAACGGCTGCCGCTGCTGTAATGAACGTAAATTAGGGGTGTTGGGGGAGCTGATGTTGATGATGAAAAAATCGCCGTATCGATAGAGGCGCTGCAGCGAAATGCGGTAATCCTCGATGACCGCCTGGAGATTGTCGGCGGGCGTATCTCGTTGTTTGCCGAGGCTGACTCCCATAATCGCTTTGGCGTTCCGTCTTCGCTTCCCGCTGCGCTGCAGGCGCTCGGCGATGGTCTGCGAACCTTCGTTGTTGAAGCCCATGCGATTGACAATGGCTTTTTTTCCCGGATAGCGAAAGAGCCGCGGTTTTGGATTTCCCGGCTGCGGCTTGGGCGTCAGGGTTCCAATTTCAAAAAAGCCGAATCCGAATAATTCCCAGATATCGGCATTGACCGCGTTTTTGTCGAATCCCCCCGCCAGCCCGAGCGGGTTGGGGAAAGGAAGGCCCCAGATCGTCTGCTGCAGCTTAGGATTTTCGCAGCAAAACAGTTTTCGTAGGATGGGTTTGCCCAGCCGGGCCCATTTCATCTGCTTCATCGCCCATTCGTGAACTTTTTCCGGATCGAATTGAAACAGGAAAGGGCGAACAATCGATTTATAACCCAAATCAATCAATGACATTCACTTCCTCGAAAAATGTGGATTTATGTTTTATGATCAAGGATATCTTGGCGTTCCTGCTTCCAAGATGCAAGCCGAACTGTATGGATTCTCTAAGTGAACTGTTTTGAATGACTTAAAGTTGGATTTATGGCGACTGGATTTATGGATGCTTTCGAATGAATATAAAACGCCGCTTGTCTCTATAATACCGTCATGAAACTTTGGCGCCGCTTTCGTTTTTCACGTTTGGTTTGGATTCTGCTGATCTTGGCCGGGATCGGAGTGATTTTTGCCGGTATTGGGATCGTTGCGCTTCGTCATCCCCGATTCCATGCCTTCGTACAAAATATGATGCGCGAGCGGCTGGGCGTGGAGGCCCGGTGGAAGTCTTTGCAATGGTCGTTCAGCGGCCGTTTGAAAGTGATGGATGCTCAAGCCGTCTATCGGGTCGATCAAACGCAGGTTCGAGTCGACGCGGATGTGATTGCTTTGTCGAATTTATTCGGTGGGAGGCCGAGCGCAGACGTCGAAAATGCGAAGGTCGCCTGGGGCGCGGCGACCATCGCCTCCGCCTCCAGGATTTCGCTGAGTTGGGGGAGCGATTCCCGAGCCCGAATTTTTTTGGAGGATGCGGCGGCCGATCCCATAGCTTTCTTCACTGCGCAATCGGAAGGGGACGAAGGCGAGCCGACGAGCATCGATCTTGCCTGGCTTGATTCTGTGTGGATGACGAAGACCCATTTGGCCATGCCTTATCTGGATCCACAGGATGTCTGGGATGCGATTGTGCGTGTTCATCCTGACGGCGACATTGTCGAAATAGACGCATCTCTCCTGTCCAGCCGGCAAAGAAACGAACCGCTCCTGAAGATTCAGGCCGAGACGTCGATCCGATCCCGATCGATCAAAAAAATGGAGGCGTCTTTGAATCGCTTCCCTGCGGCGATCGCCGGGACGGCCGAAGTTTCCATGACGGCGGACGGCTTGTTGCAGGCCGAAAGCGATTCGAGCGGCGGGTATGACTGCAAAGGGAAGTTGGCTCTGAGCGAGATCAGTCTGAGCAATCCTTTTATTTCGTCGCTGCATTTGCCGGGTGCAGAGATTTCTTTGCGGGCAAAAGTTTCCAACCGCTTCGATCTCAAGAGCGCCACGGCGGAGATTCACCATGCGCCGTTTGAGTTCAGCGATATTCCGGGGCGTGTTTTTGCCGTTCCAACCGGGATCGTTCGCTTGGGCGTCGAGGGCGATGAACGGAATCTTTTCGATGTGGAACTAGAGGGATTTTCCTCCCTCGTCGATCAGTATTCACTGCACGTGAGCCCTTTTCCCCTGTCGGCGTCTTCGACGTGGAAAGCGTCGTTTCAAATGAAGGAGCGTTCGATTCCAAACTTGATTTCCGTTTTGCCGTTCGACCTGTTTTCCATGTTCGAGGAACTCGGCGGGATGGTGGAAATGTCCGGACATTTCGAAGGCGATCGAGATGGAATGAAAACATTTTCGGCGGAGGCGGCTCTGAAGCGCGGCCAAGCGGCGTATGGAAACATGCGCATCGAAAATGCATCCTCCGCGTTGAGGATTACGGGGAAAGATTGGAAGGGGCGGGCCGAACTTTGGGGAGAGATGAAAGCGGACTTGGCGGCGTCTGGAACAAAAACGATCTCCTTCGAACCTGATTTTCGAGCGATCGGCTGGTTTGATCGAAACAAGAAAGAGTACGAATTTCAAGTTGATCGGATCGGTGCGGAGATAGTGCGGGATGCGAGCGGTTGGATTCGCTCGGGGCGCCGGTGGCGATTGGAAGGAGAAATCCCGCTCGAGGAAGGCGTGAAGTCTCTTCGAGGCATCCTTCCCGAGTGGGGGAAGGATTTAGAGGGGATGGGATCGGTGCGTCTGCGCTTGGATGGGAGTACTGATTTCATCGCGGGCGCCGCGTCCAGCCCCGATTTTATGGCGTATTCTTTTTCGGACGATTATACCTATGGTTTTCAATGGCGCGATGTCAATGTCAATGCAGGTTATCGCCATGCGGGCAAGCCTGCCTTTCAATTTGAAATCGAGTCGTCGACGCCCTATTTGATGGTCGGTTCTCATGAATATGAATGGGCGAACGAATCCCTGCAGCTTCATTTGGAGGCGGGGGGGAATCATTTGGCGTGCGATCTTCAACCGCCCGGCGGGGGAATCGTCCATCTGGAAGGGAACAAGGGCGATTCTTATTCAATCGAAGCGGTGGGCCTCGATATTCATTCGTTTTTATTGCCCATCCTCCGGCGTTTTGTTCTCGATCAAAGCGATGACGGTTTTTGGCCTTTCAAAGTCGGCGGGACGGCGAACGCCGATTTATCCTTCCGATGGGATGAAGGCCGGCCGCGATTGGAAGGCGCAGCGGATTTATTTCTGAAAACGTTTGAGACGAATTACGTCGCTTCCTGTATGATTCAAAACGCTTCAATGCGGATTCCGGTTGTTTTTCCCCTTTCGTATGAATCGTTGAACCGGGAGAAAGCGATTGTTTCTTTCGAAAAAGCCTCTATCGACGGGGCGGAATTCAAGGACGTCTCGTTTTCCCTGCCGCTCGATTCGAAGTCGATTCAACTAATTTCGAGCCTCTCTCTGCCGATGTTCGGCGGAGAGGTTCTGATTCGCGATCTGCGCGTGAAAGAATGGCTGTCCCAGGAAATCGAACTGGAGGGATCCATCCAGCTTTCGGATGTCCAACTCGAGCAGGTCAATCCCATTCTGCCGCTTGTTCCCAAGCAGGGCTCTTTATCCGGATGGATCGACCGGATCGTATACACGCAAGAGCGAATTGAACTCTCCGGCGAATTATTGTTTTCTCTCTTCGGCGGAGTCGTTCATGTACGAGAAGCGTTGATCCGGGATGTGGGGCCGCAGGGAAAATTGATCGGCTTCAGCGCGGATATGGAGCGGATCGATCTCGAAAAACTGGCCTCTTATTTTCAGTATGGATACATCACCGGGATTCTGTCGGGGCGCATGCGCCATATTCAGGTGATCGTTCCTCCCCCCGGCGCCGGCGGGTGGATTATGCCCAATTCGCTGGATATCGAACTTGAAAGCGATCCGAAGTCGGAAGGCGTCATCAGCCGCGATACTCTTTTGAATATTTTGGAATTGAGTGAAAAAACCGATATGAATTTAGATCAGGTGCGAATATCGCGCTTTGGCTATTCGCAGATCGGGCTGCGGATTCTGCAGGATCAAACGCGGCTCCGATTGATCGGTTTGTTGGATGACAATCTGTTCATTGCGCCGTCGAAGAAGTTGTTTGCGCACAAGATCTCCCTCCGCTTGCCCGATTCGAAAAAGACGCTCGATTTTTTTGATTTTTGGGAAAGGCTGCTCGATCAAATCGGGGCGGCGACTCCATAGTCAATCGCCGGACGAGGTTGTGGAGCGCCGGAAAAAAGATTTTTATCAAAAGATTTACATGAAAGCAGGGGCGCAAGAAATCGCGCCCCTGCTTGTATTGCGCTATGCGCCGGCAAACAGCTTGCGTCTTAATACAGCATGAAATGATCGATGCTCGTATAGTTGGGATCGAGCTCGTCCGGATTTTGATCGAGGTTGTTGGTCAGCATCACCCAGTCGACCATGGTTCCATTCTCGCGGATGTGGAAGCGCAGCGTATGAACGCCGGCCGACAGATCCCAGGAAAGGTCGGGCGCATCGTCTGCATCCACCCAACTGACGTTGAAATTGTCATCGTAAATTCGGTTGCCGTTTTCATCTTCCACAATTTTCCCTTGGAAGCGGTAGCCGGAAATGACAGCCTGGATGTCGTCGTCCATGCCTACATAATACGAGTCGTCTTCTCCACTGGGGGTGCAGGTTCTGGCGATGGCGCGGTAGGTTCCCGGTTCGACGATCTCGAAGACGAAATCCAACTCATCGCCGGTGATCGTGCTGGAGCCTCCCATTTCTGTATAGGCGTAAAGTTCCTGGCTGGCGTCGGGGCGGTAGCGAATGGAGAATGGATCGGCATCGGTGGATTTCAATAAATAGGCTTCTTCCGCTTCGATTTTGGCTTCACCATTGACTAACTGAACCGGCGTCGGATTTTCGACATTGATGTTTTCGAATTCAAAAACAGAAGAAATTACGGATGTGCCGAGTTGCAGAGTGTCTATACCGTTTAACAAACCGGAGCCATCAAAAATGCCGCCGATCGCATCTGCGGGCGGCGAAACGGTATAGGTCAATGTCTGAACTCCACTCGCGCCGGTCAGCGTCCAAACGATCTGGTTTTCTCCGGGAGTCGCTTCGCCGGAGCTGGCGTTCACATTCGATATGGGCCAATCCGGCGGCGTCATTTCCGTAATCGTCAAATTGTAGGATGCGCTTGCGCCTGCAAGAATATTGATTGAAACTTCGTGAGAGCCTCCCGGCTGAATTGTTGGATTCGGAATAGTGCGAGCCAGAGAAATGGCGTCTTCATCAAAATTAGCGATGTCCATATCGGGATTGCTGGTTACAACAAAAAAGTCGATGCTGGCGTCGTCTTCACGGTTGCCGATGTAGAAAAAATTCTCGCCTTCAAGAAATTCAAAGGGACGTTGTGAATAAGCAGGAGTGCCTAGATCCGGATCTGCCGCACTCGAGTTAGCCCAGTCATATACAAACGATTTATTGCCGCCGATGCCCCAATATTGAAGGGTGTTTTCTTGGGCGCCTCCAGGCGGGAAATCATACTCATGGCGTAACGAATCGCTGTTTCCGTCCTCGCCTCGCACATATCCAAATATATAATAGGTACCCGCTTGTTGAATATCAAGCCGATATTCCAGAGCATCTGCTGCTGTGCCGTTGGCGGACATCACGACGACGCCATTGTCCAGTTGGGGGAAAACCATCAAATGCTGGGCGGTTTCGTCTAATCGATATCCCCATTCGGCCTGGATGACCGTCGGCAAAATCGGATCGATTGGGATGGGATCTTCGGGAGGTTGGAAGGATGGAATTTTGGGAAGAATCGCATCGCCGGCCAAGAAATTTCCTGTCACATCCCCCATATTGAACGTGCCATGAAAAGTGGCAGTCGGTTTGTTGCCTAATACGAGATCATACGTCAGCGTCGCTTCTCCGGAAGCGCCGGGCCAATCCCAGGTCACGGAGCCGTCGGCGTTCAAGGTGGCTGTTCCCGCCGTTGCGACGACGTTCGATATGGTTCCCGCCTTTGGCGGAAGCTCGGTTACAAACAAGTCTTCCGTCAAGCCTTCACGGACTTTGGCTGTTAATGTAACAGGACTAAGGGCGGCGCCAGGCTGCATCTCCTCCGTTGGAAGCGTCCGTTCAACAGTCGCAGGAAATTCTTCGATGGCCACATTGGAAAAATCATAGTTTGTGAGATCGTTGTCATTGGCGGCCGTTGCTGCCAGACCCACATAAACCGGATCGTTCATAGGGACGATTTCCGTTCGATCCAAAACCCAATTTTTATCCACATTCATACGATAAAAGCGAAATGTGTTGCCGACGCGCTCCAATCGTACAGGTCCTGTATGTTCATCGGACCAACCGCCCGGCTCAAAGTCGCCGTCAGTTTTTGTACCCCCGCCTTTCGAAGAACGGAAAAATGGATGAAATGAACCTGTCGTTGAGTTCGTTCCGCGTCCGGATGATGCGATCATGATGGAAGCATGAGGAGAATCCGCATCCAATGTATCTCGGATCATAAGACCTCCCCAACCGGCAGTATACAAAGGCAATGGGTAGCCTTCGATGGCGAAGTTGCCTGTCATTTCGGTATTCACGAAATAAAACGAGTCGTCCAATCTGCGATACCCAATCTCGGCGCCGCCTGCTTCTAACGAATAGACATCGTTTTCAAAAGTTACCAATCCTAGGAATCCCGGTTCGCCGATATCGGTTTGATTTTCGAAGATGCCGACCGCCTCCTGCGCGGATATGATCGGCGAAAGAGCGAGTAATCCAATGAGAACAAATCCTGCACGTTTCATGAAATTTTCTCCTTTTTGTGTGTATTGCTTCTTGTTTGTATGGAGGAAGCATTTACGATAATCCAACGAATAATGTCCCAAATTTTTTTTGAAAAATCTAGGGGATTATCGATTGAATATCCCTGTTGGATTGTAAGTCTTCGAGTCCATTTTTCGATATAAGATAAAGATGTGCTATGATAGGAAAATTCACAGTCGCCGATTTGATGACGCCAATTTGTTTAGTCGGATGCGTGTAAAATCCGAAAGATAGATTGAACAGCCGTATGAGGCGGCGGGTTCGAAGCGAAATCGATCTAAATTTATAAACATAGAGATGCGGCAGGAAAGGAGTCAGTTCATGAACAGGATTTCATCAAAATGGGCGGTGTTCGGATTGTTTTTTGCGCTTGCCAGCTGCGTAAGTTTAACGATTAATGTGTATTTTCCCGCCAAAGAGATTCAGGAAGCGGCGGAGGAGATCGAAGAGCGCGTGCGGACGGGCGAAGGAGCGGAAGGGCTGGAGCAGAGCCGCATGACGCCGGCCGCGCCCTATCGTTTTGCAATTTCGTTGGGAGGCCGGGAAGCCTGGGCGGCGGATGATTTGGATTTGGACATCAAGACGCCGCTCATCGTGAAAATCATCGAAACGCGGACGGAGCGCTATAAGAAAGAACTCGAACCTCTCTTGGACAGCGGGGTGCTGGGCGAAGGATTTGACGCTTATTTGGCTTTGCGCGATAAAACGGGATTGGATTTAAAGGCCATGGCGCAGATGAAAAAATTGATCGATGCGGAAAATAAAGACCGCCAAATGCTTTATGAAGAAATATTGCGGGCCAACAAGGTTGAGACATCCAAAGAAAATATGGGAAAAGTCGAAAATCTGTTTGCCAAAGCGATCCAGGTGAAGATGAAGCCTGGCCAGTGGTACGAAGTGAAAATCAATGAGAAAAAGACGGAATGGATTCAGAAGAAAAAGGAAGAAAAGAAATGATTCCATTCGGAATGGCGCCTTGAATTCGTTCGATTTTTCAGGATTAGGGGAAGAGCGGCCTTGCTTTGGATTACATAAATAAGAAATTATTTCTATTGTTCCCATGGACGCCATCGCTCTACTGCAACTCATGCAAATTCAGGGGATTGGACATGCGACGCTGAACCGTTTGCTGTTTCGAGTCCAGCAAGAGGGGCGATCGCCGGCGGATTTGCTGGATTATCGCCCGGACGATCTTGTTTATCAGTATAGTTTTCGGAGAGAATGGGCGGACAGTTTTTTGGGGAGCCGGCGAAAATCGGAGCGAATGGCGGAGGAACTGGCTGACAGCCGGGTTCAAATCATTCCGTTCGATCATCCCAAGTATCCAACGCGTCTTCAACAAATTTTAGGCGATGGAGCGCCGCCGGTTTTATTCGTGCGGGGAAACGCCGATTTGCTGCGCGAGCGTTCGGCGGCGGTGGTCGGTTTGCGAAAATGCAGCTTGCGCGGCCTGAAGAGCGCCCGCCATTGCGTCCGCCAACTGGCGGAGAAGAATGTGCCGGTCGTCAGCGGCAATGCGGCGGGCGTCGACGCGGCGGCTCATCAAGCCGCTTTGGAGTATGGCGGCGGCACGCTGTACATTCTCGCGCATGGAATTCTCTCATTCAAAGAGCGCCCGTTCATGAAGGAGTTGGGGGATGATTTGAATCAAGCGGTCGTGTCGGAATTTTCGCCGCGGCTGCCGTGGGCGACTCATGCGGCCATGCAGCGCAATCGAACGATATGCGCGCTTGCCCGTGCAGTGATCGTTGTCGAAGCCGGCGTTCAAGGGGGCTCATTCGCCACGGGGAATTATGCGCTGCGGTTGGGCGTACCCCTTTTCGCCCTCGATTATGAACCGGTTCCGGCATCCGCCGGGGGGAACCGTTTTTTAATCCATAAAGGGGCTCATCCCATCAAAGAGAATCAAGAGGACATTGGAGAATTGGTCCAAAAAGCGGTAGAAAAAGGGAAATGCAGCGGAAAGGAAATCGCTTTACGCCTTTTTCCCGATCTATAATATTTGCATTCTGTAGAAAAAATCGATATTGCGTATGGAATAACCGCGCATCCCTTGTTCGTCGCGGTCGGCGTTGGTAATCTGGGTGCTCTTACCATTGATTCGCAGAACATTCAGGGATAACGTTAAGCGTTATGTTGTAGATCGGCCCGGGAGTTTTTGTGGGAGAAAGTACAAAATTGAATTCGATTCGATTGGGGAATCCTCCGGGGAATGGGAAAATCTAAGCTCTCAAAAGCCGTCTATACAGATCGATTTCAGAAGCCGAAGAAGGAGTCAGGTATATGAAGGATGTCGAGGTTGGCAAAAAACGGAATATTGCTGTAATAGGACATCATGGAGCGGGAAAAACATCGCTGATCGAGGCTATCTTGTATTTTACAGGCGCGATAGATCGTCTGGGAAGAATCGATGACGGCAACACCACCGGCGATTATTTAGATGAAGAGAAGGATAAGAAGCATACGCTTACGTCTAAACTGCTTCAATGCGAATATAGAGGACATATCTTAAATCTGATAGATACTCCGGGATATTCCGATTTTGTCGGCGACATCAAGGGGGCTCTGCGCGCAGTCGACGGCGTGGTTCTGGTCATTAACGCGCAAAACGGCGTTGAAGTCGAAACCGAAAAAATTTGGGAGTACGTGGAAGAATATAACATCCCGCGCTGCGTAGTCGTCAATCGGATGGATAAAGAGCGGGCCGATTTTGGCGCTTGTTTGAAGTCGTTGGAGGAGGTTTTGGGGGCCCAGGTGTGTCCGGTTCGCTTCCCGAACGGGAAAGAAAGTTCGTTCAGCGGCGTAGTCGATTTGATTCAGAACAAGCTGGAGACGTTTGATAATGCCGGCAAGGTGAGCAAACAAGAAAATATTCCCGACGATCTGAGCGATGAAGTCGAAGAATACCGTCAAAAAATGATCGAGGCTTCGGTTTATGCCGACGAAGCATTGATGGAGCGCTATCTCTCCGATGAGAAAATATCGAACGATGAGATTCGCAAGGGATTGGCGGACGGCGCGCTGCAGGGCGCCATCGTCCCAATTTTTGTGACGAACGCCTATGATTCGATCGGCATCCAATCGTTGGTCGAGGGATTGATCAGTTATCTGCCGGATCCGCTGGCTCGCGGTTCGTATCAAGTTCTCGAAAAGGGCGATGAGAAAGTGATCGAGCAGGAAATGAAGGAAGGCGGCGAGGGAGTCGGCTTCGTGTTCAAGAGCACCATCGATCCGTTCGCCGGCAAGGTGTCGTATATTCGCGTATTCAGCGGCGATCTTAATCCGGAAAGCGAATGGCATAATGTGACGAAAGGCAATCGGAGCCGAGTCGGGCACATCCTGTCGGTCAATGGAAAGAAGTACAACGCTATTAATATGGCAAGCGTCGGGGATATTATTGCGGTGACAAAAATCGAAGGCTTCGATACGAATGACACGCTTTCTTCGGGGCCCAACGCATTGAAGGTGGCGCCGACGCAGTATCCTCAGCCTCCCATTCATATGGCGGTCAAAGCGGCGGATAAAAACGAAGAAGACAAAATCGGCTCCGCCATGCCCAAAATCATTTCCGGCGATCCCACGATTCGCGTGGCGAGAAGTCAGGAGACCAACGAGACCGTCATCAGCGCCGCAGGCAACATGCAGATCGAATTGATCGCCAGCCGGTTGAAAAATCAATTCAAGTTGAATGTGGAAATGAAAGTGCCGAAAGTCGCGTATCGCGAAACCATCACGATGCAGGGCGAAGGGCGCTATCGCCACAAAAAGCAGTCCGGCGGCCGGGGGCAGTTCGGCGAAGTGCAAATGCGTTTGAAGCCGCTGGAGCGCGGCAAGCAGTTTGAATTCGTCAACAGCATCTTCGGCGGAGCCGTTCCTACGAAGTTTATCCCCGCCGTCGAAAAGGGAGTCGCCGATGCCATGACTCGCGGCGTCATCGCCGGATATCCAGTCGTCGACATCTGCGTCGAACTTTTTGACGGGCAGTACCACGACGTCGATTCGTCGGAAATGGCGTTTAAGATCGCTTCATCCATGTGCTTCCGCCAGGTGGCTCGGGAGAATTGCAAGCCGGTTCTGCTCGAACCGATCATGGACGTTCAAGTGACCATCCCCGAATCGTACATGGGAGACGTGATGGGCGATTTGAATTCGCGCCGAGGCCGCGTTCTGGGCATGGATTCGGCCGGCGCAGGGAAGCAGGTGATTCGAGCCAGCGTCCCCTTGGCCGAAATGTACACCTATTCCATCGATCTGCGCTCCATTACTCAGGGCCGCGGCAGTTTTGAAATGACCTTCTCCAATTACGAGCAGGTTCCTCATGAAATCGCCGAAAAAATCGTTTCGGAGAGCAAGATGGAAGAGGCGGAAGAAGAGTAATTTCGCCGGCGGCGTTTTTTCGCTGTCGCTTCAAAATTCGGATAGGGCGGGCTTTGTCCCGCCCTATTTTTATTGGCGCATCCGGAGAAGCGGGAGCGCTGCCGGCCGCTTTGTCCTCGGGGCATTCTGCGGTATAACTGGGAAGATTGGAAAATTATGTTTCGTGAGCATCGAGGTGAGCGAATGGATTGTAAAAAGCAAGTTTGGGCCGCGTTGAATCACAAGCAGCCGGAGCGCATCCCCATCGATTTTGGAAGCACCAATGTAACGAGCATGCATGTAACCTGCGTCGCCGCGCTGCGCGATTATTACGGTTTGGAGAAAAAGCCGGTCAAAGTCCATGAACCGCACCAGCTGCTGGGATGGATCGATGAAGATTTGAAGGAGGTTTTGGGAATCGATGTGGACGGCCCGTTTCCTCCGTCGACGGGATTCGGATTTCCCAATGAACATTGGAAGGAATGGAAGATGCCGGGGCGCGATTTGGTCGTGCTGGCTCCGGAGAAGTTCAATATCGAGCCGGATGAAAACGGCGACATTTATATGTATCCTCAAGGCGACAAGACGGCGCCGCCCAGCGGCATTATGCCGAGCGGCGGGTTCTATTTCGACGCTTTGATGCGTCAGGATCCCATCGATGAAGAGGCGCTCGATCCGGAAGACAATCTGGAGGAGTATGGGATTCTATCCGACGCGGAGGCGGATGTTTTGGCGGATGGAATCCGCGAGGCCGCCGCGCAAGGCCGGGCCGTGGTCGGCAAGATCAACGGGACGGCTTTCGGCGACATCGCGCGCGTGCCGGCCGTTCAATTGAAGCATCCCAAAGGCATTCGGGATGTGGCGGAATGGTATATGTCTGTCGCGACAAGGCCGGATTATATCCATGCGGTCTTTTCGAAGCAGTGCGAGTACGCGCTGGAAAATTTGCGGAAGCTGAATGAAAAGTGCGGCGAGTTTATCGATGTGTTCTATATTTGCGGAACGGATTTCGGCACGCAGACCTCGACGTTCTGCTCGGCGGCGACCTATCGTGATTTATATATGCCCTATTACAAGCGCATGAACGACTGGATTCACGCCAATACGTCCTGGAAAACTTTCAAGCATTCCTGCGGGGCCGTGGCGTCGTTTATGAACGATTTCATCGAATCCGGATTCGACATCATCAATCCGGTTCAGTGTTCGGCGAAGGGAATGGATCCAAAATCATTGAAAGAAGCGTATGGAGACCGGCTGGTTTTTTGGGGCGGCGGCGTGGATACGCAGAAAACGCTGCCCTTTGGAACGCCGGAGCAGGTGCGCGGTGAAGTTTTGCAGCGCTGCGAGATTTTTTCGCCCGGCGGCGGATTCGTTTTCAACGCAGTTCATAATGTTCAGGCGAATACGCCGGTGGAGAACATCGCCGCTATGTTCGACGCCGTCAAGGAATTTAACGGGATGAAATAAAGAGGCAGGGGCGCATTGCAATGCGCCCCTGCCGATATAACGAATCGTATGGTTTGAATTAGATATATTCGTTCAGAATATTCTCTAACATTTCCTGCCGCCCGCTTTGCACCGCGGGTTCGCCGTTTTTCAGCGTGTATGCCTCCAACTCTTCGAATCCGACCTTGCCGTTTTCGATGTCGGCGCCCAGCTGTTCATCCCAGCCGGCGTAGCGTTTTTGGATGAAGCCTCCGAACGGCTTCTCTTCGAGAATGCGGGCGGCGATCTTCAATCCGCGCGCGAAGGCGTCCATTCCGCCGATGTGAGCGTGGAACAGGTCGTCGGGATCAATGGATTGACGCCGCACTTTTGCATCGAAATTGAGGCCGCCGGTCGTGAATCCGCCGTTTTGAAGAATAATGCACATGGCCAGGCTGGTGTCGTAGAGATCGGTGGGGAACTGGTCGGTGTCCCAGCCTAAAAGCAGGTCGCCGCGGTTGGCGTCGACCGATCCAAGAATGCCGTTGGCGGCGCAGTAGGCCAGTTCGTGGTGGAAGGTATGGCCGGCCAGGGTGGCGTGATTGGCTTCGATGTTCAGTTTGAACTGATCCGCCAGTCCGTATTTCTGCAGGAAGGCGTAGCAGCTGCCGGCGTCGAAGTCGTATTGATGCTTGGTGGGTTCTTTGGGTTTGGGTTCGATGTAGAACTGGCCGTCGAAGCCGATTTTTTTCTTATAGTCGACCGCCATGTTCATGAACGCGCCCAGGTGGTCCAACTCGCGCTTCATGTCGGTGTTGAGGAGGGTATCGTATCCCTCGCGTCCGCCCCAGAAGACATAACCGGCGCCGCCCAGTTCATGGGTGACCTCCATGGCTTTTTTCACTTGACTGGCGGCGTAGGCGTAGACGGCCGGCGAAGGATTGGTGCTGGCGCCGGCCAGGAAGCGTCTGTGCGAGAACATGTTCGTTGTTCCCCACAGCAGTTTTATGCCCGTTTCGTCTTGTTTCTTTTTGGCGATTTGAACAATGTGATCCAAACGCTTGTTGGTTTCCAACAGGTTGTCGGCTTCGGGGGCGATGTCTCGATCGTGGAAGCACCAGAACGGCGCGCCGAGTTTGGTGAAGAACTCGAAGGCGGCGTCCATCGTCATTTCGGCTATTTTCATGGGATCGCTCGAGTTGTTGTACTCGCGAATCATGGTTCCCGGTCCGAAGGGATCGGCGCCAAGCGACTTGAAAGTGTGCCAATAACAGACGGAAAAGCGAAGATGCTCCGCCATGCTTTTTCCCATAACGACTTCGCCGGGATTGTAATGCTTGAAAGCCAACGGATTTTTGGAATCGGGGCCTTCATATTGAATTGGGGTAATGCCAGGGAAATACTCCATTGTGATGCTCCTCTCATAACCTTATAAATATTTCTCGTTTCCGGCGCATTCATAGACAGTGCGTTTTACTATGATGCGCCGCTTTGGAGAAAAAGAGAATTCGCCAAGTTATGCGCTCGGCGTACTAATTTCATTTTGCTAGAAAATGATCTACAATGAGCCGCATTCGGAGGATGCGCCAGTCCGTGCAAGGCTCCGGTGCGCGCTCCATGTGAATCTTAAAGGTGAAACGTAAATAATTCAATGAATTCCAATGAATTTACGCCTTTTAATGCGGGCGACATCATAGACGATCGCTATCGAGTGGACGACGTAAAACGCGGAAACATGGGGATTGTCTATCTTTGCTCTGATATTGAGAAGGACGAACCCGTCGCCGTGAAGACGTTTGACGAGCGTCTTCTCGATACGGAGGCCGGCCGTCGGCAATTTCTGACGGAAGCTTCCATATGGATTCAATTGGAGAGGCATCCGAATATCGTCGAGGCTCGCTTTTTGAAGCTGATCGACAATCATCCCTATCTGTTTTTAGAGCGTGTCATCGCCGATAATGTTCGGGGAGCGACGCTAAAGGATCGGCTTTTTACTCAAACCATCGATTATCGGCAGGTTCTTCAAATCGCGATTCACATTTGCGACGGCATGATTCATGCGTTGACCAAGTTTCCCGATTTAGTGCACAGGGATTTGAAATCGGAAAATATCCTGATCGGGCGGGAAGGGACGCCGAAAATCAGCGATTTTGGAATGACAATCAGCCCTTTGATGGAGAACGAAGACGGCGGCTCAGATCGATCCAATCAAAACATCGGCGCCGGCGCCACGCCGTCCGAGTGGGCGAAGCGCATGGAAGGCGCGCCGGCCTACGCTTCTCCCGAACAATGCCAGTGCCGAACTCTGGATACGCGATCGGATATTTATTCGTTTGGATGCATTTTGTATCACATGACTACAAGGCAGCTTCCCTTTCATCGAGCGACGGTCGATGAAACGATCCTCGCTCAAATTCAAGAGAAACCGGCATCTCCCCAGAGCATCAATCCAAGAGTTCCCGACGAGTTATGTCAGTTGATTCTCAAGTGTCTCGAGAAGCGTCCCGGCGACCGGTTTGATTCATTCGATTCTTTGCGTATGGAATTGATCGATTTGTATGAGTTCACTTTTTTTGAACGCCCTCAATCCATTCGAAGCGGGTTTCCGCTGACGTTGGTGGAATATCTGGAGCGGGCGAAATCGTTTGCGCTGCTGCACCAGTACGCGCACGCCCGCTCCGAACTGCTGAAAGCCGTTCAACTGGATTCAGCTTGCATGGAAGTCTATTACTGGCTGGGTCGATGCAGTTTTTTGTCGGGACAGGCCAACCGGGCGATTATCGAATTGAACGAAGCGCTGAAGGGGATGCACGATCATCCGGAAATTCATGAAATGCTGGGCAAGGCGTATCTTGCTTTTTCCTTTGATTCCAAAGCCGAAAAGCATCTCTACAACGCCATTCGACTGGCGCCGGAGCGGCCCGACGCGTATCTGGAATTAGCGAGTCTGCATATCAAACGAGGGAAGCCATACAAAGCGGAGATTCTTTTGATGGAAGGATCGCGCTATTGCCGAGATAAGAGCCCCTTTTATCGCCTGTTGATCGATCTTTTCGAGCGATCCGGCGATCAAGAGAAACTTTTTATTGTTTTGGAGAAGCATCTTCATGAAAATCCGGAGGATGTGGAGAGCCTCGTTCGCATGGCGGAATTGAGCCTGGATCTTCGACGGGGATCTCTGGCGCTTGAATGGGCGGATCGGGCCGTGAAAGCGCGTCCCAAGTCGTTTGTTTCGCTGCATCGTTTGGGGGCGATTTACAGTGCATTAAACCGGGGAGAGAACGCCGTCGAATTATGGAAGGCGGCCGCGCAGACAGGGGGCGGCGACGGATTCTGTTATCGAGAAATCGCCGAGGCTTTGAATGGCATGCGGCGATACGGCGAAGCCTGGCAGTATCTCGTCATGGCGGAGGAGAAGGGGGAGAACGTGCAAGCCTTGAAAGAGGAAATACGTTCTCGCGTGAAGTAGACCGTGTAAACCAATATGAAATACGCTATTTTTGGCGATGTTCATAGCAATTACGAAGCGCTGACAACCTTCCTGGCATACATCGATTCGAATCCCGGCCTTCAGCCGATTTGTGTGGGCGATATCGCCGGCTACTCTTCGCGGCCGAACGAATGCATCCAATTTCTGCTCGAGAGAAAAACGCCGTGGGCGGCGGGCAATCATGACTATGCCATGTTTTGCGAAAAGGAGCGGGAGAATTTCAACATTTTTGCGTTGGAAGTCATCGAATGGCAGGCGGGCGTCTTATTGCCGGAATACCTTGCCGTGCTGGAGAATTTACCATTCACTCTGCAGATTGACGAATCAGCATCCATCACGCACAGCGATTTTTCCGCGCCCAAAGAATTTCTTTATGTAACCGATTTGGAGGAGGCGGCGGCGTCGATGAATGCGATGCCCACGCCGCTGGGTTTTTTCGGGCACACGCATATCCCTGTTGTTTATACGCAGCCCGCGGATCCTTCTAAAAAAGAAGGGATCGACATAATTCATGTCGAGGGAGATGAGTTTGCGCTGCCTCTCGACGACGGCCTGCGCTATTTAGTCAATCCGGGAAGCCTGGGGCAGCCGCGCGACGGCGATCCGCGCTCTTCATTTGTGATTTGGGATGCGGAGGAGCGCCGGCTCACATTCAGGCGGCTGGAATATGATAATCGCGCCGAGTATCGGCACATGCTGGAGGCGAAGATTCCATCCATGCTGGCGGAGAGGATTTTGGAAGGATACTAATTAAAAGAAGCAAGGCTAGGTCAAAGGAACGCGCTTGCGCAGATGCTTGGATGAATATCGCGGGTCGGCGCCGCGGCGGCGCAGAGCCTCTTCCACCAACCGGTAGAACGTCTCGCGATCCGGCCCGCGAACCACGGCGTGTTCATGCGCTTCGGACAGCACGATGGGGTAGCCGCCGCCGATCTGCGACTGCTGCAGGCAATAGGCGGCGACGCCGTCGACGCGCTTTGGATCGGATGCGATCCAGCGGGGGATTTCGACCTTGGCGATTTCGTCGCCGACATGCAGATAAAAGTAAGAAATTCGCTGATCGCCGTATTTTTCCAGAATGATTTTGGATTGAGAATGAAACAGGGTGGAGCGCTGCCCTTTGCGCAAAACGCGGGAAAAGATTTCTGAATCCGTAACCACCGGATCGTTTTCCTGTTCTGAAAATAACCAATCCGACCGCTGAGATTCTTTCACAAGACGGATTAAGTTCACCACTTCGCGGCTGTTCGAACTGCTGATGTATCCGGCGAGGGGGATTTGACTCTGCTCGAATCGCTCCAGAACGGCGATGTATTTTTCGATGATCGCCGCCTCATAGTCGCGTTCATATCTCTCCGCCAATCGCCATAAGATCAGGCTGCCGTCGCTGAGCGCGATGATCGGCGTATCGCGATTTTTGGAAAAGGGCTCGTGCGCCAAATGGGCGAGCGTCTCCATTTCTTCCAAAGCGCGCTCGTCGGAGATCAAGTCTTCGAAAGCGATTTCGCGTTTGGCGCCGAGTCGATCGTTGAAATCTTCCTGCAAAAAAATTCGCGCCCGGCTGTCCATCAGGGGCGTTTCCCGGTAGCGATCGTAATCGATGCGAATGCGGCTTGTGGTGATCAACGCCAGTGGGGCGATCTCATGCCGGTTGGGGAAGATCTGCGAACCGTCGCTCGAGATCAGCACGGCGGGCGGGGGATTGCCGGCGACCGGATAAACGGCGTCGGGCGCTTCGTCGAAATCGGGCGCCAGACGCCGGATTTCCTGTTGAGCCGCTTCTTTCCATATCGACCAGTTTGCGCTCAATTCGCCGTGCAAGATTTGAACGCTTTCCTCGATGCATTTTTTTCGAATGGCGTGGAGTTCCGATAACCGGACAACGTATTGATCAATCTGATTTTTGATCTCCATCCAATCATGCATGCCGCTTCTCCCTCACACCTTCTTTAATCGCGCCAATTCCTGCACCAACGTCTTCTTGCCGGCGGATTGAAAATCCAACTTGATATAAGCCCGGGGGCCTTCGCCTTCCACGCCGAGTACGACGCCCAGCCCGAATGTCCGATGCACAACCATGTCTCCTTCGGCGAACGATTCTTCTTTCATCTTTTTAGGCGGCGATTCTCCTGCGTCGTTCTCGGGGCGGGACGGTTCGCTTCTGAAGGCGCTCCACGAAAGTGCTTCTCGATATTCCTCGGGGATTTCGCTGATGAATCGGCTGGGGATGGTCATTTCCCGCATGTTATAGAGCCGCCGCGAACTGGCGCAGCTCAAAAAGATGCGCGTCTTGGCTCGCGTGATTCCCACGTAGCACAGTCGCCGCTCTTCTTCGAGATCTTCGGGGGAATCCGATTGGAGAGAGCGTTGATGGGGGAACAAGCCTTCCTCCATGCCCGCCATGAATACGTAGGGAAACTCCAAACCTTTGGCGCCGTGGACGGTCATGAGAACCAGCGCGTCGTCCGATTCGGTCAGTCCATCCACATCGGAGATCAAGGCGGTATTCTCGAGGAATCCCTGGAGAGCGATCAGCGCGTTCTGGGGCGCGGAGGTTTCGCGCTCCATAGTTTCTTCGAATTGGCCGGCGGCGTTGATTAATTCCTGCAGGTTTTCTTTGCGCGCTTCATCCTGGGGATCCTTGCTGTCGGAAAGCATGTCAAGGTAGCCGGAATCCTGCAGCATTTTATCGAGCAATACGGTTAGAGAGACGCCCTCTCCCCTGGTCCGCCACCGTTCGTAGAGACGGGCGAATTGATGGAAGGCTTTGCGAGTTGCGGGCGACAGCCCGGATTCGCCGCCCGCTTCGTCGGCTTTCAACGCGGCGGACAAGATGGGCAGATGCGCCCGGTCGGCAAAGTCCATCAACTTTTTCACGGACATTTTGCCCAATTTGCGTTTGGGTTCATTGACGATGCGTTCGAAGGAAACGCGGTCGGCGGGATTGATCAGCAGCCGCGCATAGGCCAATAGGTCTTTCACTTCTTTGCGCTCGTAAAAGGCAGTGGCGCCGACGATCGAATAGGGAAGCCCGCGGTGCACGCATTCTTCTTCGAAGAGGCGCGACTGAGCGTTAACGCGGTAAAACACCGCGAAATGACCGAAAGGAATGCTTTGCTCTTCATGAAACTTCTGGATTTGTTCAGCGACCCAATAGGCTTCCGATGCTTCGTCGGGGAGGCTGATGACGCCGGGTTTTTCTCCTTCTTCGTTTCCCGTCCATAATTTCTTTTCGTGGCGGTGCGAATTACGGCTGACGACATGCCAGGCGGCCGCCAGGATTCGCTTGGTCGAGCGGTAGTTCTGCTCCAGGCGCACGGTGTGCGCTTCGGGGTAATCTTTTTCGAAACTCAGGATGTTCTGGATGTCCGCGCCGCGCCAGCGGTAAATCGATTGATCGTCGTCGCCGACGACGCAGATGCGATGATGGTCGCGCGCCAATTCTTTCAATAGCAGATATTGGGGGCGGTTGGTGTCCTGGTATTCGTCGACCAATATGTGTTGAAACCGTTTTCGATAGACGTCGCCGATCTGCGGTTTTTTCGTCAGCAGCAAAACAGCCTGCATGAGAATGTCGTCGAAATCCAGGGCTTTGTTTTTCCGCAGCGCATCCTGGTACTCCAAATACAGCGTGGAAACCCATTGTTCAAACTCGCTTCCGACTCGGTCGGCGTATTCCTCCGGAAATTGGAAGCGGCTTTTGGCGCGCGATATTTCGTTGATAACGGCGCCCGGCGTCAATTTTTTGATGCTGTCAAGGCCGCATTTGATCCGGGCTTGTTTGATGGCGGCGATTTGGTCGGCCCGGTCGTAGATCGAAAACTGGGGATCGACGCCGACGGCTTTGCCGTCCTGGCGAAGGATGCGGGCGCAGATGGAGTGAAAAGTTCCGATCCACAAGCCGCGGGTGGAATTTCCGATCAGGGATTCCACGCGCTCGCGCATTTCCCGCGAGGCTTTGTTCGTGAAAGTGACGGCCAGAATATTCCAAGGCGCCAGGCCTTGGTCTTGGATGAGATGCGCCATGCGATAGGCGATCACACGGGTTTTGCCGCTGCCGGCGCCCGCCAGCACCAGCAGGGGGCCGCCGATATGCGTAACCGCTTCGTATTGAGGCGGATTCAGTTCGGTTTTCAGTCTTTGCATCAATGGCTTCATCGCGCCCATTTGAGATCCCTTGTTCATGCGCCTATCGTCGCTGTGATTCGGCTCCATTCAAGCCCGATTCGGACGCCCGGCAAAGGAGGAGCCTTCACTTCGAGCATCAGGCTTCTTAGGATAGGACAGTCTGCTATAAAACAAAAAGGGAGAAAATGGAAATGAAAGAGAAATTACCGCTCATTCTACTGTGCATCGCCGCATCTGCATGTCTCTATTCTTGCCAAATCGCTCAGGTTTCTTCTCCGCTCGCCATCGGGCCGGTCGGAGCGCTGCCTCTGATCACCGGCGCTGAATCTCGCGCCGTCACGATGGAAAACCCTCAGGGATTGCCGGGGCAGGGAGGCAAGGCCAAGGGAGGCCGCAAAGGAGCGCCCGCCTACAGCGATCTGAAACCCGGCGAGACATTGACGATGATGGATATCGAAGGATGCGGCGTCATTCGCCATATCTGGATGACCATCCGCCCCGACAACGATCATTACCGCAACGCGATTCTGCGCATGTATTGGGATGGATCGGATATTCCCAGCGTCGAAACGCCGGTTCTCGACTTCACCGGCCAGGCTCACGGCGTCAATCGGCCCATGTATTCAGCCTTGACCAGCATGACCGAAGGCCGGGGATTCAATTTCTTTTTCCCGATGCCGTTCGAACGCGGCGCGAAGATCACCCTGGAAAATGATGGAGAAAGCACGATCGGATCGGTTTATTTTCAAATCGATTATGAATTGATGAAATCTCTGCCCAAAGACGCCGGACGCTTTCACGCCCAATTCCGTCGGCAGAATCCGACGACTTTGTTGCAGGATTACGTGATTCTCGATCAGATCGACGATCCCGGCGTCTATATCGGAACCATGATCGGCGTACGAACATTGGGGCCTCATTGGTGGGGCGAGGGAGAGATGAAATTCTATATCGACAACGACGATGAATATCCCACAATCTGCGGAACGGGCACGGAGGATTATTTCTGCTCCGCTTGGGGATTGGGCGTCTACCAGCATCTTTATCACGGCTGCACGTTACTGGAAGATACGGATGACAATACACGGTACGCCTCTCTCTATCGCTGGCATGTGACGGATCCGATACGCTTCAAGAAACTCCATAAATTGACCATTCAGCAGATTGGCTGGAACAACGGTCTGTATGAACGATCCGACGATTGGTGCAGCGTCGCTTTTTGGTATCAAAAGGGCATTAATCAAAACAAGCCCCCCTTGCCGGATCGAGCGGCTCGCAGCGCCGATTTGACGCCTCTCTGGAACAAGGGCGGGGAATCGTCGAATTGAAATCTCCACCGGCGCATTCGCGATCATTAACAAAATGCATTCTCGAGCTAAAATAAGCATGTGCAAATCATTTATTAAAATGTTGAGTCATTTATTCAGTATGAATAGTCATTGATCGATCGAATCCTCTCCGCGGGAGAGGCGTCGTAGAATGGAGAATAGAAATCAGAATGAGTCAGATAGAAACTTTTGACAACGCTTACCCCGGCCGCCGGTATACCGTCCATATCGAATGTCCGGAATTTACTTCCGTATGCCCCAAAACAGGGAATCCCGATTTCGGGACGATTCGCATCGAATATATTCCCGATCAAAAGTGCATCGAACTGAAATCGCTGAAATTCTATTTGTTCGCCTTCCGCAATGAGGGGATTTTTTACGAGATGGTTACGAACAAAATCCTGGACGACCTGGTGGAGGCCTGCCGGCCGCATTATATGAAAGTCGAAGGCGATTTCACCGCTCGGGGGGGCATCACTACGGTTGTGAAGGCGGAATATAACAAAGCGGAATAATTTTCCGGTTGTATGAAAATCTATCTGCGATAAAGAAATCTGAGTGAAAAAAGAAACCCGCCGGCTTCCATTACCGGCGGGTTTGTTTTATAGATTTGGCGAGATTTCAATTTATATTAAAATCATCGAATTAATATTTCGCCGCCATGTCGATCAGGGTGATGCATTTGATCTTATCGGCGTTGCCGGCCTGTCCGAAAGCGATCATGCGAGCTTTGCAGACTTCCTTCATGGCTTCGCGGGCGGGCTTCAAATAGCTGCGCGGATCGAATTCCGCCGGTTTTTCGGAGAAGACTTTGCGGATGGCGCCGGTGATGGCCAGGCGGTTGTCGGTGTCAACGTTGATCTTGCGGACGCCGCTCTTGATGCCGCGTTGAATTTCTTCGACGGGAACGCCATAGGCTTTCTTCATGTTTCCGCCGAAGCTGTTGATAATATCGACCAGTTCTTCGGGAACCGAGGAGGAGCCGTGCATAACCAGGTGAGTATTGGGCAGTTTTGCATGGATTTCTTCAATGCGGCTCATGGCCAATACGTCGCCGGTCGGTTTGGTGGTGAATTTGTACGCGCCGTGGCTGGTGCCGATGGCGACGGCCAACGCGTCTACGCCGGTCGCTTCGACAAAATCTTTGGCTTGATCGGGATCGGTCAGAAGCTGATCGCGGTTTAATTTTCCTTCGAAGCCGTGACCGTCTTCTTTGTCGCCCATGCCGGTTTCCAAACTGCCCAGGCAGCCCAGTTCGCCTTCCACGCTAACGCCTTTGGCGTGCGCCAAATCGACGACTTTTTTCGTGACTTCAACGTTATATTCGTAGGTGGCTGGGGATTTGCCGTCTTCCATCAGCGAGCCGTCCATCATGACGCTGGTGAAGCCCTGTTCAATGGCGGACGCGCAGGTTTCAGGGCTGTTGCCGTGATCTTGATGCATGCAGATAGGAATGTTGGGATACAATTCGGCGGCGGCGAGCATCAGATGGCGCAAATAATTATCGTTGGAATACTTGCGGGCTCCGCGGCTTGCTTGGACGATCACCGGGGAATTGGTTTCGGCGGCGGCTTCCATAATCGCCTGAATCTGTTCCATGTTGTTCACATTGAGGGCGGCTATGCCGTAATTATTTTCCGCCGCGTGATCGAGCATAATTCTCATCGGTACCAATGGCATCGTGTCGGTCTCCTTTTCTGATTGATCATATAGGAAAAATGATATAGAGATTCGGGATGATCGTTATCCCGATTATTTACGAAGTTACATACTATGATATAGTATCGCAGGAGCTGTGAAAATGGAATCCCTGGAACAAGGGAGTACGAATGGATATCTCTATCGTCCATTGATGGTCTTGAGGCAAGTCGATTTTCTACTTTAAACCGCTGTCTGAACTTAGAGGGCATTCTAAATCTCACTCCATCTCCATTAAAATAAACGAGTTTTGATATAAATAAACAGAAGGGCGACCTGAAGCCGCCCTTAAGAAATTCGAATATGTTTACATGATTATGCTATTAATATTTCCCCCACTCATGCTCGTCCATCTCTTTTCTGATTTGCTTCATATCAACCTCCGGAGGCAAATTAAGATGTTTTCTTAAGATGGCATTGTGCTTTTTTATAAACTCCTCATCCGTAAATTTGAGTGAATGCCTCCATTTTATCCCATTTTCGCGAATGGCAGCCAGTTGCTTTTGCAATTCTTGATCACAGGACTGAATGAATCCATCGTTGATCAAATCAGGCTCCAGGGTGTTAATAAAGGATGCGGCTCGCAAACGTATATCCGTTCGAATATCGGTGCGCTTCACTGTTTCGATCAAAAGAGGTAAGGAGATATCGGGATTTTTCAAGATTGCATTGGACGCGGGCCAGAAGGTCAATCGTTGTTCAGGTGGAAGCGGTTTCCCCGGATCCTGCTCGATTTGACTCGAACCCGAGATGAAGGGGCGATATCCTAACGCCAAAAAAGCATCTCCGACACATACATTTGAACATTCCAAAAAGGGGATAATATCGGGAATCATCCCCACTATACCGCATATCATGAATGCCGCCAACAATTTTTTAATATCCGATTGCGGTTCTTGCGTCATGAAAGCCGCAAGATTCATGGTTCCTTCCAGCGGTAATTTTCTGATCAGGGAAAAATTATTCGCAATCGTATTTTTCATTGTTTCGGACAATTTTCCCTCGGATAAAGATCCCGACCAATATAAATCCAGAATTTCATCCTGGACTCCATGAAGTGAATCACTATGAACACCTTGGATTAGCTGCTGAGTTTTTTGGTCGATGCCCGTTAGATCGAAAGGAAAACCGAGCAGTTTTTCGGAAATCACTCGATTGACGCCGCTGGTTGCATCCGAGATATCATAAGTGGCGGAAAATAATGATGCCGCAGAAGGCTGGCCTTTCTCCGTTTGAGTGTCGCCAAACAAATGTATGGCTGACATCGACGATAGGATAAAAATCGTTGAAAGTTTAAGCATTTGCTTTCTCCTTTTTATTTCAATTTCAACTTTCTTTATGGAGTTGGGGGGGACGACCAATCTGTGATTGTTATATGCATAGCACTAAATACTGCACTTCCAGTATAACCGCTCGTACATGTGACTTTGTCATCTAATCTAATTTTGACACTGTGAAAAGTACGGATTTCTCGAAGAATCCGCACGGCAACCCAACTCGACGTCGAATCATCCATAAAATCGGAAGTATTTAGTAATATAACAAAGAAAAAATGGAGCGTCAGAAGTCTTTTCCCTGTTATGAGGGCTATTGGTGGTCTTTCGAGTACTTTTTTTCCCATAGTCCTAACTGAAATCTTGCTTTACGGCCGGGAATCATGTATAAAAGATTCCATCATAAAATTACCACGTATATAAGATAGATATGGATCAATCAGTCTGCTCAGAAATTGTAGCAAAACACGGCAAAGAATCTTATTCTTTCTTCAATGAACCTGTCCCGGTCAGTGAAGAAGGCTATAAAAATCTCATGGAAGATTTAATCCGAGAGGCCAAGCGGCTTGCCGGCCTCCTCTCGGTTTATATGGATGAAATCATTTTCGGGCGCTCGATTTCGCAGATCAAGTTTATCGTGGTCTACGACGCCGAGACCTGCGACGAGCACAACCAGAAATTCGATCAGGTGCTGCGGACGATCGGGACGCGCAATATCGTCGACGATAATTTTCTATCGGTCGATCGAAAGTTGTTGGAGAATTTTCCCAAATTCGACTGCCTGCTCAATCCTCAATGGGTGATGGGCCAAAAGTTGAATATCCATGAATCGTCTCAAAACGAGATTCGGTTTTCTAACATTTCGGTCGTGCTGGATCTGCTTTGCAGCGGTTTTTTGCGCGATTTTTTCCTGTGGGAGGTGGATCGGCGGGTCAATACGCGCGAGGCCTTGTGGAAATTGAAGCGGCTGCGGCGTCTGGTCACTCTGGCCAAGTCCATCCTGAAAACAGATAAGCCTCGTTGGAACAAATATATGGATACGGTCCATATCATGTGTGAAAAGTGGTTTGATATGGGCATCGAGCGATACCGGATGTTGATGTGGACGGTGCGGGAAGGCATGTGCATTCTGTTCGACATCATATCGGATATGAAGGAATATTTCGAGCGGGCGCGGGTGGTGAATTTGCGACTCGATCCCAACATCGCCCAGAAGCACGCCCTGGTGGTGACGGATAAGGTCGCTACGTATTTTATCGACGATTGGAAAGTGGAGGAGGCGTTTGAGAAAATGATTTGGTGCCGGGAGAAATTGGGCCAATTCATTACCGTCCTGCCGGCTTCGTTCTCTCTGCAGCTGCACGAATATACGAAAGGCCACAACGCCTTCAGCCGCTATGTCAAATCCTGTTTCGCCATCGAGGGGATGACCGGCAACATGGAGCGCTCCTATATCTCGCTCGAACGCTCCAAAATATTGAATCACTATCTCAATTTCAAGATCAAACTTGGCTTATCGCTGGATGACGATACAATCTTCCACTGCAACCTCCGCGATGGATCGACCCTCGCGAAAGCCGCCAATATGATGAACGTTCAAAAAAACAAGGTGCGGCTGAAGCGGGTGCAGCGAATCCTGCGCGGTGAGGAGGAGCCCACGATTGAATTGGATGAGGAAGGTTGATGGTTTATGAGCCAATTCTATGATGCCAAATCCCCGCGCTTTTCGTATCGAGAAAAGCGGTTGTTTGTAGAAGACGTCTGCGTGGACGATCTGACCGCCCGGTACGGTTCGCCGCTCTATGTGTACTCGCAAGGCGCCATACTCGATTCGCTCCATGGCTATCAAAAAGGGCTGGAAGGCGTTTCGCGGCTCATCGCCTTCGCCGTGAAGGCCAACGGCAGCCTGGCCATTCTCCACCGCCTCGCGCAGGAGGGGGCGGGCGCCGATCTGACCTCGGGCGGCGAGTTGGCGCTGGCGCTGCGATCCGGCATTCCCGCGGAGCGCATGGTATTTTCCGGCGTCGGCAAAACCGATCCTGAAATCAAAGCCGCCTTGGACGCGGGCATTCTAATGTTCAACATTGAATCGGCGCCGGAATTGGATCGCGTGGCGCACCTGGCGAAAGAGGGCGGAAAAATCGCGCCCGTCGCCATTCGCGTGAATCCGAACATCGATCCCAAAACCCACCCCAAAATCAGCACCGGCTTGAAGGGCCACAAATTCGGCGTGCCGGTCGAGCAGGCGCGGCGGTTGTACAAGCGCGCGGCGGAGATGGAATCGGTGCGCGTCCGCGGCATTGCGGCGCATATCGGTTCTTCTTTGATGGACACCTCGCCTCTTCTGCAGGCGCTGGATCTTCTGCTGGATCTGCGCCGCGAATTGCAGCGAGAGGGGATGGAAATCTCGCATCTGGATCTGGGGGGCGGCTTGGGGATTCAGTATGAAGCCCAAGCGCCGGAAACGCCTTCCGAATATGCGCAGAAGCTGCGGGAGCGCATTCGGGAGGAGGGGCTTACGCTTATTGTCGAGCCGGGGCGGTCGATGGTCGGCAA
>JAFGTC010000103.1 GCA_016934335.1 Candidatus Omnitrophota bacterium | reverse complement strand
TAATGTTTCTTTCTGGCCTTCTGCAAAAACATCATTGGGGATTCTTCCCATTAACCGGTAATGAGGACGCCATTCGTTGTACCATTCTAAGATGGAGTGACACAATTTCTTGATGTGGTCATATCCTTTGAAAAGAAGCACACGGTTCAATCAATCCCATTTATCAGTATTCATCGAAAAGGGATTCCATGTTATAACAAGAATACCGTCAAGCGATAATTGGTAATACAATTCTTCCTTGCCAGTAAGACATGGATCGATCCTGACTAATACGACGCTGTGGAGTTTATCTCATCCGGTTTTCTCTTTCCTCCCAAGGGAATCTCTGGTTTAGAGATGATAAAATAAATGACGCAGGGATCGTGATGCATTGCCATATCAAAAAGGAGAAGGGCATGTTCTACTTCATCGTATTAACTGCCTCATTCATTTTATTCACTACACATAATACCCAGGCAGACTATCCAGGGAAGCATTGGGAGAAAAAAGATCCCGCCCAAGTGGGTCTTGTAAGAGAACCGTTGCAAGAACTTGAAACTCTTCTGGGAGGCCGGGGATGCGTGATTAAGGATGGTTATGTCGTTCGAGCCTGGGGGGATCAATCCGAGCGCGGCGATTGGCTTTCTTCAGCCAAACCGATCCTCAGTACTTTATTGTTTTTTGCCATTCAAGAAGGCAAGGTAGAAAGCGTCGATGCAAAGATTCGGGATTTTGGCTGGGAATTATCCGCTAAAGACGCGAACATGACATTTCGGCATTTAGCCAATATGATCTCTGGATACCGGCGTCTCGAGCGGCCGGGCGAAGCGTTCGCCTACAACGATTTTGCGATTCAACTCTATCAAATGACGCTGTTCGACCGCGTTTTTCAAGACGATCCGGAGAAAGTAATTCACGCCTCAAATCGGCTCGGTCCATTGAATTTCGAAGATAGAATCAATTTCACGGAAGGAAAACGGCGCATCAAAGCGTCAGTTCGCGACTTTGGCCGGATTGCTTGGTTTTGGCTGAACAAAGGGAAATGGAATGGCAAACAACTATTGGAACGTCGATTCTTTGACGAATACATGAAACCGCATGTTTCGAAGGATCTTCCTCATACTCAATCCGGTGAACTGGACGATTATCTTGGCATCGGGTCTTACGGGGGCGGTTCGGATCACTTTACGTCATTCGGGCCTGGGATTTACGGCTTCAATTGGTGGTTCAACGATACTGGACGAACTCATCAAGGAACGTTCACATGGCCGGACGCTCCCAAAGACGCATTTATGAGCATCGGGGCTGGAGGCAACAATACAGTCATTATTCCCAGCCTAAACATGGTCATCGCCGCGGCCAAAGCAGATTGGGGGAAACTGGACGCGGGAAATCTCCAATCTAGAACTAATCAAGTGATCAAATTGGCTGTGAGCGCTATCCAAAAGAAACCACAAAAACAGATAAAATCTAACGATCGATCGTACTCAATTCAGGGCGATCTTAAAAAATGGAATCGAGTTACGATTGATTTTCGTGGTCCTGCATCTGATGAAAGTGCGAATGATCCCAATCCGTTTCTGGATTACAGGTTGCAAGTGAAATTTACAAGTCCTAAGGGTGCTCATTACGACGTTCCCGGATTCTTTGATGGAGATGGAAATGGAGGTGAGGGTGGGAATATTTGGCGGATTCGTTTTTCTCCCGATGAAATAGGCGGTTGGTCATTCAAGGCGTCGTTTCGAAAAGGGAAAAATGTCGCCGTTAGTTTGGATCCCAGCAAAGGTTCCCCCACTGATTTTAACAGTGTACAGGGAACGTTCACTGTTCTTTCACAAGATCCAAATGCTCACGGTTTCTACAAGTTCGGCCGTCTTGATTATGTCGGTCAACACTATCTTAAATTTGTCGACGGCTCTTTTTGGCTGAAAGGCGGGAATGATAGCCCTGAAGATCTGCTCGCCTACAAAGGATTCGATGGAACCCCGCGTGCAAGACACGCTTATAACGAGCACATCCGCGATTGGAATCCGGGCGATCCTGATTGGAATGACGGAGCCGGGAAAGGAATTATTGGTTTCTTGAACTATATGGGGAAAGAACATGTCAATTCGATCTATTTTTTGCCCAACAATATTGGAGGCGACGGCAAAAATGTCTGGCCTTATCTTCCCGAGATTGACGGGGAGGGCAATCCGAACAACGACAATCTTCATTTTGATATTAGTAAATTAAGCCAATGGGAAATCGTATTTCATCACGCCCAACAGAATGGCGTCTTTCTACATTTCGTTTTAAACGAAGCCGAAGGGCCCAACAAACGTGAACTGGATGACGCAAGCCTTGGCGTCGAACGAAAATTGTTCTACCGAGAGCTCATCGCGCGTTTCGGACATCATCCCGCATTGCAATGGAACCTGTGCGAAGAATACAACCTTAATTTTGAAATTTCTCCCAAGCAAGCCAAAGAATATGCCGGATACATACAAATTGTCGATCCATACAAGCATCCTGTTTCTATCCATCACGCGGGGAATGCTATCAAAGCATGGACTCCGTTTTTAGGCGATTCCTGTTTTACGGTTACATCTTTTCAAACCCGGGATGTCTCCGTTGTGGAAGAATGGAGAAAACGTTCCAAAGAGGCGGGAGTTCCTCACGTGATTGGGATGGATGAGTTTTTCCCCGATAAGGCAACGCCGGATAACGCTGACCGGCACCGGATGCAATATATTTGGCCTATTTATTTATCCGGAGGTCAACTTGAGTTTATCCTGGGGGAATTGCTCGATACGGAAAATTTCCGATCCTATGAAAAACATTGGAAATACATGTGGTACGCACGAAAGTTTGTTGAAGGGCATCTTCCATTTTGGGAAATGGAACCGGCCGATGAATTAGTGCATGTTGAAACAACGGTTCCGATGGTATTGCCTGACGGTAAAATCCTGAATGCTAAAGCGGAAGCGTTCGCCAAACCGGGTGCTATTTATGCAATTTATCTTCCATCAGGAAATCCCGGCGCAACTATCGATTTAACCGGTGTGGAAGGCGTTTATTCTCTGACATGGTACAATCCGCGCACCGGAGAATTTGAAGGAGATGCAGCATTCATACAGGGTGGGATAGAAGCGCGCCTCGGTTCGCCTCCCCGACAGTCATCCTACGATTGGGTTGCATTGCTCAAGAAGAGATAATCAGCGAATAAACTTATTCTCTTGCAATCAAGTGAACTGAAGAATAGAAATTCCTAAATATTAATGACAACGGCTATCCATCAGGCTTATCCCACCTAAAACTAGTCTTAATCTCTTCCCAGAGGCTCGCCGGGATCGATTGTATTACAAAAGAAACCTTGGCCTAAATGTTAAGTTTCTTCTACACAGCCCGATATGATAAAATCTCTTTTGAACTCACTCAACAAATAGATGGAAAATGTGAAACAATGACTCGTCAAACTTTCATTAAATATTCCGTGGGAGATAAAAAATGCTTCACCTAAGAGATCACAATTCAATATGGATTGGATTGATAGGCGTCGCCTCTTTTTTCATCCAATCCGATTGTTCGGCTCAGACTCCAACATATCGTGTTTGGGAAAAAGTGGAGATCACTCTTCAATCGCAAAAATCCTTTGATAATCCCTACATGGATGTAGATGTTTGGATCGATCTTCAAGGGCCTGATTTTCAGAAGCGATGCTACGGCTTCTGGGATGGTGGAAGCACGTTTTGCATTCGTGTTTTGGCGTCTAAGCCAGGCATGTGGACGTGGAACAGCGGCGCTTATCCATCCACTCCAGGGTTGTCAGGTCAGTCTGGCGCATTCAAGGCCGTCTCTTGGTCTGAAGGCGAAATCCAAGACAATCCCTGCCGTCGCGGGATGGTGCGTGTAACGGAAAATGGACGGGCTTTCGAGTATGCCGATGGAACGCCGTTTTTCTTGCTGGGCGACACTTGGTGGTCTCTTTCAACATTTCGATATCCGTGGTATGAGGATGACGAAGAGCGCCCAATGGGCCCCAACGCTGGCTTCAAAGATTATGTTCGATATCGCCGCGCACAAGGATTCAACTGCTTAGCCGTCATCGCCGCATTCCCTAACTGGTCAAACGACGGCAAACCGGCTCGAATCCAAATGCAGGATGGAACCATATTGCGCGCCGCTTGGAAGCATCCGGCAACGAAAAGCGCCAAAGACATGCATGATGAAGACGGGAATCGCGCTTTTCATTTCCCCGGCAAAATTCCCGGATATGAAGAAATCTTTCCCGATGTTGAACGAATCAATCCGGCTTATTTCCAAAATCTCGATAAGAAAATCGACTACTCAAACAGCCACGGGATCATACCATTTATCGAAGTCGCCCGTCGAGACATTGGGCAGGCGTGGAAGAAATATTATCACTGGCCGGAATCGTATTCTCGATATATCCAATATGTCTGGAGTCGTTACCAGGCCAACATTTGTCTCTTTAGCCCCATCCATTTTGATACTCCGTCGGCGACTATTTCGGGCGCCGATTGGAACGAAGCGGCGAATATCGTTATCGACCGATACGGACATCCGCCTTTCGGCACTCTCGCAGGGACAAATTCGAATCCTTCCTCATTGATCAATTACGGTCATGTCGACAAGGCGCGCTGGCTGAAATTCCACCAAGTAGGCAATCGACGAACCCACGATTTATACGCCTGTCTGACAGATATTTTTTACACGGAGCCGGCTGTTCCCGGCATTAATGGCGAGCCTTATTATGACGGAATGGAAGACGCCGAAGGCGGCAGCGAACTCGCCGCGCTTTATTGTCGATCCGCCATGTATGGTAGTGTTCTATCCGGCGGTCTTGGCGGCCATATTTACGGCGCCGGCGGCTGGGACGGCGGCATGTGGGGCGGAAATGTTGAAGAAGAAGAGAAAAATCATATTTGGGAAGTCATACAATGGCAATCCGCTGGGCAAATGCAATTTTTAAAAAAGTTCGTTCTTGCGGAAGGAAAAACGTATCAAGATCTAATTCCATCCAAAGATCTTCTCGATCCCAATCAATCGGGCCCCCAAACGGGAAACATCGGCTGGGCATTCTGCGCGCGGACTCCTTCAAGCGATTTGTTCTTGCTTTATTTCGAAAAAGAATGCCCCAGAGCGGTTTTGTCTGGAGCCACGCCGATCCGGCGATATTCCACACGCTGGTTTAATCCAAAAACCGGCAAATGGATTATCCGAGATGACGCGTCTCTTAATTCCGATTCGGAGGGAAATATTCCACTTCCTCCGTTTCCAGGTGACGTCAAAACATCAAGCACCGATTGGGCTATGCAATTAAAACTAGAACCATTCTCGCCGGATGAAAAAATTCTCTACAAAAAAGTGCAGAATGTTGAACTTAAACTACATGTGTTTTATCCAGAAAATCACAAAATCACTGATCAACGAGCCGCCATTGTTTTCTTTTTCGGCGGTGGATGGAAAAATGGATCGCCTGAGCAGTTTTATCCACACTGCCAATATTTTTCTTCTCGCGGCATGACGGCGTTCGCCGCCGAATATCGCATTGAGAGCAAACATGGAACTACGCCCTATAAGTGCGTTGAAGATGGCAAATCCGCCATACGCTACATCCGGAAACATGCCCGAGAATTGGGAATCGATCCGACCAGAATTGCCGCCGGCGGAGGCTCCGCAGGCGGGCATGTCGCCGCGGCCGCAGGAACGCTTCAACAATTCGACGATCCCGCCGACGATGCGTCCATCTCCTCAAAACCCAATGCCATGGTTCTTTTTAATCCGGTATACGACAACGGACCGGATGGATATGGATATGACAGAGTCATTGATTATTGGCAGGATTTTTCTCCTTTGCACAATATCGATGAATCCATCCCTCCAACCGTCGTATTTCTTGGGACTCAAGACAAACTCATACCAGTCTCCACGGCCCGTAAATTTCAAAAACTCGTGGAAGATGTTCACGTGCGCAGCGACCTTCATCTGTATGACGGACAGCCCCACGGATTTTTCAACTATCGAGATGGAAATAATACATATTATATTCAAACCGTCATTGCCGCCGATAAATTCCTGGTCAGTCTGGGTTATTTAACGGGAGAGCCGACATTAAAGATACAGTGAGAACACTATTCGCCTTGATCTTTTTGACAATTAATCTCCAATATTCTTTATCCATTGATGAGTCGTTGATCGTAATTCCTGCTTCGATCAAGATTTTTTGTGAGCAGGAAATTATCAAGGACCTATCTTAATTTTTGCCCAAATTTTGCCCAAATTGGAGGTAAACTTCGGTAACTATAAGTAAATTTAGTGATATTCGAAAGAAGGAAATGCCTCCATAATCTTTTGATTTTTCTTACCTTAATTTACTTATACTTACTTATAGTTACTTCACGGGTACCGACTACGGATCAGGAGGTTACAGGTTCGAATCCTGTTCAGCGCATTTTGATTTTATTGGACTTACGATCGATCCACTCAAACCAAAAAAATCCCGCAGCACCCAAATAGCACCCAAGACGGCGCAAAAAACTGATATATTTTTTACCCCAAAACCGCAGTTAATATTTTTTTCAAAAATCCCGATATTTCCCGCTCCACCGCCGGCGCGCAGCCCCTTCTCTCAGGATCCATCGCCGCTAGGCGCAATGATGCCTTCTCCACCCGATCCACGCCGCCAGGCGCAATGATGCCCTCTCCATCCGGCCCCGCCGCCGGCGCGCAATGACGCTTTCTCTCCCGATCCATCGCCGCTAAATAGACAAAGCCCGAAGAGCGGAAAATCTTCGGGCTTTGTAGGGAAGCCCGGGGCCATGAACCCGGGCCGCCCATCATGGATCAAACTTCCCTGCGATACAAGGAAGACTAATTACGCTTAAGCGTCCGCCGGCGGAACAATTCCATCGATGTTCACAAACCAGGAAGGCCGCGCCACCAGGACATCCGCCCGCAAACCTGCGCGAATCCACACTTGGTAATGCGAGAACGCGCCGCCAGCTGAATCAGAAGCATCTCGCGACACGTCAATCGTCGCCTCCATTCGAATCCCGAAAAACATCTCCGGGAAATATCCGACAAACGCGTTTGAGGCGTCCGAAGACAAGCCCTTCGTTTGATTGGTCTGGATTTGATTGGTCGTGAATTTCCGCATCGCCTTCCAGGATTCCGGCGGCTGCAGCGGGTTGCCCATACCGTCGTGCAGACGATCAAGGACGCCCAAATCACGCGGAGCCATAATACAACTTAGCCCTTCAGTGGGGCCGTTAGCCTCTCCGATCAACTGCACGGCCTCAGAAAAGGGCGCGTAGCCGCTCAGGGAATCGCCGTCCGAACCCATGTCCACCGTTTGTAGGTCATCCCAATTGACCAAGCCCATCGGCTCGGCGGCGGCTCCATCGCCATATAACCCGGCTCGATCCAACTCCAATGCCAGCGCCGAAGACAACGCTTGCTCCACAATATCGCCTGCGTTTGGCGCGTCCTGAATCAGTTCTTCGGAAACCTTGCAGCCGCCCATCAGCGTTTTCGCCTTCAGGACGTACTTTCCGACAACGACATCCGAGAACGTCACCGCCGTGTTCTCGTGACGCCAATACATGTTTGGATCTTGTGTGACCCGAGCAATATTGAGTTCCGCCGATTCCATGGGGATCGTCAAAGCGCCGGCCTCAAAGCACCGCGTTTTGTTGCGCGCCAAATCGATGATCCGCGCCGAAATCGGCGATGGGATCAGCCAGCCCCCGCCCGTCATACTGCGATGGGACATAAGCGCCCGTTCCGCTTCAGCATGTTTCCAATCGCCGGTTAAGACGCCGCGGAGCAGCCGCCCGAAAGACAAGTCCTCGCGCCGG
>JAFGTC010000102.1 GCA_016934335.1 Candidatus Omnitrophota bacterium | reverse complement strand
TTTTTGAAGCGGAATTTGCGTCGGGCCGGAGCTTCGCTGCGGGCCTGTTCGAGAATGGCGAAGCAGAGTTGTTGATAGATCTGCCACGAACGGTGGTCGTTGGCGTGTGCGAGGGTGGAGCGTTTGGACCACTCGCGAAGGCCCAGATGGTTAAACTTCCCCAAAAAGGCGCCCAATCCGCCGTCCGAACTAGTTGTTTCGTATGCACTGCATTCCAGTCTGTTTGAATTTCTTGCAGATTCGCCGCCGGATCATGAATTTAAGAAAATGATCACCAAAAATATGATAGTTCAGCAAATACAAGAATACCAAATGGCTGCGTACTTTGATTTATGAGATGAAATGCTGCTAAACTTAAGATTGTTCAGTCAGTTGATTTTCAAGAGTAATTCATGCAGGATATAGCGTAACTTACGTTTTCCATTCTTGCGAATCATTAACTTATCAATTCCTTGCTGCTGAAAGCTTGCGAGTTTGTAATTAAGCCGATTACGGAAAGAAATTGGCGCTCTCATTATTCCGACGGCCTTATACGGATCAAACGAATATATTCCAACTCACGGGCGTCGCCGGATTGGAGAAACATGACAGGCAAAAAGTAATCGTTGTATTGAGATTTTCGAAATCGCAGCCGCACAGCCGGTATGACAACGTTTTTTAAGTGATATTCTCCATTCTCGCTCGTTGTTGCGGACGCAAGATTCTCCCTCAACGGGGATTGTTCGGAGGGAACTGTGTACACTCCCCTTCGCCCCAACCTGCCCGAGATCTGCTGCATCTGAGCGGGCGTAGGCGGCAGCATGGCAACCACCTCGACATCCTTCAACGGTTCGCCCGTTTCCGCATCGAGAACCACGCCGGACAACGTTGCGCCGCCGGCAAACGAAATCGTGATCCCCTCAACCACGGCGTTTGGTTCAGGGCTCAAAGCCTCTGTGCAACTGAAGCCGTATTCAGCCGACCGGACGGCGATGCGAAACGGCCCTTGCGAATGGGGAAGATTATCCAACGAAAACGTTCCATCCGGCGAGTGAACCGGCGTCCAGCGATAGAAGTGGCTGCTGCGATCGGACGCATTCGGCGCATTACCGGGAATCGCGAGGATATCGTAAACGGCTACAGGCCGCCCGGACGCATCCACCGCCGTTCCTCGTAAGGCAACCCAATCCTTGTCCTTGCGCACCATGACAATGCGAATATCCTTCTCGCCCCCTTGATAGCGAGGGATGTCATCCCATGCCGGTTCGATGTATTCATACTCGGCCGTATCTTCCGGGGTAATGCGAAATAGACGCGGCGATGATGAACTTCGGTTCGCCATAGAATCCCTAATCCAATTCTCATCCCATGCATCGAGTTCGAAAACAAAACGCCCGCTCGACTGCGTCTCCGTATAAAGTGTTTTATGAAATGCGCATCCTTCGCAAAATAACCTAAGAAACACACCTGATAAAGCCTCGCTTTCTTCGTTGACTACGACGCCCTCCAGCGTTTTTGCAATCCCTTTTTTGAGTATGAAATCGCACGTCGCCGCCTCCGCTCCCGCCGTTAAGGTCACGGTTTGAATGCTTTCTCCTTGGTAACTTTGTTGATAGCCTTCTGCATAGGCGCGAAGATAGTAGTCGCCGAACAATTCGTTGATAAAAAATTGATAGAATCCGTTCGCATCGGTATTCTGAGAGCGGGACCACATATTCAATTCATTATAAAATTTCCCATCGGTTTCATTCGTCCATATATCCACATTGGCGTTGGATATGGGGAAACCCTCCTCGTCGGAAACCGTCCCCCGTACGATCGTGCAATTTTTGAAATGCAGGTCGGCGTTTTCTTTCGATTCGCCCGGCTGCAAATAAAACGGTTCGCTTTCAGTCGCTCCGTATCGCTCCTGCCATCCCTCCACAGATAAGCTGGAGACCGATTGATCAGACATCAGTTCCACCTGCCCAGCAATTTCATACAGGCCCTCTTCATCGGTAACGTCTCCCGCGCCGAATTTCGCCAGGTCTCTCGCACTGAATCTTCCTTCGGATCTATTGGCGTACCTCAATCCTGCATGGACCTTCACGCCGGCAAGCGGTTCGCCGTTGGGATCGAAAGCAGCGCCCGAAATCTTCCATCCTTTCTTCAAATAAAAGTCGACCGATTCGACGTCTTCCGCCTCCATGAGCGCCGCCCGCTGCATTTCCCTCGCCCCCACGTTTTCGAGAGATGAAAAGTCTCCCGAGATATACCCGTTCATACGATCTACAAACAAAACGTACAATCCACTCCACAAACCGTCGAATCTGTAAAATCCATCGTCGTCAGTCAAGACGGTACGAGTGGCCGACAACAGGGAAGCCTTTTGAGAATTCTGAACCATCGTTCTAAGGGAAGTTTCTTTCCTTTCTACATTCAAACTGCAAACCACAGGAGCGCCCGCAATCGGTTCGCGGGTTTGAGCGTCGAAGACGCGCCCGGAAATCGAATGGTTTTTATCGGGCAATATGATAAAAACCTCTTCGCTGACCGAATCGACGACGACCTCCGACCGTCTGTAACTCTGATGCCAGGGATGTTGAATGCCAATCGAATATGTTCCTTTGCGGATATCAGCGAAAGCGGCGATGCCTTTTGTGTTAGTCTTCTCTTCGGCGGTAAAGCGAAATCCGCTGAAGCGGTCGGACGATAGATCCAACACCGCTCCGCCAACCGCTTCGCCGCGTTCAGTGGAGACCGACGCAATCACAGCGGCGCTGCTTCCCAGACGCAGCACGACTTTCTCGCCCGCGTGTACGATTTGTTCATCGCCCAACAAGGCTTCATGTTGGGCTCGAACGAGATAGGCTCCGGGCCGTAAGGGAGAACAGACGAACGGCGTCCCGCTGACGGTGCGCACTTGCGACGCCGACGCAATGGAGACGACTGCGTCGTTAACCGAGTTGTTCTTCTCGTCCACTATCTTGCCGCGAATGTCCAAACAGCGATCCAACACAATAGTCAGAGCATTATGACCTTCCAGCAAAACAGGGCCGCTGTCGAAATACCCCTCCTTTCGCACAGCCGCTTTGACTACCGCGTCGCTATTAACCGAGAATTCCGCGTTTCCGCTTTCATCGCTGGTTCCTGATGCAATGATTGCGTCTCCCGCCCGCAATACGATGCTCGCTCCCGATATTGTCTGACTTACGTCGTCAATCGTCCACACGGCGAGGGTCCGAGGTCGACCTCGGATAACAGGCGTTTGAACAGGCGAAGGCTTTGCGCCTGAAAGAACGACCGGCGCGCCGCCCCGCTCTTGCACGCCTCGTTCTCCTGCACTCAATTGAATGGCGTCTTCTCCACGGCCGATTTGTACGCGGCCATCCTTCACATCGATGTAAACCGATTCAGGAGCGGTCGCCGAAGTTTCCACGCGTTTGTTTAGATACAGGAATCCAATCGTTATCAGCGCGATCAATACAATCGCCGCCGCCGCGAGTTTTCGATTCACGATCCTTCCTCCCAATTCCCATAGGGTTCGTCCGTCGATACGATGAATCGCGTACCCGTCACTCGAATTTCTGCAGTTCCGCTCGTAACGATCAGGGGTAGGGTATTCTTGTGCGCCGCCTGAATCTCGATAGCCCCCCGGTGAAATGCGATCAGGCGCTCTTTCAACGTATAGACGACTCCGACGGTGGAATCTTTGAGACAAACGATTGTCGAGCCGTCAATCAACCGCAATTCATCACCTTGGTTGTAAGGGATCAATTTTCCCGAGGCCGCCTGATAATAATTGCGCCATGATCGAGACTTCTCTCCTCGAAATCCGTCAATCGCCGAGCTGGCGAAGGTCATCCACAAGTAAATCCCCGCCAGGACGGCGTAGCAGACAGCGACGCCCGCCGCCATACGCGAGAACCAATACTCACCATCTCGCCGGGCTTTGGGGAAGCGTTTCCTCGCGCGACTCACAAACGCCCGCTTCATGCGCTCCCGGTTGGCGGATGCATCCATGTTGTTCAGGGCGCTGCGGATCAACGCGTCTTCCGAATTCACTCGATTCTCTTTGTTATTCACGGCCCACCTCATAGACAAACGGCTTGAGTTCCCTGCGCAATTTCTGGCGAGCGCGGCCCAGCAGGTTCTTTACGTGATCGATGGAGATATGTAGTTCGTCAGCGATTTGCTGATAGGAGTATTCTTCCATCATGCGCAAGACGATTACCGCTCGCTGAGCGTCCGGCAGTTTTCGGATTGCGATTTCTATCGCTTTACGAAATCGCTTCTCATCCAAAACGCTCGAAGGAGTGATGGGAGCGACCCGACTGTCATTCAACGGCGCGTCGTCCTCCAATAAGGAAAACGGCATTTCCCCCGAACGGCGCATGCGATCGATGCAACGGTTGCGCACGCTGCGCCGCAGATAAGCGCTCACGGCGCCGTTGCCTCCCCGAAAACGATTATTGCGCAACGCCTCGATGAATCCAACAAGCGCATCCTGAACGGCGTCTTCCGCTTCGGCCGCATTCGAAAGCAATGCATAACCCAACCGCAGCAGCGAATCCGCATACAGTTCGAACAATCGCTCAAACGCATCCGTCTTACCTTTGCGCAGTCCATCCTCTAATCGTCGATCCACAAATACGCTCCGAATATCTCTCCCAACATTGTTTACTGATGTGAGAAGACGACCCATCATCCATGCCTGCGAACGCCTCTATATAAGAAGACGCGCATTCCACGAAAAGGGTAGCAAAATCCGATCAAAAAAATCCGCAAACTTGATCTATCCCATCAATCCAACTATACCCCCATCTCAATAATGCAATCAATTCTTGTTGGAGATGATCGTTCAAACTCGCTCTTCCACATCGGAATACCATCCGAATGTGCATTGCCTGTTGTCTGTCAAGCGCGGCGAGGAAAATTCCTACCGGGACAAGCGCGTCCCCGTACATCATAAATACAAAGCCCTGCATGTTACGATTTATAACCTTCTCGATTTCCTGAGATCGACGCCTATCAGGAGCAGCACCCGGAAGAATCCTTGTTCCATGGCCAAGTCCTGCCTTTTACAGCGATAGCGCAAAATGCCAAAGGACCGAAATACGTAGGATATTTGAAAGCCGATATTGATAACCTGGATTATATCATGGCCAATGGTCTTCAATGGAATGAAATCGGATAGACTGAATATAAACTCGATTCCTTTTACACGGAAAGCGGCGTTCTCAAAAAAGAAATCTATCCGAAAGTATCGAAGGGGATCGCGGATTATTTCAAGGACAACAGCATCACTGCCTCTTCCATCCGCCGCTTTTATGAAAGCGTTCGCTCTGTGTATGAAAGATACCAGCAGAATCCAGAGATGAATCCCGACCTGATTATTGAAAAAATTAAAAACATCTAATGTTTTTGCCAAGCGGGGGATAATCAAAGATTATGGATACGGAGCGATCACCTCAGATTATAGATGCGATGAAAATTGTTATATAAGTCGATAGCGCTTCCAGCGCCGTTCGCCTTCGCTTTTAAGCAGACCGTAATCACTCAGTTTCTTGAGCAGATAAGAAACATGATGAAAATTCGCTGACAGCAATTCCCGGCATTCCGCATTGTTGATGGTTCCATATTTTCCCACGTAGGCGAGAATTTTCTCTTCATCTGTCATCCGTTCGGACGGGCTTTGTTCGCCGGCGCTCCTTTCTTGAGAAATACGGCTCTGAGACCTCTTAATAACCAGTTCTTTGAGATGCTCAAAATCGGCAGATGACTCGGCTTCATTGTTTGGCGCCGAATCCAACGAGGGATGCGCCGCCGTCCGCATGTCATTGAGAAGTCGCAAATGTTTGGGCAGAATATCGCCTCCCGCACTTTTGATCATGGCGTATTCCACGATATTTTTTAACTCGCGCACGTTGCCGGGAAAACTATAGTGATGCAAAGCCGCCAGGGC
>JAFGTC010000101.1 GCA_016934335.1 Candidatus Omnitrophota bacterium | reverse complement strand
GGGAGGCCGCAGGCGTCGCATTTGGGGAGGCTCTGATCGCAGGATTGGCAGACGATCAATTTCTTTTCGTTGTTGATGCTGTAAGTGATGTATCGGCCCTTGATGATTTTCCCGCAGCGGCCGCAGCGCAATTCCTCGGCGAGAGCGGGAAGAGAGATTCTGCCGATCAAACAGGCGAATATGGAAAGAAATTGTCTTTTTTTCATTTTTCTTCGATGTAAAGAATTATAACTAAATCAGAATTTAAATCCAAATAATTTTTCAAAAAAATCCCGAAATGCGAAAAAATAATCCACCCGGTTATATTCGGGCGTTCTTCTATAGTACGATTCGACTAAGGAAATGGAAGGGTATTTTTTTTGAGGAGGAAAAAAATGAGACGAATTATTGCGGCTATGACATTCATCGCATGGATTTTGGCGCCCGCTTCGGATGCTCAGCAGAATCCTTCGCCGTTCGATCCCATTGAAGACGATCCCGATCTGCCGCGGGTGCTGCTGATAGGGGATTCGATTTCCATCGGCTACACCCTGCCGGTGCGGGAGATTCTGCAAGGTATCGCCAATGTGCATCGCATTCCTACGAACGGCGGGCCGACTATTCGGGGGTGGGATCGATTGGGCGAATGGCTGGGCGAAGAGAAATGGGACGTCATCCATTTCAACTGGGGATTGCACGATCTGAAGATTCTGGAGGACGGCGAGCATCAAGCGCCGCTGGATTATTACCGGTTGACGCTGGAGCGGCTGGTGAAGCGATTGAAAGATACGGGAGCGCAGCTGATCTGGGCCAGCACTACTCCGGTTCCGGAAGGCGATGTGAGCCCCAAGCGCATCCCCGCCGATGTGGTTCGGTATAACGAAGCGGCGGCCGCTGTTATGAAGAAATATGATGCGTCCGTCAACGATTTATACGCCTTCGCGCTGCCCCGCCTGGAGAAAATTCAGCGGCCGGTCAATGTGCATTTTACGGATGAGGGCTCGCAAGCCCTGGCGCAGCAAACGGCGGAAGCCATCCGCGCCGCCTTGGGGAAGATAAAAAAATAGAAATAAAAAAATAAATCTTCTCACCGGTCCAAAGCGTCCTTGGAGTAGGACAGGATGAGAGGAGTTCGATGAAGCATGTTTCCCGGCGCCTCGGAGATTGTGATGACTGCGACTCATCCCCATGACGGTGCGGCCGCCGCGAGTTGGAGCGACGATTGGCCGCAGACGCCCGGCGAATTCAAGTTGTTGGTCGACGCATTCGGCGAGCGGCTGGTGCGCTACGCTTATCGCCGCCTCGGGAATCTGCCGGACGCTGAGGACGTGGTACAGAAGGTATTCTTGAAGGCGTTCACGAAACGGGCGCGCTATCGCAAGATTCACCATGTGGGGCCGTATTTATACCGCATGACCGCCAACGCCTGCATCGATTGGCAGCGTTATCGCGGACGCCGGCGCGAAGAGTCGCTCGACGAACGCGTCTCCGGGACGATTGCGCGGGACGGGCCGGACGCTGCGGAGCGAGCCTTCGCGACCGAAGAACAGCTTTGCATGGAGCGTTTGTTAGACGAATTACCGCGCCGGCAGGCCGAAGTCATCCGGCTGCGGGTTTATGGCGGCCTGGCGTTCGCCGATATCGCTGCGGCGGCCGGCGCGTCGGAGGCGACGGTGAAATCGCGCTTTCGTTATGGGCTGGAAAAACTGAAAGTCAAACTGTCAGGCCGAAAGGAGGAGAACTCATGATGTCGTGCCGCGCTTTTCGCCAAAAACTGATCGAACGACTCGGCGCCGATTCTCCTTCGAACCTTCCCGAAGATTGGGTCGAGCACCTCCAATCCTGTCCGGACTGCGCCCGGTATTACGAAGAGGCGCGGCGGGTTCTGGCGGCTTTCGAGCCCCATGAAGAGATCCGTCTTACATCCGATTTCAAGGAGCGCGTTATGACCCAAATTTATCGAACCTATGCTTTAGAACAACAAACCATGCAGGCGCGGGGCGGGGCCTGGTTTTTGAAGCCCGCCTGGATCGCAGGATGGGCCGTTCTGTTGTTGGCGGCTTTTCTGTTCAGCGATTTGTTGAGCACAGGGCCGTTGAAAAACGGCGGCGAGATTTCCGTTCCCAGCCTTTTGAAGCAGGCCTGGGCGCAGGAGCAGGCCCTTTTCGAACAGGATGGAGTGCTTCATTTGGTCAGTCAGATTTTGGCGCCCGCCGTTCAGGACGAGGTTATGGCGAAAGGCCGATGGCTTCCACTGTATACGCTGGATGCGTCCGGCAAGCCCCGGTTTCATCAATTGAGCCTTTCCGCTAAGCCGGGGCAAGGCTGCACGGTTTTGGACGAGGTTTGGTACGATCCCGTTCAGAAGCGTTATGTGCGGCGCGTCCATACGAAGGATCAAACGATCTTCGCCGCCGCTTATGACGGCGTCAACTTGTATTCCACCGAAACAGGGCCGGACGGAAAGCCGGCGATTGAAGGCAAGCCGGTTTCTCAAGATTTCAAGGCGCCCGACAGCCCGATTGAGTTTTTGGGCATTTATCCGGGATTCGCCAGCCTGATCGATGAGAACAGCCCGTCGCAGGTGGAATTTGTAGAGGAAGCGGTTTTGGAAGACGGCGTCGAAGTGCGGGTGCTGCGAGCCGTAACGCCCCAGCCTGAGAATGCGCCCGAAAATGCCATGCTTTTTAAGATCAATAAAGCGAACGATACATTGGCGGAGATCGAGTGGCGCGTCAGCGGCGCTTCGTACCTGGTCGTCCGCCGAATCAAAACGGAAGTGATCGAGGCGCCCGGCGTTCCCTGGAATCTGGAAGGCGTGATGGTTTCTTCAGTAGGGCCGGAAGGAGCGCCGCAGCCCGGCGTTCAATCGGACATGATCATTCCTAATGCGTCGGTGCGGCATATGGCGGAGAGAGCCGATTTTGAGACGTACCTGTTCAAACAGCCGCCGTCGTGGACGAGCGAGCGGGTGATCATCGATATGCTTGATCTGCCCAGTCCACCCAAGCGGGCGTTCATGATCGTTTACAAAGCCGGTGACGGCCGGCATGTCGTGCTGATTCAATCTCATACATTCAACCAGGCCATGGGGCCGATGGTCAAGATGGGAAAGATGGTTTATGAATCGCCGAACGGCTTCAGAATATGGAGCACGCCGCAGGATCAGATGGGCGCGACCATCGCCCTGCAAAGCGCGCGTTCGGTGACGAAATGCGATCCGGCGCCCGATCGAACGGGCTTTCTTCTCGAATCGCCTGCGGGGACGTTTCCCGCCTTGGCCGTGAATGGGACGATTGAAGAGGCGGAGTTGCGGGCGCTGATCGACAGCCTTGTTTCTGCGAAAGAGATGTTGGATTAACGGATCGTTTGTTGGCGTAAAAAAGGCCTTGGGATCGCAAGGATTCCAAGGCCTTGGCTTTTGCATGGATTTCAGGGATCAGGATTGGCCGAATGAGAATAGCCGCTTCCAAAATCCGTTGGGTTTGGGGAGCAGTTTCGGCGCTTCCTGCGCCCAGACGAACGAGCCCGGATAGGTCATGACGGCGTCGATTTCGGAGGGCGACGCCGGCGAGTCGATCGCGGCGAAAGTGACGTCTTTTTTGACGATCGGCTCTTCGAGAACGAGGCCGGCGGCGGGGGAGCCGGGAGGAAGATGCCAGCGGTATTGGGCGTACATGGTTTGAAGCGCTTCATTGTGCGATTTCAGTTTACCCTCGACCTCGGAGAAAATTTCCTGAACGCGCTCCCCAATGCACTTCACTCTTTCTTCTAATTCGGTTAGGGAAGTCGATTGCTGCAGGTCGGAGGCTTCTTCCTGCAGGATGGATTGATACTGCTTTGTGATGGGCTTGAGAGCGTCGCGCAGGTTCATTAAGCGATCCAACTGCATGGCGGGAAGATACTTGGGGACGACGTAGGGAAATTCCAAAATCGCCCGCCGGAGGACGACGTCATGGCCGTCGTCTTGTGGCAGGCCTTCGATCAGGCAGGCCAGTTCGTCATATTCGGGCAGATCCGTGCTGCGCGGGAGGTTGTTGCGCCGCTGCAGGGAAAGAGCGGCGCAGGTGGTCATCACCATGACCATCATGCGGGTGGAGAAGCACCACTCGTCGTAGTTGTCGACGGTCGCGATGCCCAAATCCAACAAACGCTGAACCAGATCCTCCCACAATTTTTTCCGGCAGAGATGGAAAGTTTTGGCGGAGGCGCGTTCTTTTTCGTATTTGCCCAGATGTTTGAGGTAGAGAGGGCGATTTTCCTGAAAGCCCCGCTCAACGACGCGCAGAAAGCGTTCGTTGATTTCGGCGTCGAATTCGTTCTGTGAATGATTTTCCAGAAACCCTACGCGCATCAGATCGGAAACGAGGCGCTTGACCTGTTTATTGTCGCGAGGCGGCCGGTCGCAGGGGTGAACGCGCACAACCGGCGGCATGTATAGATAAAGCTGGCGCAGAAGCGTTTCGTTGGAAAAATAGAAATAGGGAAAAATAACACTGGAAGCCATCATGTTTTGTCTCGCTGCCGGCGAGGCGATCGTCGGCTGTTGTGAATTCGCCGGATCTGAATTCGCTTCAGGAGATCGAACTTCATCCATCCGACTAATCCAGCGGGTTTCATACCGTAGCACAATAAGGTTTTTTAGACCAGCCGCATTTATCAATCGCCGCCCCTCCCCGCTCGGGAAAAAAGAGGGGGCGTAAAGGAATCGCTTGAAAAATTCCGCGGCCCTTGCCTTGCTGTTTTGTAGATTTAGACTGTTTTTTACTCAACTTATTCTACTCGTTCGAGGATGTTGTGACTCCCACATTGGTCAACACGATCGCCGTTTTGATTGGATCCACCCTAGGATTGCTGCTTCACAAGCATATATCCGACCGGTTCCGCGCCATTCTTTTTCAAGCCATAGGATTGGCTACCATCGCCATCGGCTTGAAGGACGCTTTGCGGACGCAGGAGATTCCGATGCTGGCCTTGAGCATGATCCTGGGGGGGCTGCTCGGCGAGTGGATCAATATCGAAGAGCGGCTCAAGTCGCTGGGGGGATCGTTGAAAACCATGATGCGCCAGGAGGGGGATTCGGGCTTCATCGATTCGTTCGTGTTTGCCAGCATCCTCTTTTGCGCGGGAGCGATGACGATTGTGGGCTGCTTCCGGGCGGGCGTCGAAGGCGACGGCGATTTGCTGTATACCAAAAGCCTGCTGGACGGGCATGCGGCCATTTTCCTGGCGGGCACAATGGGGGCGGGTGTGCTGGCCAGTTCGTTTACGATCCTGATGTTTCAGGGAGGGCTGACGGTTCTGTTCATGACGTTGGGCGGCCTGCCCGATTACATCATCACGGAGGCGGCGGCCGTGGGGGGGCTTTTGATCGTGGCCATATCGATCAACATGATGGAACTGGGGCGCGTCCGAGTGGGAAACCTGCTGCCCGGCATGTTTCTTGTCGGCTTCCTGGTCTGGCTGAAGCATCTCTATTTTTAGACGCCTTCCCCCCGCCCGATGCCGATAACCGTTCAAAACGGATCGATCCGCAAAAGAACCGCCTTCTGCACAGGCCCGCTGTCAGTTCGAAATTCCCTGCTGAGCCGCCGCGATGCGCCCTAGAAGGGTGGTGGCCTCCAGATCGTTTGGATGGCGCTCGAGGATGCCGGCCAGCAGATCGGCCGCATCGTCGAGGCGATCGACGACGGTGTAGAGATAGGCCAGCAAAAACCGCGATTCGACGTGTGCTTCGCTTTTTCCTACGAAGCGCTCCAAACGGAGTACATGCGCGTTGAAATCGTTGAGTTCGCCGTAGAAAGTCGCCGGCAGAACGGGCTTCTCGCACCATTCGGGATTGAGCGTGAGCGCGCGCCGCAATGCGGAGGCCGCGGCTTCATAATCGCCTACAGCCAGCAGGGAGAGCGCCTGGCCCATCTTCACCAGCGCGTTGTCGGAGCTCAGGCCGGCGGCCTTGTGGTAGGCTTCGGCGGCTTCTTGATAGTTTCTCTCGCGGAAGAGACGCTGGGCGTTATCCAACTGTTTCACGAATCCGCCGTCATTTCCCACCGGTTTGGAGGGAATGTACGAGGGCGTTTGCGCGCCGATCGGGTTGGAGGCGTCCTCGTCGCCGGCCGGCCGGCGCTCGACAATCACCCTCTCCCGTTCGATGACGATGGGTTGAACGGGTGGATAGCCCTGATATGTGTAGTAGGGGCTGCCATAATAGGGATAAGGCGAAGAGCGCATGGCGGTCTGCGGCGGCAAAGGAGCGATGGGGCCGTACGGCGGATAGACCATGGGCTGTTGATAAACCATGGGCTGTTGATAGACATAGACCACAGACGGCGGGCGATAACTTGCCGATCGGGTCGCCGGGACGTTCAAAGGCCGGCGGGTGCGTTCGTAGGGCGACATCAGGCCGAAGACGGGAGATCGATGATAATCGTAATAGCTTCGGTACGAGTGGCGATAATAATAACGCCGGGCTTCGGCGTCTTGCAGGAGCGCAAAGGCGGCGATGCTCGCCGCGATTAGAGTGAACACGATTCCCCGTTTCATTGTTCACCTCCTCCATTTCGAGTGCGGCCGGCCGGGCGCCGGTCTGATCGGTGCTGCTTTATCGTTTATAAATCGCTCTATATCGATTCTCTATAAAATCATTCCATTTCAACTTATTTTACCACATTGAAATCGAAGATATATGGGATTTCCCTGGCTGGCGATTCTTTTTCGGGGATGCGGGTCAGCCGGGTGATCTGCAGCCGCGCTTTGACGAGCGAGGAGGCTTTGACGACGAAGTGAACGTCGCCTTCGACGATGGCGTGGGGATAGACAGTGAAGGGATGAATGGGCAGCGACCTGGCCAATATTCCCTGATAGGTTCGCCGGTCGAACCAGGGATCGTGAATCCAAAACGGATCGGAATAGTAATGAAACGAATAAATGGAACTCCTGTGAAACGAGCCTACGCCGAATCCCCAGGACGCCGCGCCGTAGGGCGGCCTGGAAGCCCGGGCGGCCGCTTCGGTCAAATCGGGCTTGGTGAGCGCGAGATGCTGGCGGTTGTTTTGATCGAACAGGAGGTATAGGTGAGGAATGAATTCGATGGGGTGATCCGTCTGGTTAATCAGGGCTACATGGAAGGTGGTGATCTTGTCGCTCAAACCGCTGGGGGAATTGGTTTTAGAGGCATTGATGGTTAAACCCTCGCGGCTGAGCGAGGCGACTTTTCCACTGGGCAGCACCGTGGCGCCTTGGGTGGGCTGAGCTATGAACTGCGGAGAGGCGCAACTCGTGAACAAGAGAGGCAATCCAAATAAAATCAAAATGTTCGATCTTTTCATGGAATGATTCCATTCCTGCTTAGATTTGGAGGCGAGGCTCTCTGTTTATAATATCCGAAACAAACGGCGCATACAGATACTGCGTTCTTTAAAAAAGAATCGCATGAAAGCCCGGCGCAGCTAAAAAAACAGCGATCCGGGCCGGATTGACGGATTAGAGGGCGAAGGGGCTGAGATTGAGCGCCAGCAGAATCAGGGTGTAGGACAGCATCGACAGGAAGGTGGAGATGATAATGATGGATCCCGCCAATTCCACGTCTCCCTTCATTTGTGAAGCCATGATGTAGGAGACGGCCGCGGTGGGGCTGCCGATCATGAGAACGCCGACGGCGAAGTCCAGGCCGCGTACGCCGAAAAGCCATAACAGGAATCCTGTAAGAACGGGCATGAAGACGATTTTGAATCCGGCCGCCAGACCGGCGCGGCGGAGGTCGCCGTGCAGACGCTGCAGGGTGAATCCCGCGCCGATGGCCAGGAGGGCCAGGGGGAGAGTCATTTGGGTGACGATTTTCAGGCTGTTTTCTAAAATGGCGGGCATGGGTAAGCCGGCGACGCTCCAGGCTATGCCTGCGAGAGAGGCGATGATCAGGGGATTGAGAAGCACCTGCCGCAGCCAGAAGGAGAGCCCCATGGCGCGGCTTTTATGGTGGGGAAGGAGCAGGGCCAGAATGGCGAATAGATTCAATAATGGAACCAAGAATCCCATTAAAACGCTGGCGCGCGTCAGGCCTTCATCGTTGTAGGCGTTGAAGACGATCGCCAATCCAATGATGGCCAGGTTGCAGCGAAAACTGCCCTGGCAGAATGCGCCGCGCACCGGAGGCTGATAGCCGCGAAGCGCGGCGAACAGATAAGAGGCGCTGAACGTGACGAGGATGGCGGCGGAGCACGCCACTAAGAGAAGAGGGTTGAAATGGGCGAAGAAGTTGGAGTCGCCGATCTTATAGAAGAGCAGAAGAGGCAGGCAGATGTTGAACACGAGGCGGTTCGCCTGCGCGATAAAATGATTGTCAATCCATTGAACGCGCTTCAGGGCGGCGCCCAGGAAGAAGACGCTGAAAACGGGGAGAACAATGGAGGCGATTTCGATTAAAAGTTTCATGGGTTGTTTATAGGCCTTGCATGAATACCGGGGCGATGCCGCCTTGCGGCGCGTTTGTATTCTATCGTGGGGGATGGATGGATCAATGTTTTGGATGATTTTACGGCGCGGAATGGACGGCGGTTCGAGCCGATAAGATCATAAAAGCGCCCATTTTATTCCCTATTGAATCAGCGATTTTTATGGTAGTTTCATGAGGAAGATTCATTATTATTTTTTCATTATAAATTATGCGGGAGAAAAATCATGAGAAAAAAAATTGGATTCATTAGCTTATTTTTGCTGGCTGGCGCCATGGTTCTCTATGCGCAGGAACCGGTGGGAATCTTTGACGGCGCCGTGGACATTGGCGAGACGGGCTTCGAGGGATTCGCGGAATTCGAGTCGGATACCGACTTTTACCTAGTGGATGCTTCGGGGACGGGAATCGACGATTTCGCCGATTCGTTCTATTTCGTTTATAAAGAACTCTCGGGCAATTTTTCCATCGAAGGCCTTCCCTATGTATACGGCGGCCGGGCGGGGCTTATGATCCGGCAGAATCTGGAGGCGGGATCTCCATTCGGGGCGTATGTGTTGGATAGCAGCGGCAACATATTTCCGCTTTTTCGAACGCTGCCCAATGAAGCGTCATCGGATGACGGTGAAGTAACGCCCGATATGCTCCTGGATGGCTCCATGAAATTGGAGCGGATTGGAAACAGCGTTCATTTTTATACGCTGAATACGGACGCCGAATGGGAATGGCAGCAGACGGAAATCATCCAACTCAACGATCCCGTTTATGTCGGTTTGGCGGCCGCTTCGGGGAGCGACGAACTGGGATTTTATGAATATGAACAAATTGAAATAGAGGAATATCCTTTTTTTGTTTCTCGTGAATTTGGAAGCCAAGCGCCGGCGCCGGGCGACGCCATGACGGTGACTTTATCGGCCAGTTCTAGCGCCGTATCCAATGCGACGGTGACGGAAATTGCTCCCGCAGGATCGATTGTTTCCAATCTTGCGGCGGACGGCGGCGAATTCATTCAGTTGGACGATGAAACCATACAATGGTCCTTGAACGAATTCAGCGGAGAGGCGAGTTTGACGTATTCGATCGAACTGCCTTCCCGCCCGGTGATCATTTGGAATGGAATGTTTACGGATGGAGAACTCAATGTAATGCAGGATGGATTGCGGGAGGGATACATCGGCGGCGATTTGTACGTCGCCGAAACTCTGGGGCTGCAGCCGCGGGATTCTTTGTCTGTGCATCCCATTATTCCACGGTTTATCGAGGCGGAATGGGGGCGGTTGACCGGGGAGGAGAGGCCCTTCGGCCTCCATCTCAATCCGTTTTCGGAAAGCGGTATTTTGCTGCAGGCGGCCGATGGAAGTTCAAGCGTGATTTTAGACAGCATCCTTGAATATACGTTGGATGTGCAGGAGGCGGGAACTTACTATTTCTTCGCCCAAACGAGGGAAGAGGATAGTCAAAGCGATTCCTTCTTTTTCGGCTTTGATGAAATCTCTACGTCGAAAGACAATGCTTTTTCTGCGGGAGGCACAAAGGAACTGGCTCGGGACTGGCTGCAAAACTACGATCCCAATGGGGAGTTTTGGGATGTGACGGGAGAAGTGCGCCCCATCGAATTGACCGCCGGCGTGCATACTTTGTATATTTCGCCGCGGGAGACCAATACCAGCATCGACTGGTTTGTGATCACTACCGATCCGACCATGAACATCGATCAATACGAGCCGGGAGAACAATTCTTCGCCGCCATCCGGAATCTTCCCTCCACGGGCGCCGAACTTCCTGATTCCATTGATGTTTCAATAGACCTTGGAGTGGTGCAGGGCAGCAACATTGATTTGCGTTTGGAAGAACAGTTTCCGGAAGGCTGGACCGCGTCAAACGTCTCCGCCGATCCAGGAACGTTTGAGATTGTCGAGAACGCGATTGTCTGGGAAGCGCCCGGCGCCAATGCGGACGGCCGATTGACTTATACCATTGCGCCGCCGGCGGATGCGATCATCGGTTTTTTTGATGGATTCGCCGAGAGCCCGGCGGCGGGAGTCGTCCAGCCAATCATCGGAGGAACGCACGTCCCGCAAATTTTTTCCTTCCAACTCAAAACCGATCCGATCGATGTGGCGCCCGACGCCGTCACGTTTATACAAGCCGAATCGCCGCATGCATTTTCCGGCGATTATGTGGTTGATGCGGATCCTTCGCTGATCAGTCTATTATACGCCATGCCCGCCAGCTCAGGACGTTCGGGAGGAGTGATGGGCGATCAAGAATTGACGTTTGAGTTGAACGTGCTTGAGGACGGGGTTTATTATATTTTTGCGAATGCGCGTTCCGAGGATTCGAATACGGATTCGTTTTATATTGGATTTGATCTTGAGTTTCCGGGCATGTCGGATGGAGCGGAAAGCGACGTTCATGCTTATGCGGTTCCTTCGCGAATGGAATTCGCTCGAAGATGGCAATTCCTGTTTGAGGAGGGCCAGCGTTTTTGGGTCGTGACTGATGAGCCGCGGCCGCACGAATTGACGGCCGGAGCGCATACGCTGCATTGGCATTCGCGCGAACCGCAAGCCAAAGTGGATTGGATCGGCATCACGACCGATCCTACGCTGGATCTGGATGAGATTCTGGAGCCGGGGCAGACGCCCGATACGGCGGTGAGTGATTTTATGCTTTACTGATGATAAGATTGGAAATCGACAGTGTTTTAGAATAACAGCCAACCAAGCCCCGCGAGACGCGACGGCTCGGGGCGTCGTCTGGGAAAGAAGGCAGACGATCGCCCCGGCCGTCGCGATTTATTGAGTGCGAACTCAGATCATGGACAGCACTTGGGCGACCAGTTTTTCGATTCCCAGGGAGACGTGGGAGATCGAGGGGCCGAGCATGTAAGCGGGGGTGGTGACGATTTTGTTTTTTTCGTCGACGGCGATTTCGTTGACGGATTTGGGGAGGTTTTCCGACCCCATGGCGCGCAAGGCGCCGGCGGCGGCGGCGTCGGTTCCGATGGTTACAATCGGCTTTCGCTCTTTGCCTTTCAAAGCGCGGGCGACGAGAGCGGGGGCGATGCAGATCGCGCCGATCACCTTGCCTTCCTCCACGGCTTCTTCAATGACGCGCTGAGCGTCCGGTTCGATTTGACAGTCGCCGCCGTCGGAGGCGAACGTGCAAAGATTTTTGGCCGCTCCAAAGCCGCCGGGGAAGATGACCGCGTCGAAGAAATCCATATTCAGTTCGGATAGAGGCTTGATTTCGCCGCGAGCGATGCGGGCCGATTCAACCAGCACGTTCCGGCTTTCCTCCGGGGCGGGCTGTCCGGTCAAATGATTGACGACATGCGCCTGGGGCTTGTCGGGAGCGAAGCATTGAACCTGCGCGCCGGCCTTGTCCAAATAAAGCAAAGTGAGCACCGCTTCGTGAATTTCCGCGCCGTCGTAAACGCCGCATCCGGAAAGAACAACTGCGACCTGAGCCATGAGTTCTCTCCTCCTTTCGTTTTTTGGGTGATCTTTTTGATGAGTATGCGTTTAATTGGAAGGCGTTGTCAATGGAACAGCCGGGAATCGGGCTGCGAGATCCAATGCGGAGAAGATAGGAAAGGGGCATGGTGGACGGCCATGCCCCGGGATTTGCTTCGGTTCAATTCGCGCCGATTCTGTTAAACGAGGAAGAAAATGAAAGTGACCAGAACGAAGACCGGCGCCAGAATGAGAAGCGAATATTTGAATATGTAGCCAAAGAAGCTGGGCATAGGGATGCCGGCCTCTTCGGCGATCGAGCGCACCATAAAGTTAGGGGCGTTGCCGATGTAGGTCATGGCGCCGAAGAAGACGGCGCCGGCGGAAATGGCTTCGAGGAAGATGGGGTGATCCTTGATCAGAGCGGCGACCGCTTCGGGCTCCGCCATGCCGGGATAGAACTTGCCCAGAACGCTGGTGAAGAAGGTCAGGTAGGTGGGGGCGTTGTCGAGGAAGCTGGAGAGCAGACCGGTGATCCAGAAATAGTGCAGGGGAGTGTTGACGGCGCTGACCAGCGAGGCGGCCGCGCCGTGCTCGCCGGCTTTGAGAATGGCCAGGCAGGGGATCATGGTCATGAAGATTCCGGCGAACAGGTAGGCGACTTCAGCGATGGGAAACCAGGTGAATTCGTTTTCCTGGCGCAGGGCTCGGGGTGTGACTTTCAAGGAGACGATTCCTAACACAACCAGGATGACGTTGCGCAGGAGGTCTTGGACGGTCACATGGACTTTCCAAACCATAAGGTGGCCCATATCCGCCAGACCGCTCATCAGCACGGCGCCTACGACGCCCGCCAGGAAGAGGAAATTATAAGATCCCAGGATGCGCAGAGGCTGTTTTTCTTCGATGACGGGCCGGTTTTCTTCTTTTTGATACATGATCCAGTCAACGATGAAGTAAAGAACCAATAACACGGCGGAGCAGGCCAGCATATGAGGCAGCAGTTTGAAGGTCCAGAAGAAGGGGACGCCGTGGAGGAATCCCAGGAAGAGGGGCGGATCGCCCAGAGGCGTCAATGAGCCGCCGATGTTGGCGACCAGAAAGATGAAGAAGACCACCATGAAGGTACGGTTTTTGCGGTGTTTGTTGGCTCGGAGGAAGGGGCGAATCAAGAGCATGGCTGCGCCGGTGGTTCCCATCCAGGAAGCTAAAAACGCGCCGATGAATATCATGCCGGTGTTGAGCATCGGGGTTCCGACCAGGGAGCCGCGGAGAAGAATGCCGCCGGAGATGGTATAAAGCGACCAGAGCAGGATGATGAAAGGAATGTAGTCTAAAATATAAATATGCAGGATTTCATAAACCGCATCCGCCTTGTAGACGAACAGAAAAGGGATGGCGAGAGCGAGCGCCCATAAAAAGGAGATTTTGGGGAAATGATGATGCCAGAAATGGGGCGCAAAGAGAGGGAAAAAGGCGATGGAAAGAAGAATGCCGACGAATGGAATACAGGACCAGAGAGGAAGGTTTTCTCCCAGGCTGGGATGAGAACCGTGGGCGTCTTCGGCGTGCGCTTGGGCGGCGTGTTCGCTTTCCGGCGGGGGCGCTGTTTCGCTGGCGCCGCCGTCCTGGGCAATCAAAATGGGATCGGCCGGAGCATCGAGCGCCGATGCATAGGGAGCCGCGCACATCCATCCAAGGACGAGGCAGATGGTTAACGTCGAGAAAAGCCGTTTCATGTTGGATCACCTTTCTTTGATTTTGCAAGCCATGTCGATCAGACGCGCCGTTATCCGCAGGGAAGCTGAAGGTGCGCCTTTGCCGATTTGATTCCATCTTATGATTCAATCTCTCTGAAAGCGGAGATTATAGGCCAAAAATCGATCGTGACAGAGGGTTTCCCAATGCTGTCATAGTCGTTTTTTCATAATCCTATTAATACATGTCAAAAAACACAAGGAGCGAAAAACCGATTTATGCGACAATTTATACGCTTCGATTCATATCCGTTTTGCACGGCGTTGAATCACGGGTACAATGATCCCCATCTGTGATCGATCGATTGAATTGGGGGCGGAGGGGTATGTTTTGAATGGCGATCGCAAAATACCGGCGAGGATGGAATGAAGATCAAGACGATTTTCTGGATCATCGGTTGTTTTTTTCTGCTCCGGACGGCGGCGGGGGGCGGATTGTGGAGTCTGGCAGGGGAAGACGACGCAATCGATTTCGGGTATTCGGGCTATGCATCGGTTTTGTCCCGCTTCGTCGACGGTCGCGGGCGGGTCGATTATGCGGGATTGAAGGCGGATCGCGGCGCACTGGATGAATTTGCCGGCGACATAGCCGAACTGGATCGATCGCGATTTGAAGAGTGGGGGGAGGCGGATCGCCTGGCGTTTTGGATCAACGCTTATAACGCGCTGGTTTTGAAGGCGGTGATCGATCATTACCCGATCAGAGCGTCCTTCTTCGCGTCGCTGCGGTTTCCGAGAAACAGCATACGCCAAATTTCCGGAGGGTGGGACGAAATACAGTTTACCGTCATGGGAAGGATGACGACGCTGAAGGAGATCAAGGACGAGGTTATTCGCAAAGAGTTTGGCGAGGCGCGCGTTCATTCGGCCCTGGCATGCGCAGCGGTCGGAGGTCCGCCGCTGCGGAGGGCGCCCTTCACGGGAGACGGGCTTGACGGCCAATTGGACGATCAGGTGAGAGCCATGCTTGGCGATCCAGGTAAATTCCACATCGATTTCAATGCAAAGGTGATTTATCTTTCGGAGATTTTCGATTGGCATGGAGAGGATTTTATCGCGAAGTATGACGATTCGAATCAGCCGGAAGTGAGATCGAGGAAGCAGCGTGCGGTGATTCGTTTTCTTGCGGATTACGCCGGCGAAGAGCGCAGCAAGGCGCTTCGTTCGTATCAATACCGCGTCGCCTACCTGGATTTCGACTGGTCGCTGAATGAACAAGAACGTCCATGAAGCCGGGGCATGAAATCGTGGAGGATGCTTTGCAATCATCTTTATTTTGCCATTCAATCGGGGCGGGGCAACGGTCGATATGCGGGGCCGGCCGAATCCATTATTCGTGATTGTATTGGGGGTATTCTGATGGATTCATTTCAAATCTATTTTATTCCGATTGGGAAACTATTTTATTCCGATTGGGAAACTATGGCTCGATGCTACAATACTGCAACGTTCATTTGCGAAAGGTTTGGATCGTGTTTCCTAATGCCATTATACAAAAAATGTTTTCCTGGCGCTTCTTATTTGGGTGGAACGCAGCCGCCATGTTATTTCTGGCGGCCGTCTCGGCGGATGCGCAGAATCTTACCCCGCGTCCGACATCGATAAATCTGGATGAATCTTATAAATTGAGAAAAACCCCGACGCCGTTGAAGCGATTCGAGTTGGAGATGCAGCGGATTGTGAATGTGCGCCTGGAGGCGGAGTCCGACGAGTGCATGGTGTTTTCGGACGCGGAAGGGTATGAGAAAAATAAGCGTTTATACATGTGGGCGCCGGGCGTCGAGGAATTGTTCGATACCGGCGAAGACGGCGTAAGCGGATCCGTCATTATGCCGCAGGACGGGCGTTATATGATATTTCTGCATGACGAGACCGATTCGCTGCGGGATATCAACGGCGACAATGCAGAAAGCGTCGTTATGCGAATGTTTCATTTCGCGACCGGGCAGCGGTTGAATCTGGATATCCCGGCGCGAAGCGCCACGCCGGTTCCCGGAGAGACGCGATCCGGATTCGAGGTGATCCTGCGAAATCATTTTTTGGTCTATACGGCGTCCGATTCTCTTCAGAACAGCCAGCGCGATGCGGATGCGCCGTGGCATATCATCGATATGCGCGATATTGTTTACGTCATCGAGGGAACGCCGACGCCTTCGCCGACCTTTACGCCCGCCGGCACGCCCACGCCGACTCCGACGCCCTCGCCCATTCCCACGCCGACTCCGATTCCCACTGTTCCGCCTGAATTGCGGTCGAACGCCGACATCAACGCCGATGGAAGCGTCGATTCGCTGGATTTATTATTGTTTCAATATTTCTGGAGGCAGTGAGTTGTGAATAAGATTGGAAATGCGAATAAGATTGATGCAGAATGTGCGCAGCAGCCGGTCGTCTCCCTGATTTGATCGCCGAGAGGAGGCGGGGGGATTGATTCAACGCTTGCGCGTCAGCACGAAATCCACGAGAGCATAAAGCGAGTTCAGGGAATCGGAGGCGCCGATTTCTCTTTCGATCGTTTTGAGGTTTTCCTTGGCCCGTTCTCCGTAGCGGCGTCCGACTTTGTAGGCGTAGTCGATTGATCCCATCTCTTTCATGAGCGCCAGCATGGCCTGGATTTTCTGCTCGTCGGAGATGGGGCTGGAGAGGATGGAGTGGACGTTTTTGCCGTCGTTTTGGAAAAGATGGATGAGGGGCAGGGTGGCTTTTCCATTGCGCAAATCGCCCCCTTTCTCTTTGCCCAGGGTTATGGAGGAGGCGGTGTAATCCAAGATGTCGTCGGCGATTTGGAAGGCCATACCGACGGAATGTCCATAGGCGTGCAGGCATTCGACGGATCGGGTGGATATGTCGCCCAGGCGCCCGCCCGAGGCGGCGGCGGCGGCCATGAGGGAGGCGGTCTTGTTTTCGATCATTTCCAGATAATCTTGTTCGGCCATGCCGTCGCGTCCGGAGGACCGCAACTGCTTGATTTCGCCCAGGCACATTTGGCCGGTGGCGTGTGTCAGAAGTTTCTGGGCGTGGACGGAGGCGCTGGCCAGGAGGAGTTTGAAGGCTTTGGAGAGGAGGAAGTCGCCGATAAGAACCGCGACGGAGTTGCCCCAGACGGCCTGGACGGATTCGACGCCGCGGCGCATGGCCGCCTGATCGATGATGTCGTCGTGCACCAGAGTGGCGAGGTGGACCGACTCGACCGCCACGGCCAGTTGGCGGGCGGCCTCCGAAGAGACGCCGCACGATTTGGCGCTCAGGAGTACGATGGCGGCTCGAATCCATTTGCCTTGGCTTTGCAGGAGATGTGTGGCGACTTTATCGGCTATTTCGACGCGGTATTCTTGGGGGATGTAGGATTCTTCTTCGCCGCTCAATAAACGGTGGATATAGTTCCTTTCCGCCGTTTGGAGTACGGTTTTCTTATAGAGCGACTTGGTTAATTCGAGTTCGTCAGCGACCGGTTGAAAAATCGACTCGAGTTTTAAATCCAAAGCGGCGGTGCGCTCATCAACAAAAACGGAGCTAGTGGATTCCATACAAAGACCTGATTCGTAATTTTTTTCCTGCCTGATTTATCCATGCGCAAACAAGACGGATGCACAATGCCCATCCCGCATAAGTCGAAGCCATGCTGATCGTTCCCTCATTCTCTCCGCTTTCACGTGAGAGTCAAGGCAAAGTAAAACGACCTTGCCCGCGGATCTTCTTTTTATCACAATCATACCGGATGTTTAGTTATCGAACAGGGAAAGGGCTGGCTTGGAGATCCGCACGGACGTGGATCCATTTCCGGTTCGGCCGGCGGGAAGTCGTTCGGCTGGATGGGCGCGAGAAAGCGAATGCGGATCAGGCGTTTTTCTCCGGTTAGTGGCGCAATTGATTCAGCGACTCGCTCCAGTCGGAGCGTGATGAATAACAAAGGCGATTTTTCGAGGACGACATGCCGGAACTGCCAGAAGTAGAGACGATACGGAGGGCGTTGGAAAAGCGGGTTCTTGGCCGGCGAATCGCCGGGATTTCGATTAGCCGGGAGGATTACGTGCGGGCCGGCCTGAGCGATATTTCATCGCTGACCGGGCAAGTCATTCAATCCGTGGAGCGGCGGGGAAAGATCCTGGCGATGCATTTGAGCGGGGAGTGGGCGTTGATTCATCATCTGGGCATGACGGGCCGTATTTTATGCGTTACGTCGAAGGAGGAGGCGCCGTTCCATACACATGTGCGCATTTCGCTGGACGGCGGCGGGATGGAACTGCGCCAGTGGGATCCGCGGCGGTTCGGCTACATCGCCGTCCTGCGGGAGTGCGGGCTTGTTGAATTTGCGCCGTGGACGAGTTTGGGGGCGGATCCCTTCGATGTTGCGGCGGGCGAGTTTCTGGAATTGTTGTCCGGCCGAAGCCAGCCGATCAAAACCTTTCTGCTGGACCAGCGCCGGATCGCCGGTTTGGGGAATATCTATGCGGACGAATCGCTGTTTCGGGCGCGCGTTCATCCTGCGAGGCCGGCGAGAAGTCTGAGGCCGGTCGAAGCGCAGAAACTGCGGCGCGAGATGCGGCGGGTGTTGCGCGAAGCCATTGCCGCGGGCGGTTCGACGACGAACGATTACCAGAAACTGGACGGGACGCTGGGCGAGTTTCAGCACAAGCATCGTGTGTATCGAAAAGCGGGGCGGCCCTGCCGGAACTGCGGGGCGGTCATTCAGAGAATGATTCTCGGGGGGCGGAGCACGCATTTTTGCCCGGAATGCCAGCCGCTTCGTCCATGAAGGAGATCGGGAGAATCGCGCTCCCTCATTTGTTTTTGAAAAGTTTCCGTTGAGGGAATGCGAAGAAATCATCAAGGTGAAGCATGCATCGTTTTTGTCGGCGTTATTGTGGATGGATCCTTCTGTGTGTTTTATCCGTTTTATCTGCTTCCGGCGCGGACTTGCCCAGGGACGCCGCCAAGGATGAGATAGGGATTTCGGTGTTGCTGGGGCCCCATAGGAAAGACTATCTTATGTCGAGAAAGCAATATTATCTGGATTTTTTCGGGGAGGATAAAGAATACAACATCAATCCCGCCCGGTTGGAAAAAAATTTGATTGATTATCTGTCGACAAACTTTCCTTGCGAAAAAATAAAAAATAGTCCGCCGGGAAATCAAAGAATCAAAGACAACATGGAAATCGCGGCGTTGTGCTACGCCGCCGCGGAGATCAAATGCGCAACGCCTATTGTGATGTATCCGCAAATGTTTCGATTTTCTATTTGTATTGAGCGATATATTAGTAAAAAAAAGATTGAAGACCGGTTGGAGGATTATCCTTTCATGCATCTTGCGGTTCGATGCGGGCGAAAATCGATTCCGGCGCTGAAACAATTGATTTTTGATCCAGAGAATCATGAAAACCGTTTGATAGCCATCGCCGTCTTGATGAAAATCGATCCCCAGGAGGCTCGGGGCGCCGCGCTGAAGATTCAAGATGATTTGTCGCCGGAGATGCGGAGCATTCTATTATCTTATTTGGAGAATCCCGAGGTGGCGCCGTGGGATATGTTCGCCATGTTTTCGAGCCGAGGCCGCGCCATGATGGAGCACGCACGGAGGGGAAGCCGGTATTGAACCCGCCGGAGACTTTTCGGGCGCAATTGTTTGTAAATGCCGGAGGTTATGCGAATTCGCTTTTGCTGAACGAGTAAGGTTCGAAACCTTTGCTCTGACCGTTAAAGAACAGGCGGTTGACGAAGTGCGCGTATTTGGATTTGACGCCGTCCTCATTGTCGCGCAGAACCGCCTGCATTTCATACTTGGGCGTCATTTTCCAAAACCAGCGGTTGTTGGCGATTTCGACTCGCTGGACAAAGTCGACGATCAGAGCGAAATCTTCGTTCGCCGCATCGAGTGAGAATCGGATGACTCCGCAGGACGGGATGGGGATTTTGCTGTCGGTTCGAATGCGGAGGCGGCTGCTGGAAAATCGGATCATTTCGCCGTCCGCTTCGAGAGGCGGAGTCTGTTTGCCGTTCAAGGATAAACTCACCGGGATTTTCGCCCGGAAGCAGGGAAGCAGGCAGGCTTCCTGCATGGTTGTTATTTCAGACTGCGATTCCATCATGCAGCCCTCCTGGATTAGCCGCGAAAGTTTTTTGTGCGACGATCCTACGATCGTTCGCGTTACCCAAACACCCTGGAGGATTCCATGGATTTCCGCCGGATTGGAAGCGACCTCTTCCTCGCTTTCTTTTTACGGGTGAAGCGGGATGCGCGATTCCGACTTATCCCATAGTTATCATTCAATTGCGTCTTGCGGCTTCCTGCTCATTCAAAAACAATTTTATAAAACATTCAGTCAATTCATGACATCCTTCGCAGGGAATCATACAGTATATAATCTTTGATTCCAATAGTAATTCATCGAAATATCGAAGGAATATCCAGTATTACGTTTTTATCTTCAACCTCTATTATTCGAGAATGATGGATTATATATTTAAAATCACGTTACATTTTACTCTATTATCGTAAAATTTCAATATAACTTTATGGGTATTTTTCCCGTTTTATGGAATCTTCGTTTATTTGGGGGGGGAAGAGGAGTGTGGGGGAGTTTGACGGTCTGGTTGAATCGGCGGCTTTGAATTTTTTTTCGGCGGGGGTGGGATGGTGAATTATTGTTATAAAAAATTCAAAATTTTAATTGACACATTGAAATTTTTAATTATGATATTGAAATATTGAAATGAAAAACAGAATGCTTTTATCTTATTGTCCAGTATGCGAAGGGGAGATGACGATTTCCCGGATGACCTGCGGCGCCTGCGGTACGCAGATCGATACGGAGATCGCGCCGCCCCCTTTTTTTCGCCTTCCCGGGGATTTGCAGGAATTTGTCATGGTGTTTTTGCGGAATCGGGGCAATATCCGCGAAGTGGAGAAGGAGTTGGGGATCTCTTACCCGACGGTGTGCAAGAAAATCGATCAAGTCAACAACCTGCTGGGGAACGTTTCATGTAAGACCGACCGGATGGAGATTCTGGAGCGGCTGGAGCGGGGAGAGATATCCGCCCGGGAGGCGGCCAAATTATTGCGAGAGAGGTGAAGGAAATGGGGCGTATAAATTACGATCAAGCGTTTGGGGATTGGCCGCTTGTTTTCGGCGTGGGGCTTGGGATAACGCTTATAGCCGGGCTGCTTATTTTTCCGTGGATTTACCGGCGCTATTTGACGATCGGCTACTGGCGGGCTTTCGGGTTCAGCGCGATTGTGTTGGCGGCGGCTTATTTGGTGGAGTTTCATCATGCTGCGACTCGGCAGCCTTATTGGAGGGCGTGGTATGAAAATCCGTTCTTCTTTTTCCAAAACTGCTTGTCGCCGGGCTTGATGATATTGTTCGCCGCGCCGTTTTTTCTCATGCTGTACAGGAAATGGATTCATCGGAAGACGAGCGAAGCGGAGCGCGCGCCGGGCTGGGAAGGCTTCCGCGCCTGGATTTGCTTTTCCAACCTGTTTTGCGTGTTGGGCGCCGCTTATTTTTATACCGCCAGTTACTCGTTCTGGAATTGGAATGACGGCTTGTTGGCGGAGCCCTATGAATTTTTCGGGAAACTCGCGGCGGGGGGCGTCGGGCTGCTGCTTGTTTATCCGCTTCTTATAACGCTGAGCCATTATCGGTCGATTTATCAGAATCGCGAAACGCGCGGTCAGGACAAGGCCGCCGTACAGAATAAAATTTTGACGATGTTGGAGTCGGGCCGGATCTCGCCGCAGGAATGCGCCGAGCTGCTGGCGGCCGTTTATAGAAGCAAGGAGGCGGGCGGGCGTCCCGGCAAGCCGGAGCAGTGGCCGGCGGAGAGTACGCCGCCGCCGTTTTCTCCCGAACCGCCGGCCGATTCTGCGGCCGGAGTGAAGATCCCTCCCGCCCCCCTTGATAAGGTGGGAGATGGAGGGGGGGCGCCGAATCCGGGTATGAATTCAGAAACCCCATCTTGATGCTGGAGGAGAATCATGACTTATTCCGTCCCACTTGTCGGCTTGTTTGCGATGTATTTTATCCCGCTGATTGTCAGCGTGTTTTGTTACAAAAGTTATTTGAGAATGCGTTGGCTTCCCACCATAGCGTGGAGCTGCCTTACGGCGCTGATCGCCGGCGTTGTCGTGTTGTGGCGCATCTGGACGTATGAATCGCAGGGCGAGATCCCAAGCGACAATACGATCATTTTTCATGTCATTCCCGCCGGATTGATGGTTTATTTTGCGCTTCCTCTGGTTGTTCAGCTGCATCGGAAATGGATCGGCGATCAGGCGACGGAGCGGGAGCGGACGCCGGGGTGGGAGGGATTCAAGGCGTGGCTCTCGCCGGGGCATTTGGTCTGCTGTTTGGGCGTTCTATTGTGCGGATGGATGATGACCTATCCGCACAATAATTGGGATAAAATTTTCGGACTTTCCATTCTTACATTTCCATGGTTGTGGGTGTATCCCTTGATCAATACGGTTTATTTTTATTTATCGCTGCTGTTTCAACCGAAAGAGGATCGCCGCGCCGCACAAGCCAAGATTCTGGCTATGCTGGAGGAGGGGAAAATCGATGCGCAGGAGTGCGCCGAACTGCTGAGCGCGCTGATGAATTCTTCCGGCGCGCATGCGCCGAGGCCGGAGAAGGAGAAAAGCGAGTGACGGATTTATTACGGTTCTTGCATTATCTATATTAACGAGCGATCCGCCGTCAGGGCCAATATCCCAAACAGTGGATGAGTCATCTTCTTATTGATGCATTCCCGCCGAGCGTAAAAAAAAAGCCCTGGAAAAAACTCCAGGGCGTATCTGTTTCGATGGTTTTCAGTTTTATCCACGTTGAGGATTAAGACCCGGATGAGATTCTTTCAACAAATCGCCGTCGCTGATAATGCCGTTGGACAAATCGTATTGCAGAAATTTACCCGAATTGGGATAGTCGGATATCTGAAGCGTGTCGTCATCCTGATCGGGGCCAAGGCTGACAACAACATAGTCCGTAACATTTTGGCCGGAGTTGAAAGATTTCATCGGCGTCCTGCCGTTGCAGCCGTTGAATTCATAGAAGCGGTGGTCATTGACGAATAATTCGGCCTGCTCCGGTTGGAACATGTCATAAGGAGGCGTGCTTAAATAGGCAACAGGCGTTGTGAGACAGGCCCACGCCCGGTACCATCCCAACGCGCCCCATCGTGGAATATCATTATTATCCAGCCTGTACATTTCGAAGGCGGTCATAATCGTCTTCACATCGGCGTCCACGCGTGCGATTTTCGCCCGCATTTGTGCGTTCAAGAAGTTGGGTACTGCAATCGCGGCGAGGATGCCAATGATCGCGACAACAATCAACAATTCGATTAACGTGAAACCACGAGTCTGACGTTTATTCATAAAAAAACCTGCTCCCTGGATCGAGGCTGGATGGGGATTTCGTTTGCCGTTTATCGATGGCGATCCCACACCTGCGCTTCCGCCGGATCACGGCGCCGATAGGGTTTCAAAGAATCTAATTCATGGGAATGAAGATTAATGCAATTCCCAAAAACCTACGGATGTCGATGGCGTCCTGCCGGTGACATCACCATAGATGGCATATTCGACGGCATTGGCGAGCAATTGGAGGCCGTCTTCTGAATAATGCTCAAAAGCGATTGCGCCGGTTCCATCATCTTCGAAATAACGGGAAAGAGCAAAGAATACGACGCGATTGGTGTGAGACGATCCGCCTTCGAAAAACTCTCCGGGCTCATCCCAAACGCCGATCGCCGTATGGAACGCAAATTCAGTTTCTGCTACTACTTTACCATTTCCAAGGTCTCCCCCTACCTCTAATCCATTGACATCCTGGGGAGTGTCAATGTCAAATAAACGAACGAAGCCGTCATCATCGATGGTTACGTTCGTGAAAATGGGATGACTTGGATCAGAAACGAATAAATATTCTACAGTGTCAGTTGGCGCATTACCATTTGGAACCCATATCCAACGAGTATCTCGCGCCGTGTATGAACTGCCGTTCAATAGGGGGACGCTCAAGCCGTTCCACTGATCCAAGCCAGCGGAAAATTGGCCGCTGTCGGTGGATCGGTGAAATAGGACAAGGTCATGACTTTCAAGCGTCGCGACCTGGTCAGCGGATAAAGCGCCGCGAAAAGCGCTATTGTTTCCACCAGCAGCATCTGGGTCATCGATGCCGGGATCGACAGTGACTGAATACCCTAAATCGCGAAGAAAATCACCAAGATTGCCAGTTCCCGGCTCCTCCAGATCCGGCGCATCCGTCACTATAAAGATCGATTGGCTCTGCACGATGGATACGGATGATAATAATACGCATACCAACAGTAAAAACTTCTTCATGTTACATACCTCCCTAGGTATTAAAAATTGTCTGGGATTCCCCATGTGGATTGGGTGATATTCTCCCAGATTTTACATAATAATTATAATCGCATAGATGCTATATCTCGTCTAGTGTATCGATTGTACGAATGAATGATTTTTTTGCCGGCGACGCTTTCTTCTATTTATCTTTGCCTCATCGAATTGATTGGATGGTGTAAATTCTCGGGGAGAAGGAGAACGACTTTTTTCTTTGCATAATGGATGTCGACTCATCATGCCGCGTTTTTTTTGGTAGACTGGATGCAGTTTGGAGCGTAGATCATGCCGGCCAGCGAATCGAAATAATGGGGGCGCCTCATGAGAAAGCAATCTAGCGCGTTTACGTTGATTGAACTGTTGATTGTCGTGGCGATCATCGGGATTCTGGCGGCCATCGCCGTTCCCAATTTTTTGAACGCTCAAATTCGATCCAAGATCGCCCGCGCTCAATCGGATATGAAGGCGCTGCATTCGGCGGTCATGATGTATAGTCTTGACAACAATGACTATCCTTTGGACGCCACCGACAGCCGCGGCCCCGGGCAGGATCTCGGCTATGCGCCGCTGGTTTTGACCTCGCCCATCGCGTACATCTCGCGCATCCCGCCCGATGTGTTTCGCATCAATCCGATCGCGCATGATCAGGGGGGGAGCCGCTATTTCGCCGGTTTGAAGAATCCCCCGTACTGGTATGTGCAGAACACGCCGTACAGCGGATGGAGGAACAGTTATTGGGCGTCGTTTATTGAAGAGCGCCAGGCGTCCAAAGCGCTGCGCTTTCTCTTCGCCTGCATCGGGCCGGACAAAATATGGAGAGTGCAGACCGGCGAGGTGATTCGATTCGTCAAGTACGACGTTTCGAACGGGCTTTCCAGTTTTGGAGATATTATCGTCACCGGGCCGTAACAGGGATCGGGCAAGAAATAGACGCTGCGGTTCCGAGATGCGAAATCCGGATTCTTTTGTGGAAAAATCCAGATGAAAAATGGAGTTTGGTCAATCATGGAAAAAGTCATCATGAATCGCCGTCAATTCGGCGTGCGTTCGATGCGGCTGGCAGGTGGATTGAGCGCGATGGGGGCGTGCAGGATTTCGTTGGCGGCGGCGAGAAGTCAAGACGAACTGCCCGTCGCCGATTTATCGGCCGATCCCCAACGACATGTGATCATCGCCGCGGGGACGAAGGATGTCTATCAAGGACATCCGACGACGCTGTTGACGCCTGACGGCAAAACCTTGTACTGCGTCTGGTGCATCGGGCACGGGGGCCATGCGGGGCCCATGGCGCGCAGCCGCGACGGGGGGCTGACCTGGGAGCGGCTGGACGATCAGCTGCCGAAAGGATTCATCAAACACGAGAACTGCCCCAGCATTTATCGGCTGGAGGATCCCAAGGGGGTGGAGCGGCTTTGGGTGTTTTCGGCGCGCCCGCTGATGCCCAGCATCATGAGCGAGGACGGCGGACTTACCTGGGAGGAGATGAAGCCGCTGGGGCTGCCCTGCGTCATGACGTTCAGCAGCATGGTTCGCCTCAAAGACGGGAGTTATCTGGGGCAATATCACCGGAGGATGGAACCTTCGCTGGAGGTTGTGCAGATTCAAACCCGGGATGGGGGGCTGACCTGGTCCGAGCCGCGGGTCGTTGCGGACGTCCCGGGCAAAGATCCCTGCGAACCGTACGTCTTCCGGTCGCCGGACGGGGGCGAGTTGTGCTGCCTGATGCGCGAAAATACGCACAAGGGACGCAGTTTGATGATGTTTTCGCAGGACGAGGGAGAGACCTGGAGTCAGCCGGTGGATACGCCCTGGGGATTGACGGGCGACCGCCATCAGGGCGTATACGCGCCGGACGGGCGGCTGGTGATTGCGTTTCGCGACCGGGCGCCGGAGAGTTCGACGTACGGCCATTTTGTCGCCTGGGTCGGGCGGTATGAGGATATCAGGAAGCATCGGCCCGGGCAGCTCCGCATTAAACTGCTGCATAGTTACGCCGGGGCGGACTGCGGGTATCCGGGCGTATCGCTGCTGCCGGACGGAACCGTAGTCGCCGTCACATATATCAAATACTGGCCGGACGATAGGAAGCATTCGGTCGTCAGCGTGCGATTCACCATGGAGGAGATCGATTCCATTCTTCATGCATCTCCATAACAGGCGGGCGGAATGCGGCGTCGAGGGAGTTCAGGCGTTTTCTTTTGCATGAAAAGGTAACAAGTTATTCCGCTTCGGGGAGTTGGATTCCGAGAATCACGCCGGCGAAGCCGAACAGCGAGAGCAGCAGGAGCATGCCGGAAGCCCCGATCCATGGGGCCAGCGCGCCGAGAGAGCCGCTGAGCAGGAGGACGGCGCCGATGACCGTGTTGCTGACGGCGACATAGTCGGTGCGCCGCTCGCCGGAGGCCATATCGAGAATATAGGTTTTGCGGCCGATGCGAATGCCGCTGTGGGCGATGGCCAAGAGGAAGAAAGCGATGGGGGTGATCCATCCCAAGCCGTTCTGAAGAAGCCCGAGAAAATCGATGATGAAGAGAAGCAGGCCGAGACTGGAAGCGATCGCCGCCGCGGCGATGAGAACGGAGCGGCTGGAGCGGTCGGAGAAGCGCCCCCAAAAGGCGCTGCTGAGCGCAGAGGCCAGGCCGCTGGCCAGAACAAAAAAGCCGAGCAGTTTTCCGCCGGCGCCCGACTGGCCGGCCAGCATGATGTAATAGGGTCCGGCCAGCGCCGAAGAAAGAAGCAGGGCGCGCACCAGAACGAAGCGGCGAAACGGCCGGTCGGTTCGCAGGATGTCCAATCGCTTGAGGGCTTCGTCGACGGCGTTTTTGCCGCCTTGCGTGGCGCCCGGCTGCTCGAGGATATTGGAGAAGATCCAGGCGGAGGCCAGCCAGAGAGCCGCCGCGGCGAAGAGCAGAAAGGCGAAGAGGGCCGGGGAGGCGCTTTCGCCGATCCATGAAACCAGCAGCAGCCCCACGGCCAGAGTAAGGACGCCCGAGACGGCGGCGGAGAAGCCGTTCAGGCGCCCGCGCCGGGTTTTGGGGATGGTTTTGCCGACGACGTCCTTGGAGGCGACCGAACAGAGGCCTCGAGCCAAGCTGAAGAGCAGCAGGATGAGTAGGACCGCCGCGCCCGCCCACGGGCCGCGCAGGAAAAGGGCGGTGAAGGCCAGGACGATCAAGGCGAGGCTTTGGAGGACGGCGCCCGTCAGCCAGACCTGTTTCCGGAGAGGGCGGCGCCGGATCGCGCCGGCGATGAAGAGTTGGGGAAGCATGGACATGGATTCGCGAATGGGAACCAGGAATCCCACCCAAAAGGACGAGGCGCCCGCCGCCGCCAGCAGCCACGGCAGGACGGTTTTGGCGTTGGCGAGTTCGTCCGCCAGCCGGGTCAAGGTTTGGGCGGCGCCGATGCGGATAAAGTTTCGGGGTACGTCGGAGCAGGATTCTTCGGGGATGTCTGTGCATACCCGAGCGTCTTCTTCATCGAGTAGGAACTGATACAAGCGGTCGATTTGCTGATTCGGCTTCGTGTCGCGATCGTTCATTGTCATGATTCTTTCCTGAGCTTTTCGGCAGAGCATGCAAGGTCTAAATGTCTTGATGACGTGGAGATGGCTTATTGTCTATAGCGGGGTTGCGTTCGTCAAGCATGAGGTTGAGCATCGGGTGCGTTCGCATCAGGGTACCCAGTTTCGCCAGTGGGCGACGGAGCGGCTGCGCGAGTATCTGGTTAAAGGCTTTTGCGGGGGAAAATTTCAAAAGAGGCTGCCGACCGGCTGGCTTTGGATCAATACGAGCAATTCAACCAGCGCCGCCTTCAATTGGAGGCTGAGCAGGAAAGCATCGCCGATGACGAAGAGTTGAGGCGCATCGAAAGTCGGATTGAGGGGAAGGATGCATCGGAAACATAAATTTCCTGCAGAAGGACGGCCATCGAAAAGAATTTTTGCCAATCTGATCTAAATTTTCTGAGGGATTTAGGGAGCGCGCCTGGAGGGATTTGAACCCCCGACACCAGGAACCGGAATTATTTGTACTAACTTATACATACCTTGATAGGATACCCTAAATACCTTTCCTTTCAGTACTTTGCCTCATTCTACCATCTTACAAAATTCGTGCAGAAGCCTTGATTTTCTTCTGTTTTCCTGCAAAAGTGATACCAATGTGCTACCAAATTTTTAACCTGTTTTTTGGATTTTACCTATCTCTCTACTTCGGAGTTCTGCTATGGGTAAAACAAAAGACCTTCCATGGGGTACTCTCTACCAGCGAAACGGTAAGCCCATCTGGTACTGGCGATATTATAACAGAGAAAAAAAAGCGACTCTGCGTATCTCTACCGGCGTTTCCAATAAAAAAGATGCGCTCAAAATCGCCCGACAGTGGGCTATCGAGTATATGGCCAAATCCGAAGGCCCTGATTCCAAACGGATCCAATTGGGAATTACTCTGGAATTCGCTTTCCATCAGTATTTTCAATCCTGCTTCAACCAGCTTTCGCCTATCTATCTGACTGATATCGCCCGTTACGGCGATAGCATGATCCTTCCCTTCTTTGGGGCTGACGCTCCTCTGCAGTCTTTGACTTCAATCAAAATCGGGAAATTCGGCGCTTGGCTTAAAGACCGCGGGCTTTCCTCTAAGTCGGCTAATAAAGTTATCTGCACGCTTTCTAAAACGCTGAAATTCGCCGCTCAGGAAGGATGGATCGATATGATGCCGTATATTCAGCGGCTATCGGAGAAGGCGGAGCAGAAGAACCACGGCTACGAACTTTCCGATGAGGAGATCGAGACGTTGTTGGCGGCGGCGGAAGAATCGGCGGATCATGTGTACAAGTTCGTAGTGCTTTGTTTGTTTTGCGGATTGCGGCACCGGGAGGCTCTAGCGGCCGAGTGGGAGGATATTGATTGGCGGAACGATGTGATTTATTTGGACGTGCAGAAAAACGGAACATCGATGCCTGCGCCGTTCAAAGCTGCCCGGCCTTATTTGGAGAAATTTCCAGCGGAAGAGCGGCATGGGCCTATCGTCTTATATCATGACATCATTACGGGCGAGAAACGGCGGATGAAATCGGCGAAGCGGGCTTGGCGTTCTTTACGTAAGCGGGCCAAGCTTCCGGAGCATGTACGTGTTCACGATCTGAAGCATTCGTTCGATTCGAAGATGGCGCGGCTTCTTGGATTTGATGCGATGACGGCTACGCGTCATAAATCGAAGCAGGCGTTTATGACGTACGTGCATGCGGCGGATCGTGAGCTGATCTTTGCTCGGGCGGATGAGGCTTTTCATTCTAGAATCACGGCGAATAAACGGAATGTTAAGCCACGGAGGATTTATGGGATTAAAAGGTTTCGGAAGAGGGGGTAAAAAAACAATCTATTGACATTTCTAATAGAATTGTTTATTTTATAATAAATACTAATTATTAAACTCAACTGGTTTAATACAAATTCTTAATAGGAAGGAAGAAGATCATGATTAAATTTGTTTATATTATATATGTGTTCCTTGTGATTTCTTTTTGCGGATCAGCAAATGCACAATTTAGTCGTATTAATGATGAATTTAAAAATACTTGTGTTTTTATCATGGATAGTACTGGGACTGAGTCTAATGCAATAGGTTCTGGTTTCTTAATTGGATATAAAGAGAGTGACAAGGATTTTATATATTTAGTTACTGCAAAGCATGTATTAGATCCAAATTTTCATCCCAATGGAATAATAAAGAATGCAACGACACCTTTGTATCTAAGATTTAATAGCAAAAATAAATTTTCTAAAACAATAAAGATAACAGAAATTATATATAAAGAAAAGCGATTTTTTAGTCACAAAAATCCCTTAATTGATATAGCAGTTATGGTGCTACCTCTTAGTGACTTATCGCATGAACTTGATTTAAGAGTTTTAGGACCCATCGAAAATAATACATCAGAAAATATTGATTTTGCTACAAAAAATTGGTTAATCAAACATGAAATTGGAACGGGGGATCCTGTATTTATTTGTGGACTAATACCTGAATTATATTACCTATCGAAGAATAAAAATATAATTGTTACGCGATTTGGGATGTTATCAAATTTGTGGGTGAATTTAAATTATGCAAATAATCCACATCAAACTGTTCATATATTAGATTGTCCAGCGTTTGGCGGTAATAGTGGAGGACCTGCTTTCCTTACAACATGGAGAGATAATAAAGGAACAGGTCTTACTATTGGTGGTGAAAGAATAGGAGGAACACCAACATATGCTTTGCTAGGTGTTGTCAGTGCATTTGTCTCAAGTCCTATAAAATTCACAGAAATATCTACAAATTCTAAAAAAGTATTAACGAGTGAGGAACTGAAATCTCAAAAAGCTACGATTTATCTGGAAAATACAAATTTATCAAGAATAATACCTGTTGATTATTTATTAGAAATATTAAATTCTGAAGAACAAAATAATCTTAGAGATGCCTTAATAAAATATGATAATAAAAAACGGCACAATGATAAATAATTACATTACATAATATTATTTAAAAAGTTAGATAAATTGAGTGTTGATTATAAGGTGACTATGAAGACAGGAAAGATAAGTTGAAGGAAATCATATTATGAAACTTTTTCAAATAAAATTGGATTGAATCGTTGTTTACCGATCTAAATGTTTTCTTATAATCGGCATCAAATCTTCAATTTTATTATTCTTGATTTGGCATTCCCAAATGACGAGGACATCCCAGCCTTCTTTTTTAAGAAGGCTGATGTTTTTTTTGTCTCTTTCGATATTGCGTTTTAATTTTGGCTTCCAATATTTAAGATTCGATTTGGGGATATGTGCGATTTTGCAATTTGGATCGGCGTGTTGATGCCAGAAACAATTGAGAATGAAAGAATGACTATGGTGTTTTTCTTTCCCCGTAGTAATGTCCTCTCCCTGATTTTGTGTCGCAATGAATTGAAAACGCTGTGAGTTTAGTGGCGAGGTGATTGAAACGGGTTCCATCGCTTTTGGCAAATTCGCTGAGGGAAATGGATTTCGAATCTCCGGCGGCCAGACCTTTGAATTCGTAATAGTAACCGCTGCCGAGAATTCTCGGATTCGCTTCTGCTTTAACATTATACCAATCGAAGGAATTCTTGTTTTCTATGATCACTTCATTGAGTTTGAAGGTTACAGAGGCATCCAGATCGACAAAGGAACTTGTTTGTGTCTGCTTTTTTTTGGAAGAAGTGTCATCATTGTCATGAGGGATAATGGCCATCAAAATAAAGAATCCTATTACAAGAATCAGGCATCCGGAGCATCCACCGATTCCTTTATTTTTCTCAACAGTAACGGGCTTTTTCTTGATTGGGCAGCCGCAGTTTGGACAAGATTCGGCTTTGTCGGAAATTTGCTTTGAGCATTCTGGACATTCTATCAGCGCCATGATGTTCCTCCCTTACCGATTACAATTATCATTGCACATCCATAACCAAGTATCAAGTCCACTCGTAGTTTTTTTATTTACTTTTTTTAGTAAAATATGTTGACGATTTTATGGGATTATGCCATATTATTTTTTAATAAATAATCTTATGGTCCTTGGATTGATTTGGGTTGGATTCCGTTTGGAAATCGCCGTTTGTCCTAATGGTGACGAAATAGCGACGAAATGACGACAAAATGGGGATGGTTGGGGGATGAAATGGGGATGGCTGTTGTTGTATGATTTATACATCTGTTCAGTCTAGAGGAGTTTCAACATGCGGACATTGCATCGCATTGCACGCGAAATGGGTTTGAGTTTGGGAACGATGGTTCGGGCGGCAGTTTGGTATTTTATCCGGCTATCACCTCGTAAAAGGGATGGAATTTTATCGCAATATTACGAGGAACGATCACGGTTTCTTGGATCGGAAAGCGAAATCCTTCGAGATGAGACGGTTTTGCTCTTCAGGGGAAAGGGACGAAAAATGAAGAAGGGCCACTTCGATTAACCGGCCAGGAATAAGGCCTAATTCTTTGGCGGTATTTTCTAATAGTTCATAGTCAAATTCGGAAAAAGTGTTCAGAGCGAATTCAACAAATTTTGTTGTTTCACCTTTTTCGAATTGTTGCAGCCATTCGTGTAAATCCTGGCTAATACGTATGTTAAGTCTATTTTCCTTTGCCATAACAAAAATATTCAAAAAAACGCTTGACTGTTATCCCAAATGTGTGTACATTTGGGATAACGTGTTTTGATTCAAAAACAAAAAGTCTACAAAACGAACCATGGATGATACCACGAAAAAGATTGCTTTCACAGTACGGCTGCCGAAGAAGATGGTCCTGGGGATCGATGAGCGGCGCGGAGACCGGACGAGGCAGTATATCGCCGAAAGATTGTTTATGGCCTTTTTGGATGGGTTGATCGATGTTCCCAAGGCTAAAGCGATCGTGCAGAGGCCTACTAACGGCGAGGCGGCGTGATTCGCGCCTTGACCGATTGTCCGGAACGCGAATCCGGATTGTCGGCCGAAGCGTGAGTTCCGAAGCCAAGAAACCGACGTGCGTGCGGTGAGGCGGCCGGCCGGCCCGTTGACCCAGGCGGCTCATTGAGCGGACAAAAGAAGGGCGTTTGAATGTTGATCGATGAACTGACGGCTTCATTGGATCGGGTTCTATTTGAACTGCGGAATTTCGAATCCAAAAGATTGATGACGGAAACGGTGAGAAGGCGGCTGATGCGGAATGCGCTGCCTTCCGAGTATGTCATCGAGTTCAACCAGTTGCTGATGGTCTTTGAACGGGATTTTCAGTCAACGGGATTCGAGTTGGAACGGCAGGCGTTCCGCGCCGTGATGGAGAACATCCGATTCGATTTGAATGAAGCGAAGCGAAAGAGGGCGGCATGATTCGGATTCGCGGGAATTTGATTATCGATGATACGGAAGGGGCGATTATTCCCGTTCAGCAGATCAAGAGCATCTTTGTGGATAAGGATTTAGTGTTCATCAAAACCGGTGAAAGCGAGTCGAGCGAGACGGGCGTCGAGGTTCCGGGCAAGAACCAACATGAGATTATCGACAATGCGGCGTCGGCGTACCTCGAAGCTCTGATCAATTACGGGGAGATGCTCTACCACGACGAAGAAGAGGAAGAGGATTCCAGCGAGACGCTTTAACGGCGGAGGGAGCCATGCAAGAGAAAATATTGACGCCCGACGATGTGGCGGACTGGATGCAATGCGAACGGCGGACAGCGATCAAACTGATGCGGTCAGTTTCGAACCATTGGTGCGTCACAGTGAAAAATGGGAAACGGTGGCGCTATGAACCGCGGGTGCTGGAGTCGGAGATTCTCAAGAAACTGCGCAATCAACGCAATACGCCTTTCCATTCGCCTCTGCCCGTTCCTCAAAAGAGAGTGATGACTTTTTCACGATGCAAAACGGCTAAAGAGATGCTTGACGAGCATCTTAAAAAACAACGAAAGGAGAAAAATGCGGTTTAGGTTTTTGCAGGAAATGAACTCAAAACGCAAGAATTGAGCAACCCTTTTTAACGGGCGAGTTCGCTCGCCTCTTTTTTGAAGCCCGCGAGCGGCGGACTCGCGGGCTTCAAGAGGGATGAATGACGTGGCGGCGCGTGCGGAATGCGCCGGGTTGGTTGAGGACAT
>JAFGTC010000009.1 GCA_016934335.1 Candidatus Omnitrophota bacterium | reverse complement strand
GCAGGATGGACGCCAAAAAGCGATCGTTGCGCTGCGTGAGAAAAAACCAGGCGGCATAAGCGGCGGCTGAGAAAAGCAGCGGCCGGAAGATGGGATGACGGCGGCCGGCGCCGGGCAGCGCCAATGCGGCCAGCATCCAAACGCAGGAAAATCCCATGGGGATGGACTCGGCCAGACTTTTTTGAAAAGGCAGGACGATGAAATCTCGAATTGTCTGACCGATAGAATTCAGTTGGGGGGCGTGGGCGCGTTGAAAAAGTTCATGGAAGAAATCCGGCGAGCCGCCCAAAGTGGAAAACAACAAGGGATACACGGGATTTTTATACAAAACTCCATTGCGAATCGCCCAGGGAAGAAACAGCGCAGCCGCTCCCGCCCATGCAAGAAGGATTAGAGGCAGAAGGTTTTGGCGATGAATGCGCCTGGCGTCGTAAAGCAGAACGATCAGGAAGGGGAATCCAATGGACAAGGCGGCTATGTACTTCGAACCGAAAGCGAAGCCGAGAGCGAGGCTCATCATGACGGCGTGCACCGGTCGGCGATCGGTGAGGAAATGTTCGTAAGCCAACAGTAGGACGGCCGCCGACGAGGCGAGGGCCAGATCGATGTTGGCTTGGATGATGAGCCGCTGGACAATGCCGGCCGCCAGGAAGAAGAGCGGGGCGAGCAGCGATTGAGGAGGAAGGCCCCAAAGACTCCCCAACCGCCAAACCGCCAAAGCACCCAGGCAGGCGAAGCCATAGTTGATGACGGTGCATCCCGCCGCGCTCTGCGCGGCGATCGGCCACGAGTAAAGCAGTTCGATGTTCATGGGGAATGCGCAGTAGATATTATTGGTAAAAGCCGTCCAGCCGCCCGACGCAAGATAGCGCTGGGGGGCGAGAAGATGATATTCGTGGGCGTCATAGCCGACGGGCGGCGGCAGCGCGGCGGCCAATCCAAGCAGCAAAGCGGCGCCAAGGAAAAGTGCTTCCAGTCGGGAGGCGCGGAAAGCGGTCAAATCGCTGAAAATTGTTTTTCTGTGATGCAGCAGGAGATGTTTCCACCAGTTCCACGACAAAAGAATGAGCAGAATAGATAATGAAATAAATACATAAGGAAAGCCGATATGCAGGGTCAGCAGCAGAAATGCGCAAAGCCCGGCGAGCACATAGGCGCCGAAGAGGCTGTATATGAAGCGGTCGATGCGGGAGATTTCGCTCTCGCGGCTGAGTTTGCCGATCAGCATCGCGGCCGGCGGGAAAAATGAAATCAGCGGCAGCAATCCCAACAGCAAGGGGCGCAGATGCAGCAGGGGGAACAGAATCCAGGGATGAAGCGCCGCAAGGGCGGCGATCAAAAACCCGGCGAAAAGGAGTTGGATCGGCTGGAGGCGCGGATTCATGATGCGCGGCCCGAATCGAGAAATCCCTGAAGAATCCAGGCTGCGGCTGTTTGGTCGATGACCTTTTTTCGCTTTTTGCGGGAAACGTCGCCTTGGAGAAGGACGCGCTGGGCGGCATGGGTGGAAAAGCGTTCGTCCCACAGTTTGACGGAGAAAGAGAATCGTTCGCGAAGACGGCCGGCCAGGGCTTTGACTTCCTGCGCCATTTCGCCGGAGGAGCCGTCGAGGCGTTTGGGCATGCCCAACACGATCATGGAGACGTTTTCTTTTTCAACGACTGCGGCCAGTTCGCCGAGCACCTGATCGTTCGATTGGACTTCGATGCAGCCGTAGGGCTGACCTGTGATACGCATCTCATCCGAGAGCGCCAGACCGATGCGTTTTTTTCCAACATCCAAAGCTAAAATGCGTCCCTGTGTCATGATTATCCTTTTCGTTCCAGCGATGCATCGAACAGCGAGTAGATTTTCCCCGAGGCAGTCCGCAGCGTATGGCGCGGTTGATTGGGATCTTGCAAAATTTCCAATTCGCGATTGAACTCGGCGCGCCATGCGGCCGGATTCTTTTTTCGTTCTCCGTAGACAACCGAGAGATCTTTGGGATGGATGACGATCCGGATCAATTCGCCGTCATCCGCCAAAAGAGTGCGAATCGTCCGGCTGGCCAGGCGCGATTCCACTTCATGGCGCAGAGCCGGATGCCAGGGTCCGGCGGCGATTTTTTCGACGCCGTCGCCGGTCGCATCGGAGATCGCCAATCCCAAGCGGGCGATGGCGATCCCATGCCTGTGAAAAACCGTGTAGGCGTCCATGCATTGTTCGACCGCCTCCTCGAGCGTTTGAGGAGTATACAATCCGCGCAGCATCATTTTTTCGAGCGGCGTATTTTTTAGAACCAGCGTCGGCGCGATGCGAACCAAATCGGGCTGCAGCGGCAGCGAGTCGCGGACGGTTCGAGCGAACGATTCGCGCGATTGTCCGGGAAGTCCGCACATGAGGTGGATTCCAAGGCGAATGCCACGCTCGCGAATGCGGCGGCAGGCGTCTCGGACGTCTTGAGACGAGTGGCCGCGGCCGCTGCGGCGCAGGACGCCGTCGTCGAGGGATTCGACGCCCAGTTCGATGGTGCGCACGCCGGAAGCCTGGAGAAAATCGAGAGTCGCCTGGGAGACGCAATCCGGACGGGTGGAGATGCGCACCCCTGCGACGCCCGGTTTTCGGGCGTACGGAGCGACGAGCTGCAGGCATTCGCGCATTTCCTCCGGCGGCAGAGCGCTGAACGTGCCTCCGTAGAAGGCGATTTCCCAAACGCCGCCGGCGCGCCGGTCGAGGGATTCCAAACGCTCGCGCCAGTGATCGCGGGATTCGCCGGGGCCGACGACCAGAGGCTGGTTGCAATAGACGCATTGCCGGGTGCAGCCTTTATGGGGCAGATAAAGCGGAAGAATTTTCATCCATTTTCGGCGGGAGAGACGTTTTCCATCGAGAACAGCGCATCCGCCGCCGCGGCTTTTTCCGCGCGTTTTTTGCTTTTCCCTTGACCTGTACCGATGCGTTTGTCGCGAACGAAGACTTCGATGACAAAATCCTTGTCGTGATCCGGTCCGACTGCCGACAGCAGCCTGTAAGAGGGCAGCACGCCGTATTGTTTTTGGATCATTTCCTGCAGTTTGGATTTGTAATCGATGATGCTCTCTCCGCGGACGGCTTTTTCGATTTCTTTATCGAGCTGCTTCCGAACGAAATGTTTGGAGGCGTCGATTCCGCAGGCGAGATGAATCGCCCCGACGATGCTTTCGAATAGATTTCCCAGGATGGAGAAGCGGCTGCGCCCGCCGGTTTGTTCTTCTCCCTTTCCCAAAAGCAAATAATCGCCGAGGCCCAATGCGATGCTGCGCTGGGAAAGGATGCGTTTGCTGACAACGACCGATTTGATTTTCGAGAGCTGTCCTTCGCGCAGATCGGGATAACGATTGTAGAGCATTTCGGTGATGGTGAAGCCGACGACGGCGTCGCCAAGAAACTCGAGGCGCTCATTGCCGAAATTGACGCAGTCGTTTTGTTCGTTGGCGTAGGAACTGTGGCAAAGCGACAAATGGAGCAATTGGGGATCCATGTCGGGGAATCCGAGTTGATCAGCCAATTCCCGCATTTCCCGCTCTCGTTGTAGATCTAAATTCATGCAAATTTCTCCAAGAGCGTTATGATCAGCGGCAGAAATTGGATAATCCCCCGCTGAAAATCATTCTCAAGCGCTCAGGGAGAGGACCCGAAAATCCGATTGTCCGCGGCGGACGCCAATTCCTTTTCACAATGTATGGCGGGAGAAAAGAATTCATTCGAATTTACCAATTATCGAATGTTCCTCTTTCTCCAACAATCTTCTATTTTACCTATTTTTGTTACAAGGGAAATAGAACAGGACGAAATTGGAGGTTTTCTTCCCGCCGATCCTGACGCAGGCGGAAGAGATGGATCAAAATCGCTTCAATCGATGATGGATTGTATAAGATAGGCGGCGGCGATTTCGTATTCTTCGTGCAGCGGGCAAACATCGAGGATGCGCGAATCTTTGATTTCCTCCTGAACGCGGCTGAAGGGTTTAGCCAGAAAGTTGACAAGCAGACCATGCTCCATCTCGTTTTTGATCAAGGTGTGTAGCATGGCCAGACAGGAGTTGGGGATGGAGATGAGTTGGCGGACATCCAGTAAAACCAGCCTGGTTTCGCCCGGCCGGGAGCGCAGGATGGATTGGAGGCGACCCATGGAATCGACGCTGATGCGTCCGGATAGTTTGATGATTTCTATCATGCCGGCGCGAATCTGCTCGATCTCAAGAGTATCGCGATGGCCGCCGGAATAGATTTGGTCGACGGCATCCTGTTGATCTTGGGTGACCAGGCTGATTTGAAATTGACCGCGGCTTTCCGCACGGCTGACGTGGCCTGACAATTTTTGAGGGTAGTTTTGAATGTCGTCCGGGGTGTGTTTAGTCCCATCCCAGTTTTCAGGGACGGGAGCCATATGGATTTCTTTTCCCCGAGCGAGTTTTTGGGAAGATCGCATTTCCATATAGGAGCCGCGCTGATTGATGAAAGAGGCGTAAAAAATCTCTCCGCTTTCTACGTCGAGGCAGGCATAGAGTTGCCGGATCGGTTTTTCTTCTTGATCGAAGCGACGCAATGAATTCATCGTTTTTTCGTTGAAACCAGGTGTATATCTATTTTTCGCCTATCCGTAAATATTTCATAAAACGCGCATGGAATCAAGCGCGCCTTTTCAGATGGCGCGCCTTAAATCAGCGTATTGTTGAAGACATAGACGCTTCGATCGGTGGAAGGAACGAACAGGCGCCCTTTGGAATCGAGGGACGGCCGCGACTGAATCGCTCGCGGCGATTCGAAAAAGGCGCGACCCGCGCCGGTCGGCTCGATTTGATGAATCCATCCGAGAGGATCGCCGACAAAAACCTCGCCGCCGGCGCTGACGGAGCTCGAGAGGAGATATTCACAATCGGAAGCGTAGCGAAATCGCAGTTCATTTTCGGACGAAAGAGCGTAAACGAAGCCGTCCAGACAGGAAACCGCCAGCGCGCCGTCTTGCAACAAAGTCGGTTCGGCGATGATGTTTCTCGGGAATCGGCGACTCCATACCGTCTTGCCGGATTGAATATGCCAGGCGTGCAAAAGGCTTTCCTGATTGACATTGGCGGCCATATACAGCACGCCGCGCTCTTCGTCGATGACGGGCGCGGCGGATACGAGGATGCGATTGGCTGGCCTTTTTTCCAAGGGCTGGGTATAGAGAATCGTTTCGCTCCCGGAGGAAGAGACGGCGGTTAATTGAACGCCTTGATCCCAAATCGCTCGCAGGCTGTAAATGACTCCCCGGGAATCGGCGGAGGCGGCCGAATCGGGAGAAATGCCCGCATTCCACGAGAATAAATCTTGGCCGTCGTCGGCGTTTAAGGCAAGGAACCGCCCGCCCCAACTGCTGAGAACCAGCGCGTTGCTTGAAGCAAGGTAGAGAAGATCGGAGAGGATGCGCGGATCGCTTTTGCTAGGGATTTCTTTTTTCCAAATCGGTTCGCCGTTCGATGCGTCCAGGGCGTAGATCCAGCCGGCGTGCGTTCCGACATAGAGGCGCCGGTCGTCGGGATGAACCACCGGAGCGGCCGAGACGCCGCCTTCCAATCGGGTGCGCCATCGTTCTTTGAAGTCGGCTGAATAGGATTGGACGCCGCCAAGCATATCGGCGATATACGCACTCCCGCTACGGTCGAAGACCACTGAAGCTTGGACGGATCCCTGGGCGGGCAGGGCTTGAAGAGGCTTGGGATCCAGTTGAACGGGATCGGGGAAAAGGCCGCGCCGCTCGTTGTCGCCGCCGCCCGTCCGCCAAATTTTTGTTGCTTTTGAAGTATCTTGCATTTTTTCGGACATGATTGATCACGCATTAATTCGCTGATAAGTCGGCTGGTATTCAAACCGGGCCTTATCGAGGCTCTCGCCTACGATTTCCAATTCCTCGATTCGATTTTCGCCCATTCCCTTGCGCCTGGACATGGCCAGGTAGTTGACGCCGTTGGCGAAGGGGTGGGTGCGGTCGGCGGCGTCGGGATCGAATCCCATGACTGCGGCGGCGACGGCGTCGGTGCAGATCGCATTGCGGCCGGCTAAGAGCAAACCCGGCCGGGTGATGGAGACCATCGAACCGTTCCACCAGCCTTCCGCTGACTGGATGACGCTGATCCCGTCGATGACCGTCAGGTCGATGGGGAAGGCGGCGTTGAGATCGACGATGAGGCGGGGGACGTTGTAGCCGTGGTCGTTGAGCACGGATTTCCCTGTGAAGGTTTCGATCGAAGTGAGGGGCTTGCGCTCGCAGGTGTGCATGAAGTCGCCGCGATAATCGACCGCCATTTCGCTGGGTTCGTCGTCCAGGTCGTTGCCGTACATGCTGCTGGGGGGAACGCCGAAGAGGTTTTTCATGCCGCCGGTTATTCCGCCGGAAACATGGCTTTTCAATTTGCCCAGTGAAACAAATACGTCGGTTTGGACATAAAGTTGATTCACTTCCCAGGCGGAGGCGATCTCACCGCCGCCGGGGACTTTTACAAGGGCGTATTTTTTATAGCGGCCGAGATTGCGCGTGTTCTGAAAATCGGCTTTACCGTCCATGACCCGGTTAAATTCGGTGAGATCGAATCCATAGCCGGAGAAGGCTTCGGAATCGGGCGTCCGGAAGGGCAGTTGATCGCAGAAAACGACTTTTTTCGCCCCATAATCGACGAGCAGGCTTCCCAACGCCTGGGCGACGACGGGATGACTTGTGACCGTCAGGCAGACGGGAACGCCGCCGACGTCTTCTTCGGATGTGTTGACCAGGTTGGTTTTGACAGTGACAAATTTGTTCTTGACCAGTTTTCGCACGTCGCCCAGCTCGTCCAGCATAACCGCCAGCGTGCGGCGCACCTGGGCGAAGTCGTATCGCTTGCACAGGCCGATGCTGGTGAGCGCGCGCGGGGCGGATTTTCCGGAGAGGGGTGCGGCTTCCTGCGATCGGGCAGAGACAGCCGGCAGAAGGGCCGCCGCCGCTGTGGAATATTTCAGAAAGTTACGCCGGGAGAGTATCCCGCCGGGACACTTGGGAGCGCAATGGAGGGGATTTCGATTTGGTTTCATAGCGAATAATTCCAATCCATAGTCTTAATCTATCTTTATTATCCACGATATGGAAAATGAGGAAAGGATAAATTGGAGATTAGAGCGATTCTGTTTTGACCGACGTAAACGGAAAATGCCTGGTCGGCTTGCCCTGCTCGTTCAAGAATCCTGTGAGGGCGATCTCGTCTAAAACGATAAAAAGAAGAGAAAAACCAGACGAGAAAGCGTAATGATTTATATCCATGTAAATGCTTAAGTGATTATATCTTTCGTAAATCCGATAATCTCGGATAAAAATATACGCAAGATTTAATTTTTTTCCGGAGGTTTTTTTCTCGTCCTTCTTCTTTTTCTCAGGTGGATTGACGCTCAACAGGTCGCTTTCAAATTCCTCAAATGGGAACTAGATTGAGACGGGCTTTTCATTGGCTGGTTTCTGATTTTGGGTTTTCGTTTTCATTTTCATCAAATAACATGGCTTGTTCTGTTTCATTTATTTTTTTCTGTGCTCTTTCTATCGTTTTACTATGTTCTTGCTCATCTAAATATAACAAAAAGTCAGATGGTGTTTTTATTCTCAATTTTCTACCATCAATTAATGGGTATTTAAATGTGTCATCCAATTCAAGTAGTGGATCTTTTTTCTTATTATCTTCACTGGTTCCATCATATGTAAGCAATACATCGGCCTTCGCAACCAATGCTGTTGCTACATGTATTGAATCTTTATAGCTTAATTTATATCCTTTTACTTTTCTTTCATTTTGTAATTTCTGCGTCAGAACCCCAATTTCTATATCCATTATATAAATTCTTCTAAATTCATGCTTAAAAAAAATTTTATTTCCATTATAATATTTATGGCACTCAACGCCATTACATTGCCATGCTTCTGTTAATGTAAAGGGTGATGTTATAAGGATTATTTTCTTTTCTTCTGTTCTATTGACCAATTTTTTAACATCACTAATTTTATCTTCTTCTTGCTTCATGTATCCAATAAATACATTTGTGTCCAAATAAATAATTGGTGGCTCACTCAGATGCATCTCTCATTCTCCGCACGTATTCATAAGTATCCATTCCATCAGTCAATTCATTGCCAAATTTATGCAAATCCTCTAATCGAGGCAATTCATCTCCGCTAGGACATTTTTCAATTCTTTCCACATTCATTTGAACGGGTTTATTGAATCTGTTATAAGTCGCTTTTCCAAAAACAGACACGCGCATTTCTACAAATTTTTTTGCAAATTCTTTAATATCCTCATTGAATAAACACATTAAATAACGATCTATTAACACATCATAAATCCTAAAAGACTTGGGATTAGTGTGTAAATTTAAAAACAATAGCCACCCATCAAATGTACCCCATTGATAATAAGATTGTTCTTTTTCGTATTTTATTGCCGTTATAAATTTCTTATGAAAATCGCTTCCGAATTCACGTTCATTAACGTTGGGGGTTTTTACATTGAATTTCTTCACACCGTTATTAAGCGTTTTTGTGATTTCCCGATAAAAACGAGAAACTTCTGGTGTCAATGTCTCGGGAAATTTTTGATTATCATCGATATAAGCAAAATCACTAGCCATTCTATCAAACACAGAAATAGCATAATCTGGATTAGTAGAACCATCTTCTGTAAAGATCAAGTCTCCAGGGCTATTAAAGTTAATGCTTTGTACAATAATTCCAAATTGTTCTTTATCATCAGACAGTTCTTTGCTGATACGCTTAAGGGATAATAGCGAATTGTTAATAATGGCAACGAAAGAATCGACCGATAGGCCTTTGTTTTTCGGGTGTAATTTTAGAATAAATTGCGCTTGCCCACTCATTTTTTTTTACCGATTATGAGTCCCAGTACATTAATCGTTTTCCCTCAAATCCCTTCATGAATAACTTGGTACGTTCGCCATCCTTGATTTTTAGAGCGTTATATTTGAAATCGAACACAGCATAATATCTATGAAAGTATTCTTTTGATATGTGATGAAATGTACCATAGAACCCATGCTTCAGAAGAGAGAACATTCCGCCGTATTATTAGTATAAGCATCTCTTCTGACACGCTCCTTTCTACCATGATTTACTACATTGTGTCTAGAGGACTCCTTATCAAACTCCTCAATAACTCAGATCATCTTTATTATAGAACATTTGTTCACATTCTGTCTACTTTTTTTGATTTTTTTTACTGTTACGATCAGAACAATGGTGAAGCATGCGCACCATTGCGCTCAACTAAAGCAAAAACAGACGATTCCTTTGCAAAAATTCCTTCATAGAAAAGCGATTTTTTTGTGGTATTTCTGTATAAAAATATCTTTTTGAGTATAGGATCAAATTATGAAATATAGAAGTTTTGTCTAAAACCACAATAGGATAACAAAACTTGACAACAGAGTGTTTAGGCGGATATTTCACGGATCGCGGGCGAGGCGGAAGCCGAAGGAGCGGCTTTTATCGCCGCCGGGGCGGGCGAACCGGTGCGTGGTGCGGGCGTAGTATTCGCTGAAGTTCCACGATCCGCCGCGCAGGATGCGGTAGCGCTTCTCCGATTCGGACAGGCGGATGCTCGAGCCGGGATAGGGGGTGAAGAAACCATCCACCCATTCGAAGACGTTGCCCGCCATGTCTTGAACGCCGTAGGGGCTGGCGCCCAGCGGGTAGCTGCCCACCGGGGCGGTGCTGCGGCGGCCGGAAAGCCAGGTGTTGGCCAGGTTTTCGTCGAACTCTTTCCCCCACGGATACGGGAAAACTTTCTCGCCGTGAGCCGCCCGCTCCCATTCTTCTTCGGTGGGCAGGCGGCCTCCGCGCCAGAGGCAGTAGGCTTCCGCGTCGATGAACGACACCCAAGTGACCGGGTGTTTTTCCAGACCGGGCGGGATGGTTTCGCCAACCCAGTGGGAGGGAGGCTCGCGCTGAGTTTCAATGACAAATTCTTGGTATTCCTCGTTGGTGACTTCGTATTTTCCAATATAGAACGCATTCACAAATACTTGATGGGGCGGAATCTCGACGCGGTCGCCGGCATTGGATCCGACGATCGTTTGTCCGGCGGGAATGTATATCATGCCCGGGTATTTATTAGCGATCGAGGGAGGAACGGAATAGGGCTTGGCGTCTACATTGACGATGGACGCTTCTGCTTCGCCGGGAGGGGCCAGCCGGCGGGGATCGATGTCGAAGGCCTCGCTGATGATCTGGCGGCCCCAGGGGCCCATCATGGTCGACGAATCCAGACCGGTCGCTGTGCGATGAATGGTTTTTAAAAAATTTTCTGCAGAGACGTCGATTCTGCGCAAGGTGATTTCGACGGTTCGACCGCGCCGTTTGAGATTTCCGGCGGCTATTTCATCGGCGCCCAGCAGCTTCCCCATGGCGATGAAACAGGGGATTTCGTAGCATGGAGCGGTAAAAGAATTCGCTTTGAGGATGGCCAGCATGGAAGAACGGCTGATGATGCGGTAGGCGCCCGTACGTTCGATTTCTTTGCGCAAAAAATCGCTGAAGGCGTTGGCTTCGGCGCTGGAGGATTCTTCGCCGACGGTTCGCAGGTCGGTGATCACTAGCAGGGGAGGGATGACGATCTCTTCCGCATTGGCAAAGGGATTGACGTGAAGGGCGATGAAAAGCGCAATCGAGAGGAGTGATAATTTGTTCATGTTGTTCCTGCGCAAATCCTATCGGCGATGTCGCTTCCCCGCGGCGACGGTTGGGACGAATTCAAAGCCGAACGACGCCGGGCGCTGATTCAGCGAATGTAGCGAGCGCGCAGCTGGTCGATCAATTCATCCAGTTGGGTGCGGGCGCGGGAGTGATTCGGATCGATTTCCAAAGCGCGTTCGTATTCCAGGCGGGCCAGGTCGTACTTGCGGTCGGTTTCGTGAATGCGGCCCAGGATGTAGTAAATTTCCGCGCTGTTGGGATTGAGCTCCTCGGCTTTGGCCAATTCGAGAATGGCGTCTTCATCGGCGCAGTGATCGTAATAGAGAAACGCGATGCGCGCGTGCGTATCGCTCATTTTTTTGATGATCTGGCGCGCCAGGTCGTCTTCCGGCTCCATATCCAGAACGGATTGGAAGGTATTCAAGGCCAGCCAGTATTGTTCATTATCCAAATGCGTTTCCGCCTGTTGCACGCCATTGTTCCATTGTTCTTGTTTTTTGGCGTGCTGGATGTTTTCGATTTGCTGGCGCGATTTCTGGTGAGCGGGATCGCGATTCAAGGCTTCCAGGTAGTTGAGAACGGCGCGTTTTTCGTTGCCCTGCTGCTGATAGAAATTGGCGCGGCGATAATAAAATTCGGGAGCGGGCTCTTGGGTGAAGGATTTGACCTGCTCTTTTTGGACGACCACATATTCGCCGGCGACAGTTTCGACAACCAGTACGCGGGCGGAATTTTCCAGAATGCGGCCTTCCAGCTCGCCTTTGGCCATGGCGATCAAATCGCCGCACGCGGCGCCGCATCCTAAACTCAATCCAATCAGCATCGCCGGGAGAGTCAATAAACGTCGTGCGCTCGTCATCATTGTATCATCCCTATCCACATCATTTGATTTAATTTCAGCGTCTATTCATATTATAAATGGAATGGCGGGGGGAAGTCAAATCGATTTTAATTTTCGATGGATTAATTATATTACAATTAGTGGAAAGCGGGGGCGCGCGTCATGGAGCGCCCCCGCGGCGCATTTCACGGTTAAATCGTATCGGGGATGGTGAAGGGCTTGCGGTAATCGCGATCCGCATCGCGAATGATGGCGTCGGCGAGTTTGTGGTTGGTTACATGCTCGGTCCTGGGATCGAAGCGCAGGGTTTCCTGGACGCGGTAGGCCGCATTGGCCAGATGGCAATGCGAAGCGGAGAGGTGTCCTTCTTCGATTTCGGCGGTTAGATCGTCCATGCGGCGGCTGCGGACGGCTTGGATGAAGTTTTCAAAATGGAGAATGCCTTCCTCGCTGCGGCGGGATTTGCCCTTTTCGCGCTTCTGGCCGAGGTAGGTTTGATATCCACGTTTATTGAATCCGTAGGTCGTCATGTATCCTTCCGAGCCCAGGAAGATGTTGCCTACGACGTTGCGGTCATCGCCGTTGATTTCGCCCAATTCATTATTGGTGTGCCAATGGCGCACTTCGAAGACCAGCATCTTTTTCACGTCGGGGTATTTGAAGGTCGCCAGCAGGACGTTGGGGGTATCCTGATCGTCCTGGAACATGAAGTGGCCGCCCTGCGCCTGGATGACGTTGGGCATGCCGACGCCGAGCCCCCAGCGCGCCGTGTCCATTTCATGCACGCCCTGGTTGCCGATGTCGCCGTTGCCGTACAGCCAGTTCCAATGCCAGTTGTAATGGAATCGATTTTCGCTGAAGGGCTTTTCGGGCGCAGGCCCCTGCCAAAGATTGTAGTTGACCCCTTCGGGCGGCTTGCCGTCGGGCGTATGGCCGATGGTGTCGCGCCATTTATAGCATAATCCCTTGGCGTAATAGATTTCGCCCAGATATCCGTCGCGCAGAAGTTGAACGGCTTCTTGAAGCGCTTCGCTGCTGCGACTCTGCGTCCCGTGCTGAACGATGCGCTTGTATTTACGCGCCGCCTCCACCAGTTTGCGCCCTTCGTAGACGTTATGGGAGCAGGGCTTTTCGACATAGACGTCCTTGCCCGCCTGGCAGGCCCAGATTCCCATAATGGAGTGCCAATGGTTGGGCGTGGCGATCGAGACGGCGTCGATGTCCGAATCTTCCATCATCCGGCGATAATCGATGAATGGCTTCAAGGATCGGCCGGTTTTTTTATCCCATTCCTGCTTGCGATTGTTCAGGATGTTTTCGTCGGCGTCGCAGAGGGCGACGACGTCCACGTTCTTGATGGCGGTAAAGGCTTGAATATGGTTTTCGCCGCGGCCTTTAAGACCCGCAACGCCGATGCGGATCGTCTCATTGGGGCTTCCCGCCGAATGGCGAATCAAGAGATTCACGCCGGCCGCCGCGCCCGCCGCTGATTTCAAAAAATTGCGTCGATTTTTTCCTGCCATGGTCATTCTCCTCATATCGTTAAAAAAGATTACATCATTCAATCGCGAAAACGAACGGATGAATCCTGTTGGTAAAACCACTGCACGGGAAGCGAGTGGAAGACTAAATCGGTTCCCACGAAGTTGGGCTTGCCTTTTTTCCAATGATAATAAGTCAACAAGACGCGGTTCTGATAAAATGTGACGCTGGTGTAAGCGTATCCCGAATCGGGGTCGTCGGCGAGGTTTTGGATATTCTCCCAGCCGGCGCCGCCGGCGCGGCTGAGGGCGGCGGTGAGCGGCGTTCTTCCCTGCCATCCCGCTTTATTGCCTAGGGGATTATTGTTCCAAATGATGATCAAGTCGTCTCGATCGGGGATGGGCGCCATCACGGCCGGCGCGGCGGGCGAGACGAGATCCATGGGAGACGCTTCGCTCCAGGTTTCGCCCCGATCGAGGCTGACGCTTTGGTAAATTCGATCCAGGCTCGTGCGAATGATCATGAGAATCGAACCGTCCGCCCGCTGGGTCAAGCCCGGCTCCATGGCGGCCGAACCGTTCAGGCCGACTTCGCCGGCGCCTTTTTTCCACGTAGCGCCGTCGTCGTCGGAATAATAACAAAAACAGACCTGGTTATTGGCGTCCTTGCCGATATCGGAGCAGTAGGCGATGGGCGCCAGGATGCGTCCGTTTCGGCATTGGATGACCCGGGCGTTGTTCATGATGTGGTAGCCGGGGCCTTGCGTGATGCGGAGGGGGGGCGACCAGGTTTTCGCCTCGTCGAGGCTTTCCCGGACAAACAATTGCAGGTCGTCATTGGCGTTTTTTTGCAGGAAGAAAAAGAGAATCCTGCCCGACTGCAGCCGCAAAAAAGAGATGCTCATGACATTTTGTTCGCCGGTATTTTCCTGCAGAACATAATCGTCGGACCAGGTTCGCCCGCCGTCGGGGCTTGTTTTGGCGGCGATCACAGCCCGCGCATGATCGGCGCTGCCGGAAAATTTGCTCCACGCCAAGAGCAGCGAACCGTCTTTGAGAACAACGATGTCGCCTTCGCTGTTGCGCGGATTATCATCCGAGCTGGGGCACACGGTCAAAACAAACGGCGCCTCGGAAGCGGAGGGATTCTCTGCGGCGGAAGCAAAGCCGGCGATCAGCACAACGCCAACCGCGACCCATTTTACATAATTAGCTAGGTTCATGATTTTTCTCCAAATAGGCAAAGACTCTTTGGCTCAAAGCGTCGGAGAGAAACTGCAGCGGTTCGCCGCCGTTTTGGCGTGGAAAATCAATCACGCGCACAACGCCGGCAAATTTTTCCGCATCGGGATTCAGCTCCGTCAGGCGATTGGGCAAAGAAGTAATCCATTCGTCATTGACATAATTTCCCTCTCGTTCGGGAAACAGAGCAAAATAAACGATGCCCATTTCGACCAGATCGCTGAAGAAGTGAGTGCCCAGAGAAACATCGGGAACGAGATCGTCTCGCATGCTGACGATTTCGCCCAAGAACGAAACCTGGCTGATCTCGGCGAATTTAACGGGAACGCCCAGAGAAGGCTCATTGGTTCCCCATCGCCCCGGACCGACCAGCAAAGTCGTCATGCGCTTCCCCTCCTCCTTCAAACGAGTGATTTTTCCGATCAAGCGCGCCGTCGAATAACGGTCGTTGATGGTCAATTGTCCGTAGAGAGATGGGACGACATAGATTAGACGATCAATGGGCTCCATGTAACTCTGGCCGATCACCGCTCCCTTGGCGCGCAGGATTAATCGATCGTCTTCGATGACGGGTGGGATGGCTTTGATCACGCCGGATCCTTTGGCTTGAAACGGGCGGCATTGCAGGAGATTGATTTTATAGCGATTTTGATCGGTGAAATTGATGGTAAACTCAATGTCGACGGGATGCTGATAGGCTTCTTCCAAGAGACGCATTATCGCGCCGAGATGGTCGAGAATGTGCGTCTGAGCAAACAATCCCCGAAAGGCCAGGGAGAGAGGCTTGGAATCGCCGGCGCCGCGGGTGATGCTTCGCATGAAATCGTCCTGCGTGACGAACAATTCCACAGGGAGTCCCGGGCTTTTGAAGAGCAGGTCGGAGAAGAATTCGGTGGTTTTCTTATTGGCGTCCAGATCCAGCACATCCACTTTCCGCTGCGTGTAGCGGCGGATTTCTTCGGGAGATCCTTCCGGCCGGAGCAGCGGTTCGTTCAAGGCGACCAGGCGCGTATAGTCGTCATCCACCCGATCGACGGCGCGCGTTCCCAATCCGAAAACCAGCCGCACCATGCCCGCATGGGGATCGATGGATTCGCTCCAGACGTACGGATTGAACGAATAACCTACGCCCGCGATCTGGGGATAGAATAAATCGCCGTAGAACAAGCCGGAGACGCGCTGCACCAAAAGAGCCATCTGCTCGTCGACGTCGAGAATCCCCCGCATGGCGCGATAGGAAAGGGCCTTTTCGGACATGCTGCTGGCGTAGATTTTTCGTACGGCCGCCAGGAAGCAGGTTAAGCGCTCGTCGGGCGATCCTTGATTGGCGCAAAAGACGCTTTCGTATTTTCCCGCGAACAGATTGCCGAAATTGTCTTCCAAAAGACTGCTGGAGCGCACGATGATGGGCGATTGTCCATAATACTCGAGCATCGCCTTGAAGCGTTCGATCATATAATCGGGGAATTGGCCGTTCATGATTCGCCGGCGCGCTTCGTCGATGTCGTCTAAAAAGCGTTCGGGATCTTTCTGCCGCTGCCGCACCCACCAGCAATCGTTCAAGACTAAATACGTGTAAAAAACTTCCGAGCCGATGTAATACGAATCGTGCGATTCTAAAACTTCGAACAATTCGGGATTTTGCTGCTGAATGATTTTGCGGGCCAGCAGCATGCCCACAGTTTTCCCTCCGATGAAGCCGGTGCCGATCATCCGTTCGCGGATTTGCATCAGATCTTCGAGAGTGAGGAATCGCTCCGCCAATTGCATGAACCGCTTGTCGCGAGTGACGGCCATGCGCAGCAGCCGGTGAAACATTTCATCCAATTTTCGCTGGGATCCCTCGCCCCTTTTTACGGCTTGGAGGACTTCATCCGCCTCCACAAAAGAACGGTTCCAGACGCCGATCTGGTAGAGGGCCGACTCCAATCCCGACCGGGGGACCGAGGTTAATATTTCAGAAACGTCGGCGCTGTTGGTGATGGGGATGAAGCGCTCTCCCTCCCAGGCGTGCAGCATAAAAATCGTGGGGGAGAAGCGCATCCCCACTTTCATGGGGTGAACGTATAGTTTTCCCTTGTATCGGTAGACGTCTAAAAGCAGTTGGGTGGTTTCGCCGATCGGGCCGGCGGCGTGGGTGGAGTGATAATTGCGGAGCACGGCGAAATAAGCGATCGCTCCCAGGTTGAACAAATAGGGACAGGTGAGCATAAAGAAGTTGCCCACCATGCGGTCGCTGTAGCAGTCGCGCGCCAGTTCGGAGAGCGAATCGAAGATATAGCGGCCGCCCGGGCCGTTTTCTTGAATGACGTCATGCACACGGGTGATAAACGATTCGAAGCCGTTTTCAGGATGGATGAAATGAATATTCGCCCCGATGTCGTCGGGAACCAGAGACGGGTGCGCGGCGAACCGAAAATAGGTAAGCCGCCTTCCTTTTCTTTGAGCGTTTTTGTAGAAAGGTTCGACGAACGCCTGATAATCTTCAATCCGGTCGACCCGCCAAACGACGTTGTCGCCGGGCGTCAGGTTTTGCAATACATGATCCAGACCGGGCAAGCCGGTGCTATGTCCAACTCGCTCTGTTTTCATGCCGTCTCCTTGTGTGACGCCATATAACTTTTACTCACTGAAATGGTAACTCAAATCCAACTTGAGGTCACTGGAAGATCGAGGAATGGAATGGGGCGGCGATGGAGAGAGCGGCCGGGATGGACGACAGCCGGGGAAACAAGACAACCAGGTTTTGAGACAAGTTAGTGAATTCTTCTTAATCGGCGGGCGGAGCGGTGATCGCCAGCAGGCGATGGGTGAAATAAGTTTGGGCGGCTCTCATGACGTCCTCCGGCGTAACGGCGGCGATTTTTTCGGTATAGCGGTTGGCGTATTCCCAGCCGAGTCCGTTGATTTCATAGGCGCCGAAGCACGAGGCCTGTCCCATGTTGGATTCGAGGGACATGACATAGGCGCCGCAGAGATATGTTTTTACTCGCTGCAGTTCGTCGGCGCCGACGGGGTTGGTTTTCAACTTCTCGATTTCCGCTTCTGTGCAGGCCACCGCTTCGCTGCGATTTTTGGGCGACGTGACGGCGTAAACCACGAGCGGCGAATGATCGCGCTGAGGGGCGAACGAACTGCCCACCTGGTAGCACAATCCGCGCTTGTCGCGGATTTCGCGGAACAAGCGGGAATCCATGGATCCTCCCAGCAGGGCGGAAATCACGCGCAGGGGGAGGGCGTCTTCTTCGGCGACGCCGCACCCGGGATATCCCATAACCAGGTATTCCGCTTCGGATTCGCGCCGTTCGACGATGTCGACGTCCGCGGAGACGGCGGATCGGGCGGTTGGCGAATCGGGGATTACATATCCTTCGCGGCGGGGGCGCGCGGCGAAACTATCGCGAATGATCGACTGTACGCCGCTCTGCTCGGCGCCGCCTACCACCGAAACAACCAGGTTGGAGGGATCGAAGGCCCCTCGGGCGAATCCGGCCAGATCGTCGCGCCGGGAGGCGTCGAGGGTTTCAATAAGCCCGATGCTGGGCCATGCATACGGATGGGTGCCGTAATATTTCTGGCGAAAAACGCGCATGGTGTATTGCAGGCGCGAATCTTCCTGCTCGAGGATGCTCATGCGCACAATATCCCGCTCGCGCGCCAATTTATTTTCTAAAAACACGGGGCTCTCGATGAGTTCCAACACCATCCGCAGATCATCCCGCAAAAAATGGGTGGTGGTGAGCAGATTGACCGACGAATAATCCTTGCCCGCCTCCGCTTTGAAATGCGCGCCGTTGCGCTCCAGAATTTCGGCGATTTGTTCTTCGGAATGCCGCTCCGTTCCGGCCGATAAGAGACGCATGCACAGGCTGGCCATGCCGGCTTTATCGGCGGTTTCATGCCGGGACGCCATGCGGCTGAAAATGCGAATGGCGACGATCTGGTTGTAGGGATTGGGCGTATAGAGCATGCAGGATCCGTTCGGAAGAGTCTCACGGATGACCATGCGTTTCGGGATGTGGATGGCGGTGGAATTTGACGTCATAAGCGGACAGTATGAATTCGGTTGGATTTTTGGAGATGCACCCGGGGCGCGGAAATCGCCGCGCCCCGGCGGATCGATTCTGTGATTTATTTTTGTCGATTATTTCTTGGCTTTACCCTGGTTGGCGACGGCTTCCATGGCCTTGCGAACTTCTTCTTCATCGCCCAGGTAGTAGCTTTGAATGGGCTTTAATTCGTCATCCAGTTCGTAGACCAGCGGCAGGCCGGTGGGGATGTTGAGGGCCAGCACTTCTTCTTCGCTGAGGTTGTCCAAGTGCTTGACCAGACCGCGCAGGCTGTTTCCATGCGCCGCGATGATCACCTGCTTGCCCGATTGGATGGCCGGAACGATGGTTTCGAACCAGTAGGGCAGAAAGCGGTCGATGGTGTCCTTCAAACACTCCGTCGCCGGGCAGTCTTTCGGATCCAGATTTTTGTATCGCGGATCGTTTTTGGGATGCCGAGAGTCGGATTCTTCTAAAACCGGAGGGGGAACGTCATAGCTGCGCCGCCAGATTTTCACCTGATCTTCGCCGTGTTTTTCGGCGGTCTCGGCTTTGTTCAATCCTTGCAGGGCGCCATAGTGACGCTCGTTCAAGCGCCAGGTGCGATAGACGTCGATCCACATCTGATCGAGTTCGTCCAAAGTGATCCACAGGGTGCGGATGGCGCGTTTCAGCACCGAAGTAAAAGCGACGTCAAATTCAAAGCCCTTTTCTTTCAGAACCTTGCCCGCTTTGTGGGCTTCCGTGACTCCCTTTTCCGACAAATCGACGTCGGTCCAGCCGGTAAATCGATTTTCCTTGTTCCAGACGCTCTCGCCGTGCCGCAGCAAGACAATTTTGTACATAATGCTTACTCCGTAATGGGATGGTTTCTTTGTTTGGATGCTTCGTGAATTGTCGCTTCCAACCCGCACTTCGTCAAGCATCAGGAAAATCGCCGCCATTCCCTCATTCGATCGATCTTCCGAACCGGAGAACATTCAAGAAGGCAGACAGCCGGCGGAGCGAGCGCCGCTACTGCGTTCCGCCGCCGGATCGTATGATAATTTCTCCGTTGGAATTCAATCCGTTGCTGGAGTCGTAGGGGACGCCCCATGTCCCATAATCCATGTTGCGGTCAGGACCGTAGCCCAGCAGCACCCATTCGTTGGTGCGCAGCGGGCGAACGCCGTATTGGTTGGTTGTGTTTTCTTTAGGATTGTAAAGCGGGACATAGAATCCGCCGATGCTCGCGTCCAGCACTTCCAGATCGCCGTAGATGTACCAGCGAAATGTGACGCTGTTGCCGCCGTGACGATCTACGCCCTGCTTCTCGATAAACGGATCGGTGGGGATGGAGCTCAAATACGAGACCGGCGTGGTTAAGGGGGCGAAGACGTCGGCGCTGGTTCGCTCCAGTTGGTTGGACTTGAAGCCCGCGCCGCCGAAAGTTTCCTGGATCCGCTTGGTTCCCCACTCGTAGTCGTCGTCCCAGAGATCGATGAGCATGACGCCTTTGTCCGCGCGCAGCATTTCGATGCCGGTTCCCAAATTCTTCATATCGGCGTAGCTGCGCGCAACTTTGGCGCGCACCTGGGCGTTCAAGAAATTGGGAACGGCGATGGCCGCCAAGATTCCGATAATCGCCACGACGATCAATAACTCGATCAATGTGAAGCCGTACTTTTTTGAATTGTTTCTCATAGTCATTCTCAATAACGACTGATATGAATGTTTTCTGCCCTTCATCATCCTATTTTCATGGCTGGGATGCAAGCAGATTTTTTCGAATGAATTGGCAAGCAAAATCGGTGGAAAGCGATTTTTTGCTGCAATGCAAAGGCGAAAGCGGCCCGCATTGATGCAAAATGCGCATTAGTACGGAGAACCGTTGACTCAGGAAAAAGAAATGTGAAAGAATCGGTTTATGGAAATGTTAGAGAAATGTTAGGGAGATAAGCATGCATGGATTTTGCATTTCTATATCATCAAAAAAGGAGCAGTGATCATGAAAAAATCCGTTTTTCTCTTCGCATGTTTTGGGGCGCTTTTGAGCCTGACGGTTGGGATTCAATCCGCCGCGGCTCAGGGATATTGGTGGGCCGCGCCGGAATTGAAGTATGTGGAAATTATGGAGGATGGGACGCACGGCACGTCGCCTCATTATTGGACTTTCGGCGGCCCCGACGAAAACGATTCCACCAACGATCAGACGTATCTTTACAGCCAGGATTCCGGAACGAACGCCTACTTCTGCCAGTATGTCGTGGCTGAACTGCGCGCCGCTGAGAACGCCGATGAAGTCGCGCATCGCTGGGCCATCGATCATATCGGGCTGCCCAAAGGATGCTCTCAATTCGGGCGGTTTGTTATGATCGGCAACGGCGGTCAGAGCCAGGAAATCCAGCCGTTCTACGCCTATCCCGACGACTATACCATCGGGCCGGATAGTGAAAACATCCTGGAAGCCGACGTTTCCGCCGACTGCGATCCTCTGCATTTCAATCATGACGGAACATTGCTGTACACCAACCATTACGTCAGCGACACCGGCAGCCGAAGCTCCCTGCAGCGCTATCAGGTGACCGGTTCTCTGGAGAATAACGGCGTGGCGTTCACCCGCGACGTGAATTGGAAAGACAATGGAGTCTTCCTGTCGTCGGTCGCGCGCCTGCGCAACTTCACGGTTCGCTATATTAATGGGAAAGATCTGATCTTTTACGGCGAAGGAGCGACGACCAGCGGTCCTTCCTCCGTGTATGTACTCGATCCCGAATCGGGCGAAGAAACGCTTTTGGTGGAAAATGTCTTCTCCGCGGGCGAAGTGGAAGACGCCGATATCGTCAACGTCAAACTGTCCGGCGTGACGTCCGGCAATCTCTTTTTGCACGTAATGGGCAATATTGGCGGATTGAAAATTTACGCTCTCTCGCCCGACGCCATGCAGGTTGAAAACGGCGGCGAACCGGTCGCCGTTTTAACGACGGATGATTTGAACGCCATTACCGGCTCGGAAGCTTTTTCCAGCCACTGCCGCGCTTACGAAGTGACCGACGATCACGAATATGCCTTCTTCAGCAGCCATAATGCGTATGACAGCATTTTTGTCATCCGTACGCAGCCGGGAACGGCGGTGAAGAGTTGGGAAAATCAATAAGCGCAAACTGCGCCTCAACGCGACGCTTGCATCGCCGGTTCATCTGATCCGGCGATTCTGATCGATTCCCCCGAAGCGATGCGAGAAATCTCGAAGCGGAGGGGGAATCGCTATTTGGGGAGATCGCCTCGCCGGCGAGAGCGAACTCGCCCGGTTTCATCCCGCCTTGTCCAGAGCGAACTGCATGCCTTCAATCGGTTTGCCCAGCAAGTCGTAAATCTCGAAGTAGAATCCCCACGGGCCGACGCGTTCGCTGAGTTTGACGACCAGGTGGTTCCAGCCTTCATAAAGAGGATGAATGATGATCTCGCCGCCGGGGCGATTTTTCCCGACATTGCGCTTGGCGTAAATTTCTTTGTAATTCAAGAATAATTTCAAATCTCCGTTGCACCCCACATGCAACTGGCAGTTGTGTTCGCGAGGCGAATAGATGCTGGTATAGGCGTAGGCGACGGCGTTGTCGTTGGGCGTCATCACCGAATTCAGGTCGACGTAGCCGTCGTTGAATTCGTGCTCGCTCCACCCGACTTCCCGATCGATTCCCGGGTAGGTCTCTTCAAGTTGAATGTTGATTTCGGGGGGATTCATTTTTCCGAATCCCTCGCCGCGATCGTTGGAAAACGGCCCGACGATCATCCAGCGCTTTACAAATTGATGACCCACATAGGCCGTCTGAACTTTTCGGAAGGGGGAGTCGTTCCAGGCGCCGCTCAATATCACATTCAGCGCGTACCGGTTTTGCCAGAGATCGACGGGGGCGCTGACGGTATAGCGGAATCTTCGCTCCCGCCGCGCATCGCTGCGGTCGTCGAAAGCCACTTCATCATTGGAGACGGCGCTCCATCCATCGGGCGGATCAAGCGACACGCGTCCCCGGATGGGGGCGAGGGCGGGATTGGCCGCGCGAATGTTCACGGAGAATGCCTGGCTGGCCGAACGGATGTCATCCACCCCGACGGCCAATTCGACCGGCGCGAAATACCCCATGATTTCCGAGGCCAGTATGGGATCGCCGCTTTTTTTCTCAACGGATTCCAAGAAAGACCGGCGCATGGCGTCAAGTCGATCCAGATCTTTCTGAAGCGACTGGCCGTCATCCTCCGTTTTAGGCGCTCTGAATTGATCGAGAACGCCGGTCGGTAGGATATCCAGGCGAATGCCTCTGAGGTTGATGTCCAAATCCACCAGGCGGTTCACCTCTTCCTGCAGATCCCACAATTCTTTTTTCACACTGTCCATGCCTGACAAAGAAGCTAGTTTGAGGGCGGCGTCTTTACACGAACCGACGGTCATCCGCAATAAGGAGATGTCGTCCATGGAAATGGAGCTTTGCGGCAGCATCATCGGAATGGGCTCCTGCGAGGGAATCGGCAGGGGGCGCTTCTCTCCATTGACAAAGACGGCGTATTCCTCATCGCTGCCGGGATTGGTCAGAAGAAGGGAGACCAGTTGGCTTTGACGAAGAAGATTCGTCAGATAAAACGAAACGCTGGGAAGAGACAAACCGATGCGTTCAATGCTGCATTTGCCGCCATAGTTATAAATATCCCGCGAGTCGACGTTCACGACGATTTTGGGCCCGTTGGCGGATATTAACAGCAGTTTCAAAGTATCGCCTTTTTTCAACTTCAACGCGGGCTGGAAGCCGAACACGCGCATCGATTCGCGCGAAAAATCCTGACCGGCCGCCGCCGAGCCGTTGTGATAGACTTGCATCATCATGTCGTTGGCGTCCGTATAGGCGGGAAGCGCGAATGCAATTTGCTGCAGGCCGGCGTCTCTCCGATCAGGAACGCGATCCAGCGTGATCATACATTCCTGCTGGCCGGCGAGCGAGGAGCGGCTGTAGCGAATCGAACCGGAAAAGAAGGGGGTGGAGAAAGGGCTTTGGAACTCGCTGTCGGATTTCGCGGAGGGCCCCACGATCAGGCAGCGGCGATCCATATCCAGGGCCAGGCCCGAGGCGGCGTTGAAATACGACCACCACGCCGGCTCGACGCTCGAAGAGTCATACTCGTAGATGCGGTCGGCTTCCTCCAAAAATCCGTAATGTCGCAGATAGGGGCCGGTGAACGCCGGCGCGAAGCCATAGTGCCAGGCGGGCTCGCTCAAGTCGGAGGCTGCGTTCGATTTCCATACGGATTCGCGAGAAAACACCTGCGCGATGCGCTGCAAGTGATTTTCCGGCAGGAACGGCCGCCAACCCATCTGCTGCGCATACCATTCGCCGGGCAGCAGCCCGGCGATCCGTTCCCGGCTGTCAGGCGAATCGGGGCGCTTGGGATCGAAGAAAGGACGGTAATAGTCTCCGCTCCAGAGTTGGCTGATTATGTTTTGGACGATCATCCGCCCTTTCCGCATGCACCAACTTTGAAATTCCAAATCGCGAAAGATCTGCTCCAGTTCTTCGCCGACGCGATAAGCCGCCAAGGCCAGGCTTCCCGTGAACAGCGACGAAACGCCGTCCCCGGCCCAGGGCCAGAGCGACGAGCCTTCGGGGATCGCATCGAAGTTGCGGTCGCGCAATGACAGCCATTGCAGCGCATATCGAATATGCGGGTATTTGTCTTCGAGAAATTCACGGTCGCCGGTCCACAAATAATAATGGTAGATCAGCATGACATAGGCCGCCGTCGAGTCGGGGCTTCCCACCAAACCGCCGGGAATGTTTCCATTGCCGACGACGCTGTATAGATTTCCCACAGCGGAAGGGACTTCGCCGTCCGTCAATTGGCAGTCGGTCATCAATTCCAACTCGGAGCGCAGCAAATCGGGAAAGCACTGAAGGAAAAAACTCGCATCGGCCAGGCGCTCTTCCGGCGAACCGAGATTGCCCGGATAATCGGGATTGCTTGTCAAAAGAGAAAACTTTCCATCAGCGAGAAACGCCCCGTCGCGCGCCAAAACGGCCATGCCGTTTCGCATCCTGTCCGACAGCCAATCGGGGAAGGATGCGGGAAGCGCGTAGGGCGCATCCCATTCCCGGCGATCGATCGTTTTGCGCAAGTCGCCGAGAACACGGTCGATGGATTGCCATCGCGCCGCATAATAGACGCCGTAATCGACGCCCTCTTTGCTCATCAAATGCGGCATATGCCAGACAATCGTAAATTGATACGTGCGCGCTTCACCGGCCGGGATGATTTTTCGGGCGGCGGCGGCCGCCGCCGGCCGGGGCGCGCCGGACTGATCGCGGGCGAATTCGGCGTCTTTCATCCGCAGAAAATCGTTCGGCTTCTCTAAAAACATGCGAAATGGAACCGGATCGTTTTCCGGATGCCAGAGCGGGAGAACAGCGATTTTTTCTTTATCGCCGGGGCGATAGACCAAAGCCTGTTCACCCAGGGCGTTTTTCGCGATATCGCCGGCGTCCGTCTCTTGATGCTGGAACAAAATTCCCGAGTAGTCGCCGCTGCGAAAGATTTTGTGCCGCAGGATTCCCGGCAGATCGATTCGATCTTTGGCGCTCCCCCCCAAGCCAATCAGATTGCGCCATGACATGGCCAGGGTTACGGCAAGGTCTTTTTCTCCGGGATTCTCGACCGTGTATTCAAACACGGCGGCGGGAAAGCATGAATCGCCGGCGTCGCCGGGCGTCACCGGGCTGAAGGCCCGCAGGTGAACGTTCACAGGAAGGCCGGGATCTTCATAAGCCGCCTCAGCGAATGGATAGAGGGCTTTAACGCGCACCGTCTTCACGGCGCCGGCATTGCCCTCTTCCCGGTAGAGGCGCTTGACGATCGTTTCCTTCTCCGATTCTACGGCGATCGCAGCGAAGCAGCCCGCGGGATCGTTGATCGGCTGATGGGGATTATGGTTGATGGTGATCTCTCCCAGGCGGCCGTTGGAATCGATTTCGATCTTGCCCGTTCCGATTCCTCCCAAAATCGCCGATTCCCCCGCTGCGGCGTCGATTGAAGAGAAGACCATCCATAGGATAGATAAAAAAAGATAAGAGATAATTTGCATGTTTGTATTCCTGTTCCTACCCTTGTTGGGCGGATTGATTCTTTCTATTGAGTATGATCGATTGAACATAGACGGCTCATCATACAAATATTATAAATTTGGCAAATCCCATAAAATCGCTGATTCATTTTAGAATAAGTATCTTCATAAAGATATATTGTCAAACAGGCGGATTTCGCCGGCCGGATCGCGCCTGGAAATTGTCGGGGGAAAAATAGAAATCTGTGATGATTTCCATTAAAATATGCGAGGCGGGATCAAGCCGTCCCGACTCGCATAGAAAGGCAGTATGAAGACGCCTGCGCCGGTTCGCCGAGCGGCGTTATTCGCTCCAACTGAAAGAAAAATCGATGACGTTGGCGCCGGCCAGGGTGACGCGCTTCAATTCTTCGAGGCTGTCGATGCGCTTCAGCCATTTCCATATGTAGGAAGGGCGCAGGTAGAAACGCCGGTAAATGCGGCGGATTTCCTTCGACATTTCATCGTTCGACAATTCCGTAAAGAACTGGTTGAAGAATGTATCGGTATGCAGGCGGCTGATGTCCATCTGGCTTCCGTCGCCAATTTCCGGATGAACCTTGGCCACTTCATTGAACAGCGGCGTGCCCGGGTAGGGGGTGGTGATGCCGAATGTGATGATGGTCGGATCGATGTCGATGACAAACTCCAGGGTTTGTTCAATGGTTTCCTTGGTTTCGCCGGGGCTGCCGATAATGCAATGGGCGTGCGTATCGATGTTGTATTTATGGCACAACTCCAACGCCCGCCGGGTTTCCTCGACGGTAATGTCTTTGCGGACGTTGTCGAGAATTTCCTGCACGCCCGATTCCACGCCGAAACGGATCAGATGGCAGCCGGCCTCCTTCATGGCCGCCAGCATTTCATCGTCCACATTGTTGACGCGAGAGCTGCAGATCCAGGTCAGATCAAGTCGCCGCTCTTTGATTCCCTCGCAGATATCCATGACACGCTTTTTGGAGGCGGTGAAAAGTTCGTCGCGGAAAAAGATTTCGCGGTATCCCAAATTTTGGCAGTACTCCATCTCGTCGACCACTTTTTGGGCGCTGCGGAAGCGCACCTTTTCGCCGTAAAAGAACGGCGAGGTGCAATACGTGCATTTGGCGGTGCAGCCGCGGGTAGTGAACATGGTTGTGAAGGGCATGCGCTTCACAATGGGATTGAAATAATCGACGTCCTCCGAAAGCATGGCGCGGTCGGCGAACGGAAGTTCATCCAGATCTTTGATCATGGGGGCGGGGGGGTTAATGACCGGATCGCCGTTTTCGTTTTTATACCCGATGCCCGGCACATTCTTGTATTCCTCGCCGCCTTGCGCCAGGGCGTCCACCAAACTGCGGCAAATGTCTTCCTGTTCGCGCATGATGATGAAGTCGATGCCATCCCGCGCGAGGGTGGCCTGGGGCATGAAGGTCGGCTGGGAGCCGGTCACTATGGTTTTTAACTCCGGCTTCGCCTGCTTCAATTCATGAAGAATTTCCGCATCTTCCACCACGGTCATCGTAGAGGTCAGCATTTGTATTACGTCGAATTTTTCCTGAACGATTTTTTGTTTGATTTCATCCAGCGTCATTTGCAGCGCCGCAGCGTCCAGAAGATGAGCGTCGTGCCCGGCTTCCTTCAACACCGTCGTCACCAGCAGCTGCGAGACGGGAGGAAACTGGATTCCAGCGATGCGCTTGCCCTTGCACCAGCACCCGTAAACGAGATCGCGAGCGACGTTTTTGCTGTGCTTGCTGGGCGGAATCAATGTCAATGTCTTCATAACTCAATATCTCCTAATAAACCTCCCAGTGAAATAAGACCGGGCGCATCTCAACCGCATACTAATCTTTATAATGTAGATCAACTTTATTGACTTGTCAAAACACGGGTCATTCTCGCCTTGAAATGGGCGATAAGTCACATGCCAGTGGTCGATTTATTCCATTTAGATTTTATTACCTAATAACAAAGAAGGATACAAAACTTAAAGGAAAATTGGAATCCCTGGAGCGCCGTGATTTGGGGAAAGTGGAACAAAAAGAACATCCGTCTTTCCAATGAATTGGCATAACAGTCAACCGTTTCTCGATCGACCCTGAGCGACGATCAAATCGGCCAGCAATCCCATAACGCCGATCAAAACCGCACCGAGAATAAGAATGATATCTCCTTCCTGCAGCCCTCCAATAGACCGGTAACTAAACCAGCTTCGCAGGACGCCCAAAAGCAGAATGAAGAAGGATACGGGCAAAAAGACGCGCAATGGATTGAAATACATAACCATGCGGACAACAGTGGCGATATATCGGCTCGTGTCTTTAATGGGATGAAATTTCGATTTCCCGATCCGTTTGTGGTATTCGGATGGAATCCATGTGACGGAGTATCCGTTGCACAAAAAAGCCAGCGTCATGGTGGTTACGCAAGAGAAGCCTTCGGGAATCACCCAGAGGAATTTCGTCATGATGCTGCGTTTGAAGACTTTCAGTCCGGTGTTGAGATCGGGGATGGGGACGCCGGATAAATAGACGGCCAATTGACGAATCATCCATTTGGCGGGAACTCGCAGGGCTTTGAGGGCGCCTTCTTCGGAGGTGCGCGCGCCGTTCACCTGATCCCAATCCGGCAGGAGATCCAGCATTTTGGGGATGTCGGCGGCCGTGTAGGTGCCATCGCCGTCCAGCATGGCGATATATTCGCCGCGGGCGGCGCGAATTCCCGTTTTTCGTGAAGCGCCCGAGCCGCCGTTCATTTTTCGCTGAATGATGCGAACGCCCTTTTCCCGGGCGATTTTGACCGTTTCATCCTTCGAGCAATCGTCGACTACGAGAATCTCATACGAATATTCGGAAGCGTCCATAGCTTTGCGAACGTCGTCAATAACGCCCGCGATGGCTTTTTCTTCATTATAAGTTGGAATCAGAACGCTCGCATCGATCGCGGCGTTTTCGTCGTATAATTCCGGCATCACGTCATCCTTTCAACCAATCCATCATAATCCCCTGTCAGGGGCAAAAAAGAAACGATGTTTGGCATATTTAGAAAAACACTCTAGGGCATTTTTCCTTTCCAAATATCCAAGTCAACCTCCACCCCGCGCGAAGGCGCTTCTTTCAGACGTCCGAATTGACAGAGGCGGCCCGCCGGATTTTTCCCGGGCGCTCCATTACGGATTTTCCAACCGCGCTCCGGCTTCGCAAGGTTGTGCGAAGAAAACCGCATTCCCAACGGCGGGCGGTTATAACAACGAGACGGTTCAGCCAGAGTAACTGTACGCGCCGCGCAGACGCAGAAACAGCGCCGCCTCCAGCGCGGCGCAAACGAACGGCTTACGCCAATCGCATTTGCCGCAGGCGCTTCATGACATCGTTGACGCCCCGGCCGAAATAGTCGTGCAGTTGGATGTATTCGTTATAAAGGGCGGTGTATTTTTTGTGCCGCTCCGCGGTCGGCTGATAAATTTCGTCTTTGAAGCGGGCCATGTTTTTGGCGGCCTCCTGAGGCGTATCATACCCTCCGTTCGCCTGACCCGCCGCGACGGCCCCCAGAATCGCCGCGCCCAGAGCGCAGGTTTGCGGCGATGCGGCGATGCGAATCGGCAGGCCGGTTACATCCGAATAAACCTGCATCATCAGTTTATTTTTTTCGGCCAGGCCGCCGCAGGCGTAAAGTTCGTTGATGGGGATGCCGTTTTCGGCGAACGCCTCGATGATTTTTCGGGTGCCGAAGGCGGTGGCTTCAATCAGGGCCAGATAGATCTCTTCGGGCTTGGTGGTCAACGTCATGCCTACGATCAAGCCGGACAGTTCCGCATCGACCAGGACGGAGCGGTTGCCGTTCCACCAATCGAGAGCGATCAATCCGCTTTCACCGGGCTGCAGCTTCGCGGCGCGTTCTTCAAGGATTTTATGCGCGTTGAGGCCTTTTTGCCGGGCTTCATCAAGGATCGATTGGGGGACGCATGCTTCCATGAACCAGGCGAAAATATCGCCGGTGGCGGGCTGCCCCGCTTCATAGCCGTAAAAGCCGGGAAGGATGCCGTCTCGAACGCACCCGCACATTCCGGGAACGCTCGCTTTCTTTTCCGAGAGCAGCATGTGGCAGGTCGACGTCCCCATGACCATCAACATCTTGCCCGGTTCGGCGACGCCCGAGCCGGGGACGGCCGAATGAGCGTCGATGATGCCCACGGCTACGGCGGTTCCCGCTTTCAGGCCGGTCCACTGCGCCGCCTCTTCGGTCAACTCGCCCGCCTTGGAGCCTAAGGGCTTGATGTCGGGCGAAAGCTTATCGCCGACCAGATTTTCCAGTTTAGGGTGAAGGGCTTTGAGCAGTTCGGGCGTGGGGAAGCCTTCTTCTTTATCCCACATGCCCTTATAGCCGGCCTGGCATGAACTGCGGGCTTCCTGCCCGCAGAGCTGCTCGACGATCCAGTCGCCGCCTTCGATGAAGCGCGCTGCGGCGTCGAAAATCTCTTCGTCTTCATCGAGAACCTGCCAGATTTTGGGGACGATCCATTCGGAGGACATCTTGCCGCCGTAGCGTTCGAGAATTGTGTCGCCGCGCTCGTGAATGGTTTGAGTGATCTTGTCGGCTTCGGGCTGAGCGGCGTGATGCTTCCAGAGCTTCACCCAGGCGTGCGGGCGATTTTTATATGGAGGAAGATTGCAAAGCGGCGTCCCGTTCTCATCGACGGGCAGCACCGTGCAGGAAGTGAAGTCGACGCCGATGCCGATGACCTGTTCGGGAGAAACATTCGCTTCTTTCAAAACAGCCGGAACGGTGGTCTTCAGCACGGCGATCCAGTCGTTGGGATCCTGCAAAGCCGTATCGTGATCCAATTTGGTTCCATCCGGCAGCGTTTCATCCAGCACGCCGTTGGCGTACGACAAAACATGCGTGGCTATTTCATCGCCGGTTTCTACATCCACCAGCAGCGCGCGCCCCGATTCCGTTCCATAATCAATGCCCAGTGCATATCGTTTGACCATGACGCCCTCCTCAATCCTCGACTCGCCAAATTTACTGATACAGAAATGATTAGAGACTATGCTACAATATTTCAATCCAGTATTTCAATAATTGGACGAGAAGGCAATGCCTCAATTACTGATTGTCGATGACGACGCCGATTTTCAACGCATGCTCCAAACGAGGCTCCAGCAGGAAGGCTATGCGATTCGCAGCGCGTTCAGCTGCGCCGAATGCTGCAGCGTTCTGAAGGAAATCGACGATGTAGACGCGATACTTTTGGATTATGAACTGCCGGACGGCGACGGCATCGCGCTTTTACCCGAAATTCTTGCGATCGACGCCGGCCTGCCGGTGATTCTGGTTACGGCGTTCGGCAGCATCGAACGGGCCGTCGAAGCGATGCGCCGGGGCGCGTATGACTTTTCCGCCAAACCGATCGATTGGAACCGGCTGCTGGTGACGGTCAAAAATGCGGTCGAACATCGCCGCCTGTCCACTCGAATCCAAAAACTGGAGCGCTCCCGGCGAAGCGGATTAAACGGCTTGATCGGCGGCAGCGCGGAAATGCAGGTCGTCTACCGCATCATCGAAACCGTGGCGCCGACCCAAGCGCCCGTGTTGATCACCGGCGAAAGCGGAACCGGCAAAGAGTTGATCGCCCGCGCCATTCACGATCTCTCGCCGCGCCGCGGCAAAGAATTGATCGACGTCAACTGCGCCGCCATCCCCAAAGATTTGTTGGAAAGCGAACTGTTCGGTCACGAGCCGAACTCGTTCACAGGCGCCCGGGAACGCTATATCGGCCGGTGCGAACGCGCCCATCTCTCCACATTGTTTCTCGATGAAATCGCCGAGATGGAATACAGCCTGCAGGCTAAAATCCTGCGTTTTTTGCAGGAGCATGCGCTCTACCGCGTCGGGGGAAGCGATAAAATTTCAGTCGACATCCGCATCCTCTCCGCTACCAACCGCGATCCGGCGGAAGCGATGAATCAACATCAGCTGCGCGAAGATTTGTTTTACCGCTTGAATGTGGTGCTCATCGAGGCGCCTCCTCTGCGCGATCACGCCGACGACGTCCCCGAATTGGCGGAGCATTTTCTGAAGAAATACGCTCGCGAACACGACAAGCCGCTGCAGGCGATCTCCGACGATGCGTTGAATGCGCTTTGCAGCTACGCCTGGCCGGGCAATGTGCGCGAATTAGAGAACTGCATACAACAAAGCGTGGTTTTGGGAAATGGAGAAATCCTGAAGGCGGACATGCTTCCCAAAACGATCCAGGCGCATTCGGCGTCATTAGCGAAAAAAGCCGTTTCTCCATCGCCGAAGCCAATAGAGCGGGAAGTCATCGCGCCTTTCGAGCAGGTCGAGCGCGACGCCATCGACAACGCGCTGCGCATCACCCGGGGCAGCGTCCCCAACTCCTCGAATGCGCTGCATCTCAGCCAGGCGACGATCTACCGGAAAATCCGCGAATACAATCTCAATATAAAGAAATACAAAGAAGACGATTCGGCGTGATACATCCAACCGCCGCCGCTGGCCATTCAAGCCGCGGTGAAAAACCGTCCAACGCCCATACAAAAAACACACAATCAAAACCTTATAAAACATGCGGATCCTTTTATCATATTCCATAGATTCTTTGATCGTTGCATAAACAAATCCTGCTTTGGATCAAGAAAAACTATATGAGGAGGCGACGTGTATCCAATTCCTGGCCACCTTGCGATGAGTTTGGCCGGCGCGCGTTTGACGAAACTGCCCTATACGCCCGCCATCGCCGCAACCTTTGCCGTCGATGTGCTCGATAAAATTTTTTCCGACGTGCTTGCGATCGCTCCCTACGGGCGATGCTGGTTTCATACGCTGCTGTCGGTCGCCGTTTGTTCGGTTCTCGTGGGGAAACTCATCAATCGCCGCTGGGGGTATTCTTGGATGATCGGTCATTTTCTGCATCTAATCGGCGACATCGGCTTCATCCCTTGGTTTTATCCGCTGATATCGTATCATTGGCCGGATGCGCCCAACGTCGTTGCGGTCAGCGTTCAGGGAGTACAAGAAACCCTATCGGGCATGACGTATTCCGAACCGGTGAAGAGCGTCTTTGTAGGCCGATATCTTCTGATTGAATTTTCGCTCTTGTTGAGCGCCTGCCTGATGCTGATTCCCATCACGAAAAAAACGAAGCCGGTTTGGATTGTCGCATTGATTTCATTTTGCCTCATCATGAGTTTCCGTCTGCTCTATGATTTGCCAGTCATGATGGACTCCGTGAGCGTACTCGTGGGAGATTGGATACGGTTGTAATGAGCGGGGCGGATCAAACCATTTCATTTATTGTTCCCGTATACAATTCGCAGGATGCGGTGACCGAAACGCTGCAGAGCATCGCCGGCCTCGCGTCCGACCGCCCTATGGAAATCTGGATTGTGGACGATGGTTCAACCGACGACTCCGTTCGAGTCATCGAAGAATGGCGGAAAAACTTTCACAGCCCGGACGACCGGATTCGAACCTTCCTCCTTCAAATCGATCACGGCGGAGAGGCGGCCGCCATGAACGCCGGCCTCCAGAAAGCTTCCGGCGCCGTGATCGCCTGGGTGGAAAGCGACGTGAAACTCGATCCGCAATGGCTGAATGAACTGCTGCGGGAATTGGAGGGGGATAATGTCGCCGGAGCGGGAGGACTCCTTCTGCCCGCCGATGACGATGGATCTGTGGCGAAAATGTTCGGCTACGAAATCGCGCACAAAATTCGATCCAATCGCGGCGATGCGCGCCATATCACCAGCGCCAACGCGCTTTATCGCAAAGAAGTCTTCGATCGCCTGGGCTTGTGCCGCGTCGAGCTGGGCGAATCCAGTTTCGACTCCGAATTCAATCAGCGCATTCGCAGCGCAGGGCTTCGTCTGCGATGCAACCCCAACGCGATTGCCTGGCATCATTTCAAAACCCGGTTGGGCGAATGTCTGAAGCGGACCTGGTGGTATGGATTCCGGCGGCCTTTCGTGCAAAGCCAGGTTTTGTATCCATTCGACCGAATCCTCGCGCTGCTGGTCTTGTCCACAGGCCTTTTGTTTCCCGCACTCGTTCTGCTCCCGTTTCATCCGACGCCTGCCGCGGGCTTGATCTCCATCGTTCTGATCGTTCAAATTGGCTATTCTATTTATTTGTATTCAAAGTTTCGCGATCCGGCGCTGCTGGGATCGTTCCCGGTGTTTCTGATGCGAAACGCCATGTTTCTGATCGCCTATGTATGCGGCTGGATTTTCAAAAACGTCGCGCCTCGGTCCGATTGAGGCGTTATCGCGAGAGATGTTGAAACAGGCCGAACCATTGACAGCTTATGCGCATTGTTCACGCGATTCCATACTTTCCACCGGCAAACTGCTTCGGCGGCGTTCCCGAAGCGGTCTACTCGCTGGTCCAGGCTCAAGCCCGACTGGGGCATGAAATCATCGTGCTGACGACCGACGCCGGCCTGCATCCGGATTCGGTGCGCGAGGGTTTGACCGTGCGCTGGGTGGTTCAAAAAGCCGTCAGGGCCGTCGGGGAGGCAGGCGGCATTCGCATTTTTTATATGACCAATCGCAATCCCCTCTTGGCGCGCAAGTACAAGATATTCACCGCTTCGTTTTGGAATCCCTCCATCGAAGAACAGCTGCCCGCATCCATCGATATTCTTCATCTGCACGATGTTCACATTCCGGGTTACCGGCGGCTCTGCGTCAAAATGATGGAGCGCGGCGCCGGTCTGTGCCTTTCCAGCCACGGCTCTTTTGCGCCGCCCGTTCATCGAGGCTTGAAAAGAGCGGCGCACAAGTGGATGGATCCGCTCTTGCGCCGGAGATGGATTTTACATGTTTCGGCTTTTTTCGCTCTATGCCGGGAAGAAAAAAAACAACTCGAGCGCGCCGGGACGCCCGGCGGCCGGATTCATGTGCTTCCCCATGGCCGGCCTCGATTCGAATCGCCGGCATCGCCTCTTCCATTTCCGGCCGCGGAAAGTTCGTCCCTTTGCACGTTTCTTTACGCCGGGCGGCTTCATCGGGCCAAGGGCGTCATGATCCTCATGGAAGCGTTCGTTCGATTGATCGAGGAAGGGGCGGAGGCTCGATTGATTTTTTGCGGGCCCGATGAGGGATGCGCCGCCAAGATTCAATCGATCTGCTCCGCGAATCATATAACGCTGACCCGCGGGGCGGCGCCGGCGTGCGCCGGCGTCGCTCTTTTGCCGAAGATTCCCCGTTCCGCGATGCCTGCGCTGTTTTCGCTGGCCGATTTTACTGTTTGCCCCTCCCCCTATGAGATATTCGGTTTGACGCCCGTCGAATCTTTGATCTGCGGAACGCCGGTCATCGCCGCGTCGTCGTATGGATGTCTCGAGCATCTGCCGGATTCATGCGACGCCATCCGCATCGTGACTCCGGGAAGCGCCCACTCGCTGCAGGCGGCCATGTCGCAATGCCTCCTTCCGGATCAGGCGCCGCCGCGCTTCCATCCCGAATCCATTCTTCCCCCCTGGGATGAAATCGCCCGGCGGACATGCGATATTTATGATAGAATCATACGTCGCTGAATTATTTTCTCCTATATTCTTCCCAACAAAGAAAAAACGAAGTATGATGGGAGAAAGAGCATCGCTTTGGATTGTTATTCAATCGCCTACTCTGTAAGAAGGGTGAGGGAAATGCCTTTTTGTACAATAATTCCCGCCCCCCATGGTACGGCGGCATCATGGAAATGAAATGTTATGAATGTCCGGACGCCCCTTCGCATTGGATGACGCTGCATGAGCGCGAGATATCGGCGAGCATGTCGATGAACGGAATGTGATCAGATAAGATTATGCCGAAGACGTTGGTCATTATACCTGTAAACAATGAGGCGAAGAATCTGCCTTCTCTGCTTCCGAGACTGGCGCAGGAATGCAGGAGTATTCAGGCGGATATTCTCGCGGTCAATGACGCCTCCATAGACGACTCCCTGGAAATTCTCAAAAAAAACAACATCCGCGTCCTTTCGCATTCCAGCCAGATGGGGTACGGCGTTACGATTCAAACCGGCTACAAATACGCCTATCGTCATGGATATGATTATTTGATCCAGATCGACGGCGACGGACAGCACGATCCCCGCTGCGTTCCATTGATCTTCAGCGAACTGATGGCGAGCGAATTCGACGTCGTGATCGGATCCCGGTTTCTATCGAAAGAGAAGATCCCCTTCGAACCGAACTCTCCCCTCTATTACGGCACGCCCCTGCGGCGCATCGGAATCCATCTGTTTCGCTTCGTGCTGCGGTGCCTGTGCTTTCGCCGGATTACCGACCCCACCAGCGGATTCATGGGCTTCAACCGGAAGACGCTTCATTTTCTCTGCGGGAAAAGTTTCCCTTTCGATTATCCCGACGCCGATATGATCATGACCTTCCTGAAAAACGATTTTCGCCTGAATGAAATTCCCGTATATATGTACTCCGTCAACAAACGCTATTCGCTCCACCGAGGCTGCCGGCCGATCTGGTATGTGATCAAGGTGTTCATCTCGCTCTTCATCGCGTTCATCCGAGAAAAAGAAGCGACTCACGAACAATAAGGCGAGATTCAATTATCCGCTTCGGGAGGCAGATAGCGCGTTTTGTCGGCTTCGAATTCTTCGATGGCGCGAT
>JAFGTC010000100.1 GCA_016934335.1 Candidatus Omnitrophota bacterium | reverse complement strand
GTCCGCTGCGGCTGTTGCCAATCAGGATATGAGCAATGTTCAATTGCGCTTCTCCCGCCGCCGGGTCATCATCAATGCCGCGATACTGCGTGTTCTTGATCGTACGATCTGTATTCATCGGCATATACTGGTTGTTGTCGATGAAGAAGGACTCGAGAGCCGTCTTCAGACCTTTCATTTCCGACTGTGCACGAGACACCTTGGCGCGCACCTGCGCGTTCAAGAAGTTCGGAACGGCGATAGCCGCCAGAATACCGATGATCGCCACAACGATCAAAAGTTCAATCAGCGTGAAACCTTTCAGTCTTTTCATCCTCATTTCACCTCCTTCCTGGTTTAAGGTGTTCAGGATGCCGCGCCCCGGATTTCCGGGGAGAGCCCTGTTTTTTGCAGCAAAATAATAAATACGAATCATAAAACCGTGCTATAACGACTACAAAAAACGGGCTTATCGCTAGACCGATCCAGGTCCACGCTTGGTTCGCAGCAATTCACCTTCCACTCTTAATTACCACGAACCGATCCTTGCTGTCAACCCCGGTGAATCGTTCTGACTGACTTTTGATCGTTCTTCAATTGAATTGTATCTCGCTTTTTCAATCTTGTCGACTTTTTCTTAAAAGATCGTCATATTTCTTATTGATTTTATAGACAAACGCCAATACTTCCGCGACGGCCTCATACAACTCCGGGGGGATGGCGCGCCCGAGATCGATGGTGCACAACACCGAAATGAGATCAGGATCCCGGTAAAGGGGGATTTCGTGATCGCGCGCGATTTCCATGATTCGATCGGCGATCGCCCCCTCGCCTTTGGCGATGACGACCGGCGCGCTATCCTCGCCGCTTCGATATCGCAGAGCGGCCGCTTTTCGACGTCCCGATTTCCTCGTCTTCGTCGAAGGAGCGCCGGTTGATGGTTCGGGCGATGGATTGGATGGCTTGCGAGAATCCATAAAATTCCTTTTTAACGAATCGCTTTCATGCCCGGCGGCGTCAAGCGATTTCAAATGATAAATTCAATCGAGCCCGCAATGCGTCTCTCGCCGCCGCTCGCACCCCTCGATCAGGATCCTGAAGAAAAGGCATCAACGCTCGAACGTCTTCATGATCGCCGCACAGCCCGATGCCCCGCACCGCCATTTTTCGAACCGGGGCGTGCGGATCGTTGGCCGCTTCGCGCAGCCGGTAGGTTAGATGAGGCAAATGAGTGACCCCCAGAATCCAAAGCGCGCTTGTTTTAACCGCCTCATCTTCACTATCCAACATGCTTACCAACTCGGTTTCATACTTGGCGAATCCCCAATTGATCAATTTGGCGATGGCGTTCGCGCGTTCTCTCCAACTAGCCGATTTCGCAGCGCGCTTCGCTATCGCCAGCATCGAGGGGTCGTCCGGCTTCTCCTCCGGCAGCAGATCGATGGCGTTGGATCGCACTCGCGGATCGGGATCGTCAAAAAATCGCCGGAGCATCATATACCGCACGGCCATATCATCGACCCGCCCGAATCCGCGTATGGCGGTCGCGCGAACATTGGGATTGGGATCGCGCGACAATTTTCGATAAGATTTGATGGCCTTGTTCAGCGCTTCGGACTCGAGCATTTTGATGTATTTGATGCGCTCCGACTCGTCGGGCGATTCGCAAAGATACGCGATTTCTTCAAAAAATTCCGGCTTCATTTTAGTTAGGGAGGACAAAATTTTTTTCCGCTTCGAGACGGAGAGGCGATCGAATTTTCGCAGAAGATTATCTTTCATAATCTTGAACATGGCGCCGACCACCCCTTGTTTGACTTTCTTCTTGGGGCTGCGAGTCAGGGGGGAAATGCGCTCGAGGATGCTGAGATCTCCTTTTTTCTGCAAATAGCGGAGAGTCGCCAAAAGCACCTGCTCATCAGAGTCGGTTAAAAATTCAAACGCTTCATTTCTCAATCCCAAATTGGGGCTGTCCCCTAAAATTTTGAGGACGCGGATTCGGATGCGGGAATCGTCCAACTGCAGACAGCGCAACAAAAACGAGAGGTTCTGCTCGGCGCCGACGGATTCGAGAAGATCGAAAAGAATAATCCTCTCCGGCGGAGCGATATGCTTGATCAATCCCTGAAATTCCACCAGAAGGCGATGATTCTGCAGTATAATCGCGATGCGGCTGAAATCTTCGCGCGAAAGATCCCGCAGGGCGGCCAGATGATGGTTGACGCTGCTTCCGCTGCTGCGAATCGCCGCGGATAAAAAGTTGGCGATTCGCTCTTGAATCGATTCGTCTCTTTGCAGCAGACCTCGATACAGTACATTCAGAGATCCGTTTTTTTGACAGCGGAGAAATTCTTCATGCAGAATCGTGAATTGAGGAAGATCCAACTCCAGATACTTTTCCCAAAAAAGATCTTCATTCAGCGGCGCCGCCTGAAACAAAAATGGGATGGCTTGAAATCGAGGAGACCGCTTCGAGTAGTACAAGAGTTGAAACAAAATAGTGAAGGCGTCATGAATTTCGTCAGGCTCCAGTTCCCCTCGTTCTTTTCGCGCCTGCGCATTCTTGATCAACGTTGCAAGACTGAGAAGCGTTTCATCGACAACCTTCGGGTGATAATCCTCCAATCCGCAGATGAGCAGCCGCACCACGTCCAATCGGCCGCTTTTGGCGATCAACCGAATGGCGGCCGCACGAGCCGCCCAGAGCGGACTCGATAATTCATGTATCAGCAGTTCCAGATCAAATTCCGCATAATCGAGAATTTCCCACACCCGCTCTTTGATTTCGGGATTTTCGCTGGACAGCATCCATAAAAACAGTCTTTTCGACCATGCCGACTGCTTCGAGGCCGAGAGCGAATCAATCGCTTCCCAGCATTTTTCTTCTCCATATTTTCCAAACAAGGATTGGGAAAGGCGATCGGTGTTCCCGCTCGGCGCTATGAACGCGTCGTCTTGACCGTCCCAAAAAGGAAATTTCAAGATGCTTTCCTCATTTCCATCAAAGTGCCCGCTGCCAGGATAAGTCAAAGAAATCGAGTCTCTGTTAATAGAATCTCATCATGAGCGAAAAACGAAATGGCAGGCATCCAATTCATTATCATGAATGGAATTCAATAAAAATGAAATTCTTACTCGATTTTATTATGCTTCCATTAAAAATAAAGTAAGAATTCTAAAAAAGTGGAGGATTGTCAAATTGAACCATCGAAGAAGGCGCTTCAGCTCCAACTTCCCTGAAATCAGTTCACCGGGGGCGGGATGTTGAACGAGAAGCGGGGGCGGAGCGCGATGGAGAACGACTCGGCGCTGAGATCGAGCGCGAGGGAGCTCGGCTGGGCGTTGAGATGGAGCGCGAGGGAGCTCGGCTGGGCGCCGAAATGGAGCGCGAGGGAGCTCGGCTGGGCGTCGAAATGGATCGTGAAGGCGCCACGGAGGAGCGGGGAATGGAATTGGATGAAGACGATCGCGGAATCGAAATCGATGAAGATCGCATGCTCCGGGCCGGCGCCGAATAGGTTGACGAAGAGCGTTGAGTCGACAGCGACGAAGATGGCGAAATGGACCGGGAATTATTGATGCGAGTTGAATTCGAGGTTGAACTTCTCAGAGGCTGCGACCGGGGGATCGTTATACTGTTGGTTCGATAGTTCTCGGAGGAACTTTGTTGAAAACTTCGACTCGGACTCGTCGAGGTTTGCGGCGTAATTGTGTATGTTCTCTGAAGCGAAGACGGCGTTGTTGATCGCGAAGCCGGTTCGCGCAAATAAGACGAATTGGTGCGCGGCGATTCTACGGACGGCTCTGAACTCCGGGGAATCGGCTGCAGAAACGATCGCGTCGTGGAAGCATTATAGTTTTGCTGCGATCGATCCGTCGAATAGCGGTTTGTCCTCAAATTCGATGAATCGATGCGCTGATATCTTGTTTGAGACTGCGGTTGGTATACTCGAATTGAATTGCTGGATCGTCTTTCAGACGGCTGAACGATAATCGTGCTTCTTGAATTCTCGGACGGCTGCGAAGGGGATAGGCTTCTTTGATTTCTCCATACGGATATCCGCGACGCCGGCGATTGAGAATTCCATGACTGCTTCGTGCTCTGTCGCTGCGATTCCTGCGTTATTTTCGGGGCCGTCTGGCCTGAAGACGAATCTCCATCCTTCCGAGAAGTGCGAATGGTCTGACCCATATTTTGGTCGCGCAGATAACTGGGGTTGGTTTTCTGCGTCATGGTTTCGGTGCGCAGGGGCGGCAGCGACCAGACTTGGATGGATCGCTCTTTTTCTCTTTCAAGACTGCGCCGCGAAGATCGAGTGGTTTCCGAGGTGGATCGATCGCGATCGCTGGAAAGGGAATTCGAACGCGAAGACTTGAGATTAGGCAGGGTGATGCTGCGATCCTCACCCATCCCGACGCCGCCTGTCGCCGATGAAGACGTTAAGCGGATTTCTTCGTTTCGCTGGCTGATCATCGGCCGGCCTTCGCGTTGACCGCCGCCGTCTGTCGGCTTTTCCGCGCCATCTTCTTTATGATCCCCGTCATAATTCCATCCGTGATAACGATTCCACGGATAGCCGTATCGACGCCACGGCTTCCCGTAGGCATAGAAGGGATCGTAGCCATGGTGATACAAATAGGGCGAGGCATAATATCCGCCCCAATAATCGTTCCAACTGTATGTCCAGAAAGGATTATAGTAATCCAGCGGACTCCAATAATAACCTGGATAATATCCATATCCCGAATAGAAGGTCGTGTAATAGGGATAATCTCCATAAGCGAACATGGCGGAGCCATACGGACCGTATCGCCATGGATCATAATAATTTACAAATGCAGAATAATTAGATGGATACTCATAAGGATGATTGACGTACTCGCCATAGTACCACGTGAAGGGACGATAATAGGGAGAGTAATAGGAAGGCGTGTAGTATGAGTACACATAACGGATCGGAGGATACGATTCCGGGATATATGTATCGTAATAAAAATCAGAAACTCGATAATTTATTTCATCATCGGGATAGGGTGTGAAATTCGAGTAACTGTAATCGTCATAATCGACATAAATGTCGGCGTCTTCCGCCTCTGCCAGGTCATCTTCATAACCCATTCCCTCGGCGTCCAGCACGACCGGATCGGTAATGACCGACCAGCCTTGTTTTTCGCCGGCATCGGCATTCTCCCGAATACGAGGCGCATGAGCGGCCGTCCTGGAGGTGGTCGTCGCGTCTATAAGTATAGGATCATAAGCCACTTTGGGAGTATAGGAACAGCCTATGGCGCCGATAAGCGTAAGAACGATCATTAAGGGATGCGATAATCGACTCATCATAACTCACCTCTCCCCGAGGTTTTAAATGGATTCATCGCATAGCAATCGCATAAACATTTTCAGATCTTTCCGATTCAATCGCAAGAAAAAGCCGGCTGACTAGAAAAAAATCCATTTTCTAAATTGATATGATATTTGAATAATCGTCGTTTTAAATACTTATTCGTATCCAATGATACCACGCAATTGCCTGTTCGTGAATTTTTTTCCTCTGCAGGACTTAAATATGTTGGACGATCGGCCGATTATAATTTTACGCATATTCAATGCATTCAACTTGGATTTCGAAATGTTGTTTCTAAACTATGGTCATATTCCGAACACATTTTGGCGTAAACGCGGCGCCATATGTGTATTTTGTCGTTTTTATGCGTTGAGAATCGTTGGTCGGAGCTGAATTTCATGCGACATATCATAAATTCATCCGAATTGGAAAAACGTCTCAAAAAACTGGTTCAAAAACAGAATGAGATCGAAGAAAAATACCGGGTTTCCAACCAGCGGTTTTGGACCATCATGTTTGTGGATGTTTCGTCATCCGCCAAAAAAATCTGGGAACTGGGGAAAAAAGAATCAGACCGCATCCTGACGGCCTATCAAAAAACGATTCGATCCGTCTTGGAAAAACATAGCGCCTGCTTCATCGAACCGGGCGGCGGCCCCCAAATCGTCTGCTGTTTTGAAGATCCGGAAATTTGCCTCCTATCCGCCCAATCCATCCTCCACATCATGAAGCAGGACGACCTGGGGCTTCCCAAGGGAATTCATTTAATCCCCGCCATTGGGATCCATCAGGGCTACGTCAATTTCCATGACGGGATCATTCATCAATCCAATACGAACAACATCACCAAACGCATCCAGACCGAAGCGCCGTCAGGATATATATTCGTTTCGAGAGAAATTGTCGAATCCTTGTCCGATAATCCCCAATTTTCATTTCAACTTGTGGGGGAATTTTCTCTTAAAAATATCTCGGAACTCCAAGAAATCTATGAAGTGAAATTCCGCATCCTCGCCGATATGGACGGCTTTTCCGTTCAGAATGGAGCGCTTCCTTCTTCCGATGAATTGATTCCAACCGGCGTTCGTGAATCTCATCGATGGATTGTTCTTTACATCGACGTCTGCGAATCCACCAAAAAATTTTGGGAATATGGAGATCGCGAAGCAAGCCGCCTGATCGCCGAATACCAGAAATTGTGCCATTCGACCTTCCAAAAATACGGCTGCGCCTATGTAAAATCCTGCGAAGGCGATCAGATCATCGCCGCTTTTGAATCAGGAGACGCCAATTCCGCCGTCATTTCCGCCATTCAAATCATGAAGGATCTCTTCCGCCGAAACATCAATGTTCGGGAAAGCAAGCAAATCCATGCCTCCATCGGCCTCCATTTGGGCGAAGTCATCCTGGACGGCGATTCCCCAGTGGTTACCAACGATATGCGGGTGGGAAAAGCGATTCAGGAATTTGCCGAATCCGAAGAAATTCTCTTATCAAAAGCGGTCTCAACCCGGTTGGAATCGCAAATTCTCAAATATATCCATCCTCTTGGATACGTCGAACTGCCCTATATCTCCGATCTTCATGAAATCGATTGCCTTAACTGGGTTCATATCCAACTGAGACAAAGTTTTCTTCATCTCTCAAATCGTCGGCCCGGTAATTCGGGGAAATATCTTTATTGACTTGATTGATCTGGGTTTATAGAAAAATCCGAGGAGTATTTCCAGCGCTCTGACAAGAATTGTTCGAGATCCAGCGCGACGGGTAGGCTTAAATCAATTTTCTCCTCCTTCTCCGCCGAATCGTTGAGTTGGAATTGCTGCAAAGGAGAGATGGCAGCCTCCAGCGCCGCCGGCGCCGTCGAATATTCATCGTGCGCCAGCCAGAAATCCGCTTTCAAAAAATCCGTTAGATGCCGAAATTTTCGACTGATGCCAATTTGCACTTTATAATCCGACCTGATGGAGACCGAGTCGAGCGGCGAAGCTTTATGATTGAAGGCTTCGCCTTTTTTGGGCAGAATCGAATAATCCAACTCATAAGGCCGGCGGGTGAATATTTTCCCCTTTCGTAATGGCTTGAGGTAGGATTCATAAATTTCCGATACGCCTGAGGCCGCATCGGAGATGAATAAGTCGATTCGTGCGCCGATTCCTAAAGGAAGTCGGCCTTCAAAGGGATGCGACTGTTTCTGCAACACTTTTGAGGGAGTCGCCGGGCGATTCGATGCGATGTCAGACGAAAGGGTGTTCTCATGATCGAAGCGCTGCGAAGAGGCGCATCCCAAACATCCGCAAAGAAGTATCATTATAATGAAACATGGAAACAAACAAACATTCTCTCTTTTCAAGAAGGCGCATTTCATGACGTCCTCCGAGAACAACTCGCTATGTTTCCCGGTCAATGCGAAAAATAATTCGATTGAATTATCAGGATATCAAAATATTCATCATTCATCATCTTTTTTCTTTAGGATTTCATGCAAAGATCGCCTTCGAAGAATAAAAGGCGGTGATATAGTTTTATACGGGATATGATCCCATCTCATTCATCAAACTTGGCCTTCTCTGGAAAGTTGCTCCATTAATCGGAAAAATATTATGCAATTGGAATTATCGGCCGTTCCCGCCCCAGTTCAACAACTAAATGCAATTCTGGGGCCCCAAAAAACGTATGTGGTTGGGGGAATCTTGCGAGATTCCCTGCTCGCTGATCCTCAAGTCAAAATAATTCAACATGTTGTAGGCAGCGACTGGGATCTGGCCACCCCGCTTTTTCCCAAAGAGGTGCTGCATCGTTTACGCCGGGCGGGTATTACAGCCGTTCCCATCGGATTCGAACACGGAACAGTCGCCGCGATTATCGATGGCGTCCAGTATGAAATCACAACGTTTCGATACGATCTTGAATACAAAGACGGCAGACATCCCACCGTCCGATTCGCCGATTCACTCGAAGAAGATTTAAAAAGACGCGATTTTACCGTCAACGCGTTGGCTTTAGACCTCGAGACGGGGGAAATCATCGATCTTTTCGATGGCTTGTCGGATCTTCGAAACAAAGTGATTCGAACCGTGGGCGACGCCCGAATGCGATTTCAGGAAGATTATCTTCGTATGATCCGGGCGGCTCGATTCGCCGCCAAACTGGAGGGTCGGATCGCCCCGGAGGCGTTTCAGGCGATTCAACAGAACGCCCGCTTGATTCATAACGTCTCTCCCGAACGCATACGCGATGAGTTTCTCAAGTTGCTCGCCTACCCCAAACCTTCGCACGGCTTCGATCTGATGCATCAGACCGGCCTGCTGCGTTATGTGCTGCCCGAATTGGAGGCCTGCTTCGATATCGGGCAAAACCGGTTTCACGCCGATGACGTCGCCTGGCATACTCTTCATTCCGTGGATGCGCTCTCACCCCGCTATCCCTTTTTTCGCTTCGTTACGCTTTTACACGATTTGGGGAAAACACCCGCCAAAAAATATCTTTCCCGCAAAGGGGATTATGTTTTTTACGGGCATCAATATCTCAGCAAGAGCATGGCGCGGCGCATCATGAGGCGTCTGCGCTTTTCCAACAAGGAAATTGAAACAGCCTCCAACATTATAGAAAACCACATGTACAACCTGAAGCACGGGCTCTCTAAAGGCGCGACTCGCCGCTTCATCCGCAAACTGGGTCGGCAAAATGTCGAAGGATTTCTTCGCATGCGAATGGCGGATCGCAAAGGAAACCGGTTCAACAGCGACGGCTATGAAAAAGGAATTTTCCACTTTTTACGAACTGTTCGGCAAATCGATCGAGACGATGACGCCTTGACCGTGCAAAAATTGGATATCAACGGCCGCGACTTGATCCATATGGGGCTTTGTCCCGGACCGGTCTTCTCGGAAATTCTGAATCAGCTGCTGGAGGAAGTGCTCGACGATTCGTCCCGCAACAATCGGGATTGGCTTCTTCGGCGTGCGCAGGAATACGCCGAAGAATACAAAACCACCGGCCGAATCACGCACATCGAACGATCGGATTCGGAACAGGAAGAAATGCTGGATTGATTGTTTTTTGATGCGTCTCTGCGTCTTTCCGGCCTGGTTTATGGAAGCCGTTCATCCGCTCTCCCCGCTATTTTTCATGATATTTATGCTATGGTATAACAGAATCTGAAGAAGAATGCATTTCTTGTTTTGAGAAGATGCTCTTTTCTTTGAAAACAAGTTTTTGCATGAATGATTTTCAGGAATCATCACATAAATTTTCGAGTATTTTTTACATCGTGATCTTGATGATAGGCGCCCGTAATACAACCGAATAATTATTTTTTCGTTGTTTTGGGTAAGGAGTTAGACTATGAAAGCCATTATTCCCTGCGCCGGCCGAGGCAAGCGGCTTCGTCCGCTGACCTTCACCAATTCCAAGCCGCTTATCCCCATTGCAAATAAACCCTTGGTGCAATACGCCATCGAAGCGTTGAAAAAAGTCGGCATAACC
>JAFGTC010000099.1 GCA_016934335.1 Candidatus Omnitrophota bacterium | reverse complement strand
TCGGTATGGCACAAATACGCAAAGGGAGCGCCGTCGTCCGAAACATAGATATGGTAGCTCTTGCAGTCCATCCCTCCCAAATACCAGCGCACCGCCAATGCGCGATCCGCAGCGACATCCTCATCCACGCCGCCGGCCAGATTCTGCGTCGACTGCATATCGTCCGTCACCCACACATCGCCCATCACAGACGTAGGCCCCGTCGGCATCTTGAGCGCGTAAGGCGGCATCACTTTGACGCGGTGCGAGACGCTCTCGGCCGGGAAGCATATATACGGCTCCTCGCCTTCATCCGGGATGCCGTCTGTGGGATTGACGTCCTGATAGGGCTGGAAAACGGCGTAGGCGCCCGAATAGTACATCTCGTCGCAGTTTTCCGAAAACGTGCAGCTGCCGCTCATGACCGAGATAAAAAGAAGATTATTGGCGCCAGTGCCGACCGGCCCGTCCGCGCCGTTTCCAATGACCGTCATATCCCAGGTATTAGGCCCCGTACGCACCAAGTCTCCCACCATGGGAGCGTATTCCTCGTGCGTGGGAAATAAATCAATGCGGTTGGTGCACCAGTTAAAATTGACCGAACCTCGAGAACCCTCGGGATCATGCATGGTGATAACAAAATTCCAAAACAAGCCTGCGAATTGGCCGTCCGCAAAACCGCCGCTATACGCTCCGTTGGGTATGCAGTCGCCGGCGTCCTGCGCCTGCGCGCCCCACGGCAGGAAAGCCAGAGCCAGCGCCATAACGGAAATCGTGGTTAGTTTGAGAATTCTATTCTTATACAACATAACCATTTCTCCTCTTCATGCTAAATTTTCGATTCCAAAGACAGAAAATCACCCGCCAACCCGCAGTAACATTGCAGCACAGTAATGCGCTTTTAAGAAATCCTCCTTCCTATACATTGTTCGCGGGGATGTATTTGCAGATGTATGTTTTTCTGTTTACACTGTCGTCAAACGCCGGCGGCAATTCCTGTTTGATTCATTGTAACAAGATATTTGCATGAGGCTGATTGCAGAGGCGTTTGGATAAAACTTACTTGATCGTCTATCGGCAGAATGATGATTTTGCGGCGGGGATGTTTATGAAATATCCTGTTGATCGCGCTCCATTCAACAGAAGGCAGGATACTGTCCATGAAGAAATTGCCGGGCGCGCCTTCTCTTCCACAAAGGACGGCCGAGTCTTTATCCTCGGCATCAGGAATTTCTTCCAAGTCAAGCTTTTTCATGGTTCATCACCATGGAAAAAGGATATAATTTTGGGAGAATATCATATATCATTCCAAAAATCTATAGGTAAATTACCCAAAATATAAAAGGAAACTACGGTAAAATTACATGGGGAAATCCCTGAGTACTCTAGTGCATATCCAAAATAAACTGTTGCGATATACAAAACAATTTGTAAATATTCATGAATTATCTGGGAAAATTTTCTGGAAATAGGGAAGCAGCCGGCGCGATACTATTAAAAATTTCTCCCCATCAGTTTCTGCATGATGGAAAGAAATCGATCGGTGCGCGCGAATACGGCGAACGACGCCAGCATCGCAAACAGAATCGCCGCGAAGCCGGACAGCGCCCAACCGGCCCGGGGCGCTTGATAATACATCCGCACTTCCACTGTATTCTCCGGAATCGTAAACTGCCGGAAGCCTTCCGCCGACGGTTCGATTTCAATCTCCTGCAGCGCATCATCCCCAAGCCGCGCCTGCGCGCGCCAGCCTGGATAATGCCATTCGGAAACGCGCATCAACGCCGCGGCGCCGGGACGCCATCCGAAAAGAATCTCGTGGGGAGCGTAAGTGCGAAATTCGACGTCCGAATCAGCGGGACGCCATTCGCCGCCCTCTGCGCCGGCCGGCCGCGTCATCGCCCAGGCGCGCTTGTCGCTGAGCCTTTCATAAACCCGAATGCCGCCGCCGGCGCTGCGAAGCTCCAGGGATTTATCCTGCAATTCCTGCTTCGTCAAAACATAGCGGACGTTGAGCCTGTCCAGAACAGGATGATTGATTCGGGTGAGTTGAATGTTGTCATGATAATCAGAATCCTTCCATCCCTCCATCAATCCGATCTGCCGGTTGTAGGCGCGCAGGCTCATGGGGTCGTAGCCGGCGATGTTGTAGAGCCGCCAGTGCATCAACACGTTGGGGATGTCGAAATCTTTCAGATTCATGATCCTTTCCGGCTGCGGGGAAAGCCTAGGCGGGCGAATCGCGCCAATCGCCCGGGGCGGGGCGGCTGACGCTCGTATATTTTCGAGGCTCATTAAACTGGCCTGCAAATAAGGCTGGCCGAACGAATATACATCGAGAAAAACAACCAATCCCATCGTGACGGATAACGCCATGCGGGGCGCGCGAGGCGTCAGGCGGCATAACCCGAAGCAGACCGCTCCAGCGCCCAGCAAGAGGAGGCATCGAATGACCGAAGCGGCGCGCTCCATCCAGATGATTCGCTCCAGGCCGGTTGATTCCGCAGACGATGCCATGCCGTACAGGTTCTGAAGAATCCGGGCGGCGGAGTCATTCGATAATCCCCCAAGAAACGGACTTCCGAAATAAACGAGGACCATCATGATTCCAGCCAGCGCCGCCGTCGCCCATCGCCATGTCCGGCGAGGCGGCTGCTCGCTGTTCCGCTGCTCGTTTTTCTGTAGCTTATCATAGGCACGGTTTCCCAAGTGCTCGATCCCCAGGGAGGCGAGAACGCAGACGGCGGCCAGATAATAGGGCAGATACTTCGCCGGAGCTCGGAAATGGCCGAAGCCGGGCAGTTGATACATGAGCGCATAGAATGGATTCCCGCGCCCCCAGGCGAGCAGCAATCCGAAAAAAGCCGTGATCGCTAAAGGAATGACGAACGCATTGCGCCTCGAGGTTTTCCACAATGCGATCAAGGCCAGCAGTGGAATCCAGACGCCGGCGTAAGCGCACGACCAATACACAAAACTGTCGTAATGCGTGCCGCGAATCATCGTTCCGAAATAGTCGGGGCAGAGCAGGGTGATCAAGCGGTGAGGGGCGAATGAAAACTCCGTCGCCGCTTCCAACCCCAAACCGGAGGCACGGTTGGCCTCGCCGAAATATTGAAGCGTGGGAATAAACTGGAAGGCGGCGAGAATCACGCCGAAGACGAGAAACATCGACCAGACTCCCGTTCGAAGCGCGGGCGTCCAGTAGTTCGGTTGATTCGAGAGGCGCTCGCGCCATACGCCCAGCGACAACGCGAACAGGCAGCTGAACACAAGCGAATAGAATGTCATTTGGGGATGGCCGCAAATGAAATGCAGAAAAACGATTCCGGCTCCCGCCAGCGCCCATGGCAGGCGGCTCCTCGAGGCGGTTATAAATCCCCCCGCCGCCATCATGAGCCACGGGGCCCAGGCGGCTCCCGCATAGGTCAAATGATTTCCGGCGGGGATGTGAATCATCGCGAATCCATTCAATCCGTACGCGATTCCGGCGACCGCCGAGGGAAAGGCCGACGCTCCGCAGAGCCGCGCCAGACCGCAAGCCCCCAGGCCGCCCAGCAGCAGATGAAGCAGCAGCGATAATCCGTAAAACCACTCCATGGGAAACAAAAAGAGCAGCCAATCCAACGGATAAAACACCGCCGATTGGATATTGGCCAAAAAGGGAGCGCCCCCGTGCGTATAGGGATTCCAATAGGGAATCTCTCCCGAGGCGAGCATGTCTCTCGCGTAGCATTTCCAGGGATAAAACTGCAGGGGGATGTCGCCCCGGAACGGGGAAGCGCCCTCCAGGAGAATGGCATGCCCGAAGATCAAAATAGCCGCCGCCGTCAACATCGCGGCCCCAACGTCGCGCTTCATAATCAATTGCACCTCGTCATCGCCCGGACAGCCGCCGGAGCGTCCTTTCACTCGATACTCTACACGCATTGAGTTGAAACGAACAAGAAGAAAAGAATCCGGCTGTAGACTGCGTCCCAAGAATGCTCACAAAGAATGCTCACAAAAAAATCCCTCCGACAGAGGAGGGAATGGCTTCGAATCGATCGATGGAGTATCCGCGCCGCCGTGCGTTGAAGCCGTTATTGCATGGTTGTCTGCTGATTCTCCATGCGGGGGATGATGGAATCGAGCAGGGGGATGCGGAAATGATCCCCTATTTTATACTGCACAAATACGCTCAGCCCGATGAACAGCCCTATCGAAATGATCAACAGGATGAATGTCTTTGCGAGATAATGCCGTTCGCGATTTTGCACATCCTTCGCATGCTGCGCCAATTCATCCGCATCGTATTCATCCTTCGCGCCGAATGTGACGCCCGCTAACTCAGGGGGGATTTGCCCGGGCAGCAAAGGGGGAATGTAGCCGGCTCGATAGGCTTGCAGCTGCCAGAGCAGCCATGGATTCCCCTTGGCGAGCAGATACGCTTCCTTTCTTCTTTGTTTGACGTCGTCGTTGGATTTGCGGCTCATAATGACTCCTCTTTTATTCCATGGTTTCCCTCCGGATAGATGATGACAGAAGCATCCCGTAATTCGGGGAATCCTAAACCCAACCCTGCCGCGCATCCCGCATGCGCATGGTGCAGATAAATCCCTGCCGTGGAGAACCTCCTTGTTTCCACGGCGCGGGCGAATCGCCGGCGATTATTCGAAAAACAGAGCAAATACTTATTTACCCATATGCAACGATCATACCAGTTTGAAACGTGCAGCGGGATTCATGGCAACCTGCTTGTTTCTATGTACTTGCTGTAACTTCCATTGGCGATCGTGCGCCCGGGGGCGCGGCCCCGAACCGGTAAATTTTTCCGCAAGGCGACAGGATTTACCGAGGAATTCAATTCGATTACCCTTTCATATTCGCAGTGCGGCTCGTCTGACATTTACTTGCCAATCACTTTCGAACAGATAGGTTATATGGCAGGAGAGATTATGAATAGCAAGCATCTTCAATACCCATACAAGATCGTCTGTTTGACCGCTGCACTGGCGATCCTCATTTCCTCAATAGGGGGATGGGCGTGTTCTTGCGGTCCCTCTTGTCATCAAAGCCAATCAGATGCGGCTGAAAAACAAACGGCCTCTCAAGATGATGAGCATTCCTGCTGCGCCGGTGCTGAACAAAAGGAAGCAGCGCAGACAAATTCAGAACAATGCAAAACCTGCGACAAACTATCGGGTGAATGTTCATGCGCCGCCGACATTCAGTTGGATCAGGCAAGCCTGCCAGGCAATGTATTGTCGGCGGTTGAAAGGATCAATCATCTCAAGACGCCGCATTGTTTGATGCCGTCATTTCATATCGATTCTTACTCATTCCATCAAAACCGATTGGAGCGCATCGATTCATCGAATCCAAAGCGTCAAACTCAGGCCCCCCTCTATCTGTTTCTCGGCGTTATTCTCATTTGATTTGACTCCCCCTTTTCCTGATTCATCGCCGGATGAATTCTCCACATCAAAACTCTGAATTACACATGACCGCATAGCTGTTCTGCCGCTGCATAAGCAGAACACGTCATGCCATGGAGTACAATCATGAATCATTTCCTAATTGACTCAATTCGGAACAGAAATTTATGGATCATCTTTCCAGGTTTACTGGCCGGACTGGCATTGTCATCATGCGCGACGATGCAGTCTGCGGTTCCTGCTCGATCCGACATCACTATTCCTAAGATCGATTCGACCAGGGCGCTTGAGCCTTCCAAAGCGGAATCTTTCAATGTAAGAGAAGCCGTATCTGTAACACTGGAAGGAGCCATCGAAACGGCTTTGTTAAACAATCCCCGATTGCAGGCGATCTATGCACGTTTTGAAGGACTCTCGCTTCGCAATCCGCAGGTTTCATCCTTGCCCGATCCCAAAATCAATTACTCCCAGTTTGTCGAAGGTGTTCAAACTCGGACGGGCGAACAGGAATTCATTATCGGCGTCAGTCAGACGCTCCCCTGGTTCGGCGAACTTCGCTTGCAGGGAGAAATCGCCGATCGGAAAGCGCGGCAGGCATTGGAAGAATACCGGCTCGCCATGCTCGATATTCGAAAGCAGGTTTCGGAAGCGGTCTATCGCTTGAATTATGAAAAGGCGGCGATGGAGTTGGCCGAAGAAGATCGGGCGACTTTGGAGCAATCGTTGGAAGTCGCATCCGCCCTGTATGCAACCGCTCAACGCAGCCGGGAAGCCGTATTGAAAGCGCAAACCGAACTGGCGCGGGTCGAAAATGAACTAACGGGGTATCCGGCAAGAATCGCCGCCTTGGAATCTGAATTGAGTTCTCTTCTCCATGACGACCGCCGCATCGACATTCTCGATTCATTCCCGGAAACAGATCGATGGTTGTCCGGCATTGGCCTGAACGCATTGATTGAAGCGGCGAAACAGGAGCGGCCTGAGATGCGGCATATTGAATTGGATCGGGAGATTGCCGATCTGGAATACGAACTCGCAAGAAAAGACGATTATCCCGATGTGACGCTGGGCGTCAATTACATCGGCATCGGGAACAGTCCAACCAATCCAGTTGATGAAGGCGACGATGCCTGGAATATCGGAATCGGGATTAACATTCCCATTCCCAACGCCCGCCGGAAAGCGGCGAAGCGGATCGCCCATACAATGCAGGCCGAAGCGGAGTACAGGAAACTGGCGCAGGAAGATCAAATCGAAAAAGAAATTGCTTCGATTCTACCTGAACTGGAAGCGCTTCAGCAGCAGCAGTCCATTCTGCAAACCAATTTAATTCCATTGGCCCAAGAGACATTCGAGGCCGGCCGCATTTCGTACGAATCCGGTCGAGCATCTTTTCTCGATCTGCTGGACGCCCAAAGAACCTATATCAAAGTAAGGGCGGATTTGTTGAAAGTGCAGCGCGATCATCGTTTGGCGGCGGTCAGACTGGAGCGGGCGATAGGCGGCGTCATCGCCGATCCCCGAAATGAGGAGGAGCCATCATGAATACGATGCTTTCCATTCTTAAAAAATGCACGCCGTCGATGATTCAGATCGCCGTCATTTTAGCTTTCGCTGCGACTGCCTTCGTTTTTTATAATCTCGGCGCTGTTCACCAAAATGAACCTGGCACCGCGGATCTGCCGGCCGCCGGGATGTCAAACCATCCCGCCGATCTCAATGGCGACGGCGTCATCTATACCTGCTCCATGCATCCTCAAATCAAGCAGGACGAACCGGGGAAATGCCCGATCTGCGGCATGGAACTGGTCGAACAAAAGGTCGAACGCATTGAAAACGCTGCTGAACATGAACAACACGAGCATGATGCAAATGAAAAACCTGTTGGGTATGCTTGCGCGATGAATTGCGTTCCGCCGCTGCCGGAGCCGGGAAAGTGCCCTGTCTGCGGCATGGAAATGCAGCCGGTCTATGACAACCACAATGGAAAAGATGAGACAAACACGCAGAGAACGCTGTCCATTACGGAAGAAGCGCGAGCGTTGGCGGACATCCAAACCTCGGTAGTTGAAAAGAAGCCTGCGAAAAAGAAGATTCGCCTCGTGGGCCAGTTGGCGATCGATCCCTCGCGCCGGATGCACATCAGCGCCGACGTCGGCGGGCGGATAGACCGGCTCTATGCCAGGTTTGACGGCGATGTCGTTCAGAAAGGGCAAGACCTGGTTCTCTTTTACAGTCCCGAATTATTGGCCGTTCAACAAGAATTTCTTCAGGCGCTTCGTTCGTTCAACGGACTTTCTTCCTCCACATTGAAATCCGTGAGAGAGTCGAGTCGGATGGCTGTCGACGCTGCTCGCGAACGTCTGCATCTCGCCGGCCTCACAAAAAATCAAATCGATGAAATGGCCCAATCGAATCAAGCCCAAGTCAGCGTTGTATTGAAAGCGCCCATGGGCGGAACGGTCATCCAACGCCATTCGGAGGAAGGCGAATATGTGAACAAAGGCGAGCATATCGTCACGATCGCCGACCTGTCCGTGATCTGGTGCGAATTGGAAGCCTACGAAAGCGATCTGATTTGGATGGAGGTCGGGCGGCCCGCTGCGTTCACGACGCCTGCTTTACCCGGTCAGACATTCTCCGGCAGGATTGCCTATATCGATCCCATTCTCAAGCCGGAAACCCGCACCGTGCGCGTGAGAGTCAATGTCGATAATTCGAAAGGCCTCTTGAAGCCGGGCATGTATGTCACGGCAGCGATTCAGGCCTCGCTGCACGGCGGAGAGCCGCAGCTCATGATTCCCGACGGCGCTCCCTTGATAACCGGAGAGCGGGCGGTGGTCTATCTTGAAGTTCCCGGCCGGGAAAAGCCAACCTATGAAGGGCGCGAAATCACTCTCGGTTCAAAGACGCAGGATGGATATATTGTCAAAGAAGGTTTGCAGGAGGGGGATGTTGTTGTAACCCGCGGGGCGTTTCAAATCGACTCCGCTCTCCAGATCATCGCCAGGCCCAGCATGATGAATCCCGGCGAAGGCTCTTCGGCGGCCGGCCGTCATGAACAGGGCCATGCAGCGATGCAAATGGAAAATGAACCGCCGCAGGAAAACGAATCTTCCGTGATCAGCCGGTCTTTCCTGGAAACGGCGGCGCCGATTTATCTCGATATACAGCAGGCGTTGGCGGGAGACGATTTCAAGCAGGCGAATGCTGCGTGGAAGCGCCTCTATCAAGAATGGAAAAATCCGCCGGAATTCATGCAGGCTGGAAACAAAGCCGGCGACATTTCCGCGCTGCGCGCTTCCTTTCATGATCTAAGCATTCTCCTGGCCGCTTCCTTGCAAAAGCATGGCAATCCCACCTCGCAAACATTGCATCTCACGCACTGCACGATGGCCTTCGATTTCAAAGGAGCCGATTGGGTGCAAGCCGGCGGGGAGGTTCGCAATCCCTACTTCGGTTCGGAAATGTTAATGTGCGGGACATTCGAACAGGAGTTTACGTCCAATGATTAGCCGGATCATCGCCTATTGCATGGATCAAAAACTGGTTGTGTTCTTGATCGCTTTGTTCCTGATCGTATGGGCTTTGATCGTCTCGCCTTTTGATTTCGGCTGGGATGGGCTGCCGCGCGAACCTGTGCCGGTGGATGCGATTCCGGACTTGGGAGAGAACCAGCAAATTGTCTTCACCGAATGGCCGGGGCGTTCTCCTCAGGATGTGGAGGATCAAGTCGCCTATCCGCTCACCACCGCCCTGCTGGGAATCTCCGGCGTCAAACATATCCGATCCAATTCCATGTTCGGATTCTCTACGATCTATGTGATCTTCAAGGAGGATGTTGATTTCTACTGGTCGCGCTCTCGAATTCTGGAAAAACTCAACAGTCTGCCTGCGGGAACCCTGCCGCCCGGCGCGCAGCCGGCATTGGGGCCGGATGCGACGGCCATGGGGCAGATTTTCTGGTACACGCTCGAGGGCCGGACGCCGGACGGCCAACCGGCCGGCGGGTGGGATTTGCAGGAACTGCGCTCGGTGCAGGATTGGTATGTACGCTATGCGCTGCAAAGTGTGGACGGCGTTTCCGAAGCGGCCAGCGTCGGTGGATTTGTCAAAGAGTATCAGATCGATGTGAATCCCGATGCCATGCGCAGTTTTGCGATTACGCTTCCCCAGGTTCTGTCCGCCGTGCGCCGCTCCAACCTGGATGTCGGCGCACGCACGATGGAGAGCAATGGAGTGGAATATGTGATTCGCGGGCGCGGATTTATTGAGAATCTCGACGACATCCGAAATACAACAATCGCAAGCCGGAATGGCGTCCCCATCACTCTCGATCAAATCGCGAGCATAGGATTCGGCCCGGCCCTGCGGCGCGGCGTTCTCGATAAGTCGGGCGCGGAGGCTGTGGGCGGCGTCGTCGCGGCGCGGTACGGCGCAAATCCCATGGAGGTCATTCAAGGAGTCAAGGCGAAGATAGCTGACATTTCGCCCGGACTTCCCCAAAAAACACTGGACGACGGAACGGTCAGCAAAATCGCCATCGTCCCGTTTTATGATCGAACAGGATTGATTGAAGAAACCCTGGGAACATTAAAGAACGCTCTGCGCGATCAGATTCTCATCACGATCATCGTTGTTCTACTGATGGCGTTTCATGTCCGCAGCTCGGTGTTGATCTCTCTGATGCTGCCTCTCGCCGTCCTGATGGCGTTTATTTTGATGAAGCTGTTTGGAGTGCAGGCGAATGTCGTCGCTCTCGGCGGCATTGCGATCGCCATCGGAACCGTGGTGGATATGGGGATTGTGCTGGCCGAAAACATGCTGCAGCATCTCAAGGAAGCCGATGAAAATGAATCGCGATTCAACGTCATCCATCGGGCGGCCGTCGAAGTCGGCGGCGCGGTCATGACGGCGGTGATGACCACCATCATCAGTTTTCTGCCCGTGTTCACGATGACCGGCGCGGAAGGAAAATTGTTTCAACCGTTGGCCTATACCAAGACATTCGCTTTATTCGCCAGCATCGCGGCCGCGCTGTTCCTGCTGCCGCCGTTGGCGCTGATCATGATGGGCTGGAAAAGTCCTTCTCCGCCTGCATGGCTGCAGCGCTGCTGGAGATGGATTCATCCCGCGATGGTTTTGGCGGCCGCTGTTTGTGTGATTGTTGTCTTGTCTTCAACCTGGGAGCCGCTGGGAGCGCTTCATTCGTCCGCCGAAAACCTGGGGTTTGTCGCTCTTGCGGTGATCGGGCTGCTCGGCTTTTTCTGGCTCTTCCAATATGCTTACCCCTATATCCTCAAGCAATGCCTGCAGTATAAAATTATTTTTCTGGCAGCGCCGATTCTTCTCATCGCCGCGGGCTCTTCCGTCTGGCTCGGATTCCCCGCTGTGTTTGCCCTTCTTCCGCCGTCGTTCCATCAAACCAGCGCCGGCGCTGCGCTGGCGGAATCGTTCCCGGGCATGGGGCGTGAATTCATGCCGGCGCTCGATGAAGGCAGTTTTCTCTATATGCCGGTCACCATGCCGCACGCCGGCGTCGGGGAAGCCGCGGACTATCTTGAAAAACTGGATCGGGCGATTCAAGCCATTCCCGAAGTGGAAACCGTGGTGGGAAAAATCGGGCGGGTGGAAAGCCCGCTTGATCCCGCTCCGATTTCCATGATTGAAACCGTCATTCAGTACTATCCGGAATATCGCCAGAATGAGAACGGGGAGCGGTTGACATTTGCTTACGACGGCGGCCGGCAAAGATTTCGGCGAGATGAAAACGATCGTCTGATCCCGGATCCCGGCGGCCGCCCCTTCCGGAACTGGCGGCCCGAGATCAAAACCACGGACGATATTTGGGAGGAAATTGTCAAAGCGGCTCAGTTCCCCGGCCTGACCTCCGCTCCGAAACTCGCGCCCATCAGCGCGCGTCTGGTCATGCTTCAAAGCGGAATGCGAGCGCCGATGGGGGTGAAGGTGCGCGGGCCGAATCTGGAAGCCATTGAAAGGGTCGGCTTGCAGATCGAAGCGATTCTGAAATCCGGCCGTGTGGAAGGCGTTCGAACCAGCGCCGTGATCGCCGAGAGAATTGTGGGCAAACCCTATTTGGAAATCGCTCCCGACCGGCGGGCCATAGCCCGGTATGGCATTCAGGTCGAAGACGTCATGCAAGTCATCGAGACCGCCGTCGGCGGCCGCCCTCTCACGCGCACGGTGGAAGGGCGCGAGCGCTATCCGGTTCGCGTGCGCTACCAGCGCGAGCAGCGGGATTCGATGGAAGGCATCCATGACATCCTGATTCCGGCCCCGCCCATCCAGGCCGGAGAGCCGCCCATCCAAATCCCCCTGAAGGAGATCGCGGAAATCCGCTATGTCCGGGGGCCGCAGTCGATCAAAAGCGAAGACACCTTTTTAATTGGATATGTACTCTTTGATAAAAAAGAAGGCTATGCGGAAACCGATGTTGTTGAAGCGGCCCGGGCGGCGCTGCGGGAGCAATTGGATTCTCAGCTGCCTGCAGGCGTTTCCTATGAATTTGCGGGCAGCTATGAAAACCAGGCGCGGGCGGCCAAAACCATGGCGCTTGTTTTGCCGTTAGCCCTCTTGTTCATCTTTCTGCTGCTCTATTTACAGTTCCGTTCAACCGTCGTGACCCTGTTCATTTTCATCAATATTCTGGTCGCCTGGTCGGGCGGCTTTCTCTTCCTCTGGCTTTGGGGGCAGCCGTGGTTTCTTGATGCGGCTCTTTTGGGAGCGAACTTGCGCGATCTATTTCATATGGGCGAAGTCAATCTGTCGGTCGCCGTCTGGGTTGGATTCCTGGCGCTTTTCGGCATCGCCACGGACGATGGAGTCATCATGGCGACCTATATTCGGGATAGTCTTCGAAGCCATCCAACCCGGACGATCGGGCAATTGCATACAGCCATTATAGAAGCGGGGCGAAGACGCATTCGTCCATGCCTCATGACCAGCGCGACATCGATTCTCGCATTGCTGCCCGTGCTGACATCGACGGGAAAAGGAAGCGAGATCATGACCCCGCTCGCCATTCCCGTCTTTGGCGGCATGGTAATCGTTCAGATAAGCGTCTTCGTCGTCCCGACTCTTTATTGTGCATGGGAGGAACTGAAGATGCGAACCCGATCCGGCTCCTGACTCGCTATTCCTTTCCGTTCCACCAAATCTTGGGCTTTTTGGCTTCCTTGGGAAAATCTATCTGCAGGCGGGGAAAGAATTGCAGCAGCCCGAACTGGGATGAATTCTTCAAGGCTTGAACCTCTTCGCCGGTTTCAACCGGGATGTAAGTCGAGTATTGCGGATCGTCGCCGTCAACCCAATCGATCTCTTCGTAAAACTCGAAGAAATACAGCTGGCCGCACTCCCGGCATTTCAGCAGACGCCGCGATAGATGGCTGTCGTCCACATAGGTTTCCATCAACTCAAAAAAGTCTTGAGAGGGCCCTCGAACAAGTTCCGGATTTTCCCATAAGACGCATTGGGTTGGATTTTTCATCGTCATCATTCCCATGTGCCGGAATTCATCTAGGTTTGGATCATGAGTCCGCGCTCTATTTTCTTACCATCGCATGCAGAGGACAATAGGTTTTTTGGGAGTCATCGCCGCACCGGATGAAAGAATCGAGCCGGGCGGCTATGGCGAACATTCTCCAACGGCTGAGAACGATGGATCAAAAATAGGGAGATGGAACAGTTCACCGATTCTCAGAACGGCAACTGATCCACGCAAAAACCATCATTTTCCTCCGCTTTTTCATCGAATGGTGCAGTTGGTCCGGTTGGTCCACAAATGGATGATAATATATATATAAAGATGGGGAATACATTTTTTCGCCTTCCCTGGACGACTTTTCGGACTGAATTGCGCTTATGAGTTTCTTCATCATAGGCCATCAATCCTTTTTCCTTCAGCCTCTTCCACATGGTTCTTTGGCTTATGGTGATCGGCTTATCCTGCTCCTTGGCCAGCCGCTGCAGGCAGGCGAAGGCGGCGTCCGGTTCGAGGTAGATGATGGAATGCTCTTCATCTTTCCATTCAATCCACCCGATGGCGCGCCCCTGGGGCTTCCAAACCGATTTATCCATGTAGCCGTCGGTGGAGGAGACCTGCTTCCATCCCCACGATCCAGGCGATTCGACGGGCTCGCCGCCGGTCTCGATGTCGGCGAGATGAGCATAGCCGCCGTCCAGCGCCGCATTGACCAGGGATAGAAAGCGAAGGTGGATTTCTTCGTCTTCCAGATAATTCTTCTGCGCGTGGAGAAGCTGCATGAAGGTCTCGACCGCCTGCTGATGAAGCCGGCTTCTTTCCTGATCGTCGATGGCGCCCGTCTCAATGGCATACTCCATGAACATCTCCCAGCCCACAAGCAGACTCGCCATGATGTCGGGCGTGCGGGCGTGGGGAGCGTTCTGCAAGATTCGATCGCGCCATGCCGTCTGCCTCTCGGGCAGTTCCTGTTGGAGCTGATCCATGCTTCCCGCCAGCCATTGGATGTAGCCGGACATGGCGGCGGACAGGATTCCCTTGCGGGCGCGCTCCTGCATGCGGCTCAAGACGTTCAAGTCCACTTCGCCGGGTCTGATTTCCAGAATCAGCATGCGCGATCGCAGGCTTTCGCCTTTGGGAAGATCTTCTCCGCTGGAGAGAATGAGACCGCGCGGATAGTATTCAGGCCGCAGGCTGGCGTCGATCTTCATGCGCCCGCGCCCCGACCGGTTTCCCTGCGCGCGCAGCAGGCGATCGGCGTCGCGATGGAGCCGGTCTATGTCGGATTTCGTTCCTGTTGGAGAAAAATCGTCAACCACCATGACGGCGTCCTTCGCCTGGAACGCCATCTTCTCCAATGCGTTGGCGGTCGCCGACCAATTGCCCGGCAGGCAGCGGCTGTTGAAGCTGGGGCCGTAATGAGCCTGAATCATGGCCGACAGTTCGCTTTTCTGCGATCCGGTCTGCCCCGCAAGAAAGATCGAGAAATCGATGGGTTTGGCTTCACTGAGCGGGGCCAGATACGCGCCGGCGAGAAGCGGCGTCGAGACGGAAAGAGGAGCGATGTCGAGGAATTGGAGAGAAGCCCGGACGGCCTCCTTCGCTTCCTCCTCCGGCGGAGGATCGGGAAGGGAATAATGCTTCATCCGACTGTCTAATAATATATGTATATCCATTTTTGGACCAACCGTACCAACTGCTCCATCGTTGTGCAGATACATCCATTGGCCGCCGATCCGCTTCCAGCCGGTGTACATATAGAGGGTGCGCCGCTTCACATTCTCGCTGAGCATCTGAATCGCCGTTCTCAGATGCTCCTTGATTCTGAAGCCGGCCATGATGATCGCCCGCGATCCCCAATATTCGGTGACCCAGTTCATGTAGGCGTACTCGTCGGAAGGAATTTCGATGCGCGGCAGCGGCATGCCCATAGAATTTTTCCCTTCTATGAGGAAGGAAAGGAGCGATTCCAGCCCGTCGTCGCACTCGATTTCTTCGATGATGCGCGCGTTGAAATTGCACAACGGCAGGGAAGATTCTCCGCCTTTCACCTGTTGGATGTAGACGATCCCTTTCGGCGTTTCCCGGTAGGGGAGCGGATCCAATTCCTGGGGAGAATCATCCGGCGCGCCGGGCGCGTCCTGCAGATCGCTCATACATTTGTGAATCTCTTCCGGAGATATATACCGGATGTCCGCGCCGTTCGCGAGAGCGTCGTCGATGCCTTTGCCGTCCTGTTCATCCCACGATTCGATCCGGATTTCATATCCTTCCTGCTTCAACGATTCATAGGTCTGAAACAGCGCCCTGGCGACGTGCGGGTTGGTGCGGTAGTCGGCATCGAAGGCCAGGCGGACGGTCTGCGCTTTCAATTCCTCCAGGACGGGCAGCGCCAGCGGCCACTGCGACGCGCCGGGGATCGACAGCGTAAGAATGCCGCTCAGGAAGGTTGAAGCGTCGGCTTTGAGTTCGCCTTCCGTCAAGCGGACTTCAATCGGATTGACGCCCTCCATGGATGACATATGCACTTGCGCGCCCGGACCCGGGCCGTCATGTTTGGCGCTGGAGACATAACTGTATCGGGGAGCGTTGTCGTCATCCGCCCGGACTTTCAGCGCCGTGATGCGCTGCCGCCGGTCGCGCACGGGGATCAGCAAGCCCGCTTGGCCGGCGAAGCTCCAGTACGGCCTGTTCGGCTTGTCTTTTTGATAGAGCCCGGGAACCATCGCGCAGACGCGCGCGCCGAACTGCTCGACCAGCCGCCGGGCGATGGCGGCCCGATGCCTCACCGGCAGGCTGCGATATTGCCGCCGGTTGATTTCTTCATCCAGCAGTCCGCGCCGCCGGAGATTTTTCCGGTGAGGCTCGATCAGCGCCAGTTCGGGAAACGACAGAAACTCCGAGTAGATGCGATCCAAGATGTCCGGATCGGCTTTCTTTTTGCATGGGACGACCGGGAACTCGAAATCCCGGAAATGGCTGTGATTCACATCGAGACAATAAAGATAATACTCGCAGCCGTTCTTGTCTTCTTTTCGAACCCCCTCATGCGTGAGCAGGCGGCGGCAGACAACCCATTTTCCATCGGCGCTCACGCTGCACCAGTCCGGCTTGCCGCAGATGGGGCAGGGATTCCGCTTCGTCGCATCGCTCCAGGTTATAGATCGCGTGTAGTCGCTCATATTGACCTCTCGTTCTCCTCGTGATCGTGCGTCTCAAACCGCGGGAGCGTGAATGCCGGATTGGGCCGCCCTGTGACGGCGTCCGCCATCCGGTTCGTATCCCGCAAAAAGGTGAACATCACCCGCCCATAGTGAAAATTTGTTTTCCAGGAAGAACTAAAAGGACAAAAATGTGGAAATGGGCGGATTAAGAGGGGGCAGAGAGGCGGAAAAGGAAAGACGAAAAGCGGAGAATTCTGTGTAACATGCTTGTATTGTTGGGTTTAGGGTTGGAATCGCCGCCGAGCGAAGCCGGGGCGCAAATGTTGATAGGGATGCAAGTATTTATCTGTCGGCGGGCGTCCAGAGCGAAACGCCCGCCTTGGCGGTAGACTGCTTCAATTTCTTGTCCAGCGTGACCAGCGGCAGGCTTTCCCGCTTCGCCAGTTCCAGATAGGCGGCGTCATACGCGGACAGGTTATGCGCCCGCGCCACGGATTGAATTCTCCGAGTGGATTTCAAATCCAAATACGGCGCGACTTCAATGGGCAGCGCTTCCAGGATGGAAAAGATTTCTTCCACGTCCCGGATCGTCAGCCGCTTGCGCCGTTCGGCGTTCAAGCAGGTATTGGCTATTTCCAACAGCCAGATTGCAGGAACCAAGGCCCTTCCATCCTCCGCCAGCGTTTCAAACGCCCCATCCACATAGGCGGAGGTTTCATCCTTAAAAAAATAGGCCATCGTCGCCGAACAATCCAGCACAAATTCTCTCATCTATCGCCGCCCCTCTTCGATCAGATCCTTCATCTTGAGCCCGCCGAGAGAAAGGTTTTCCCGAAGTTGCTTGGCCCGATCCAGCGCCTTTTTGGCGGCGTTGCGCGAAGGCTTCCCGGCGGGAACCAGGCGCGCCACCGGAACTCCCCGCCGGGTAATGATGTATTCGCGCCCCTCGTACACCTTGGCGATGATTTCCGAAAGATGGGTTTTGGCCTCATGCAAACCAATCTGATCCATGATGATCTCCTGAATGAACTAGTTTATAAACTAGTCTATTTGCGATCATGCGAAATGTCAAGAAAAAGGCTGGAGATGACATAAAATGACCTCACATGCACCTGTTAATCAGGAATCAGACCGGGCAAGCATCGGCGGCCCGATTTTCCCTCACACAGGTGGATTCACGCGCAGGCAGGCGGATGGCTCCGATCACGGAATAGTCAGACGTTGATTGAGAATCGGTTTCATCAGAGTCTGTGGAGCTTTATGCCGCCAGTGAACGGTGATTCGGTCGATGGCTTCTACATCGCCGAATCCAAAATGCAGAATCCGGCTGTTTTGGGAAAGATAACTCGATCCGCCGTCCACGACCCGCGTCCAGGTCGTCGCACCCTGATGAGCAGTCACTTTCACTCCGTAACATTCCGCATCCGTCCCATCCAAGACGACTTGCAGCCAATGCCCGCGGGGGCTCTGGTTTTCAAGGAGAAGCGGCGCTGAATCCACGCCGTTGATCAGGATGTCCATATCGCCGTCACTGTCAAAATCCAACAGCGCCGATCCCCGCCCGCCGACCTGAGGAAATCCCTCCGGAAAAGACTGATGACTGACGTCAATAAACCGATCGCCGGCGTTGTAATAAAGAGAAACGCCCTGTTTGTAGATGCGCGACAGGTTGAGATCGTTGATTTGAGGATAGATGTGCCCGTCGGCCGTATATAAATCCAATTGGCCGTCCGAGTCGAAATCGCAGAAGCCCGACCCCCATGTAATCAGCCAATGACTGGGGGCGTACAGACCCCATTGGGTTGTGACGTCGGAAAAAAAGCCGTCCCCATCGTTGCGGTAAAGGACGTCGGACATTTGTTCATACGCGGTGACATAGATGTCAATGAGGCCGTCATTGTTGAAATCCCCCAAGCTGACGCCCATGCTGCCTCCCGCCACGCCGCTTTCATTGAACGCGCCGCCGGAGACAAAACTTCGATCTTCAAACCGCCCGTCTCCCCGATTGGCCAGAACGTGGTTGTACGTGGAATCGTTGGAGACATAGAGATCGACGTCGCCGTCATCCTCAAAATCAAAAAACGCGCATCCCATGGCGCGCCCCTGCGAAACATTGATTCCCGCTTCGCGCCCGTCTTCCTTGAATGTCCCGTCTCCTTGATTGATGTAGAGCCGATCCATCTGATGAGCAAATGCGAGAGGGCCGGTGAACACATCGACGCCGTGATATCGATCCCGCTTCATGCCGTCCGCTTCCGGATTGAAATCGACATAATTCCCGACAAAAAGATCCAGCCGGCCGTCGCCGTTGACATCGGCGAACGCAGCGGCCGCCGCATAGCCGGGATCGTCCAAGCCGGCCTTGTGCGAGACTTCGGTAAACGTCCCGTCGCCGTTGTTTATATAAAAAACATTCGCGCCGTAATTGCCCACGAACAAATCGGGAAATCGATCGTTGTTGACGTCGCCGAATACGGCGCACATTCCGTATCCCGCATCGCCTACGCCAGCCTGATCGGTCACATCCACGAACCGCCCGCCGTCATTTCGAAAAAGCGCATTTCGATGCTCGGGGCTGCGGCGTCTGACATCCGGCTGCGCATTGACGAAGTAGACGTCGTCGTCGCCGTCGTTGTCATAATCGGCGACCGCCAGGCCCGATCCCATGGCGTCCGTAATCCAACGCTTATCGGGATTGCCTTGAACATGGCGAAAGGACGTCAACCCGGCCCGTTCGGTCGCATCCACAAATTGGAAATGAGCCGGCTTGTCTGCCTGTGAGGAGGATGAGCGGGAGGTTTCGGAAGAATCCTCCAGTTGCTTCTGAATGCGATCCGACAAGGCTTGCAGCCGCTTCGATTGCTGAAATTTTGCATGGGCGTCTTTCAGATAGGAGGCGGCTTCCTCGATTCGCCCGGTCTCGAAGAGCGACCAGGCTTTGTGTTCGGCGAAAGTCTGCGATTCGGTCGCGCGGGGATGTCGAAGTAAATCGAGCAGGGACAGGCATCCCGCATAGTCGCCGTCGCGGAAGCGCAGCTGCGCCAGAAAAAATACGAAAGGTTCATCGGTGCGGCCCTGCTGAAAAGCATATTCCAAATACTTGCGCGCCAAATCGTGTCGTTGGACATAACAAAGCTCCGCCGCTAATTCGTAGCCATCCTTGACGTTGATTTCGGATGGATGAAAAAAGGAATACTGCAGCCTTTGTTCTTTGGCGGCGTCCCAATAAATCAAATGATCCATGATGGTTTTGATCTCTTGGATGTCGTCCGTCTTTTTCTGCCGGGCCAGCGCCGTCAGCAAAGCATTGTACGCTTCCTGAAAAAAAGGATAGTAATGGACGGCGTTGCGCAAATTTTGTTCGGCTTGTTCGTAATCGCCGGTTTTGTTTTTCAACCGCCCCAGCTCATAATAAGCCAGGTAATGCTTGGGATTGAGTTGAATCGCCTGCTGCAGTAAAGGCTCCGCCTTGGCGGCCTCACCCTCGGAGGCATGAATCCGGGCCATAAGAAACAGACCGTCCGCATCCTCGGGTTTTTCGGCGAGAAGCATCTCCAGCCATTCCTTCGCTTCATCCAGGCGCCCCGCCGTTTGCGCGATGGCCGCGCATTGATACAGCGAACCAGGATTCCGGCGATTGTCCTGGGCGATCTGGCGGCATTGAAGGATCGCTTGATCGATGTTTCCCGCTCGCCAATAAGTACGCGCTACAATCAACCGTAATTGCGGATGAAAATTACATTTCCGGACGAGCGCTTCAAGAAAAGAGATCCATTCCCCCGATGGTTGAACATGCGTGAAGGCTTGGACAACCTTTTCGGAATCGTCCTCGGATAAGATAGAGGGCAGAGCATCCAGATAGGATTGCGATTTTTCCACATCTCCCCCCACGATCGCGTTGATCAAGGCATCGATGGCATGGGAGGAATCCTGCGCGTCCCCCCATCTGGAGGCGAGCAGAACAAAAAGAAGCAGCGATACAGAAGCCATAATCGTCCTCATTTGCCAGATTTCTCCTAACCTGTTGAGATATAATATTTTACATCCATCCATTCTCTTACCCGGAATTGATCCATCGCCCCATTCATGTTTCCATCCTGACAAAATTGGTAAACGGAGACTCTTATAAAGAGCATGTGGATTTTACCATATTCAATCAATAAACCCAATTATCGATTGTGTGAATGGCGGGAAATGCAAATCGCACAGCAAAATATTTGATATTATATAGTTGTGAATATTTAGGCAATAATTTATCTATTTTTCGGAAATTCGATTGACATTATTAATAAACCATGATATGAATACTGCGATCTTTATATAATTACACTCAGAAGGGAGGTTTTACACAGTGAAAAAGTATGGAGTCATGCTTCTCGTTTTATGGTTTGGCGTCAGCGCGGGTTTTGCGCAGGATACGTCGGTCAACGTCAATTCTTTTACGATCCCTGAATTGCCGGGGGTTCCGATTATTGACGGCGATCTTTCGGATCCTGTTTGGGCGGATGTGCCTGCAATTCCCATGGATAAGGACGGCGACAGTCCCGCCGCCGCTCCAGGAACAGGCGATCTCGACATCATCTTGAAGATTGCATGGGATAACGAAACCAATGCGCTTTATTTTGCATTGAACGTGATTGACGAAGATTTTGTAAATGTGAGAGGAGTGGGTTCGAGTCTTGGAAATGACAACTACAACGGCGAGCGATTGGAAATCGTCATCGATGGAACCAACACTGGAGACGCCAATTCTTCCACCACATCGGGATTGCATCAGCAATACACGTTCGATATGCCAAACAGTTATGATGATTGGGATCCGGAAAATGATATTGAGGCCGGCATTTTGTATGACGGCTTCGTAGGGCTTTTCAGTACGCAATATGGAGGAATCGCCCCGAGCGAGGAATTCGTCTCAGTTCCGGTCTTCGAACGAATTGAAGGCACATTGAATCTAGACGGAACCCACGCCCCCTGGAACATAGCGGATGACTATGTTGAATCGGCCGCGCAAATTCGTGTGACCGAAGCAGGCTTGGCGGAATGGGCAGACGCCCCCGTGGAATTCAACTGGGAAGTCAAGATCATCCCGTTTGCCTATCTGATGCCGAACGCAGACCTGGGAGTTGATCTGGTCGATCCCGCCAACATCGCCAATGGATGGCTGGATTTTTGGGAAGATCCGGTCCATGAGAAATTGGATATGGAAGAGAACATGGTGATTGGTTTTACGGTTCAGCAGAATGATGCGGATGCCTGGGCGGACGCTCCTGCACGCGAACATCAAACCAATACGACCGGTTTTGACGGCAACTGGAACAGCAGTGAAAACCTGAGCGGTTTGATATTGGGTCCGGCCGGCACTCCCGTAACCGGCTGGGAACTGCAATAATCGATGTCATTCATGACGAATACAAGCCCCGTGGATGAATTTTCAAGGGGCTTTTTTTTATTCATCCAATTTCTGATGATCGGCATATATACCGCCGTTTCATCATCTCCACCACTTAAAACTCCTGTTAACATCTATCGTTATTTTGATAGTTTGTTTACACGCTAATGATTGCCATCATATCAACCTTTGGGAAAATGGAAGACATGATTCCGACTGGGTGCACATCCATTGAATCTTACGGTGCGCCGGCGAAAAGCATAAATTCAATGGCCCCGCCCCAATGCGTACGATTAAATGCGAAGCACAAGCCTTGTTCCTTTCGTACGACTACTGGTCTACGTATTGGTTCTATCGCATCGACCTCCGCGGGAATCGTCGGGTGCTATTGATGTCGCCGGATGGAGGCAGTACTTGGAAGTTAGCGCCTTCTAGTGTTTTTCTTGAAGACTCGTTAGATGAAAGGCGCTTACATGAGCCAACTCGTCCTTGATGGCTGCGGCTGAATCCGGCGGCGATATCAATCCTGAAAAGAGTCGATTCGGAGATTGATCCGTGATTATCCTTGCTGATAGCCGTGCGGTTGCTCGCACGCATGAATATTCTCCAGGCGTTATTCAATTCATCCCGGTTTTTCATTGACAAATGCTGTATAAACATAAAAAATGGTTTGAGTATGTATTGATCCATCTACGCAGGGAGAGTTGACATGAAACGTCGAGATTTTTTGGTATGTGCATTATCGCTGGCGCCGGCTGCTAGTTTCTCTAAACAGCAAAGTGATAGGCGTAATGAGAACGATGCAGCCATCAATCAAGTCGATGTCATCGTGGCGGGAGGGAGCATCAAGGGATGCATGGCGGCGCTGCAAGCGGCTGAATCAGGGGCGCGCGTGCTGGTCATTGAATCCCGAAGCTATCTTGGAAGCGAGATCACAGCCGCGTTGCGTCCATGGATTCAAAAAGAATCTGTGAGCGCGATTGCACAATCTCCTCTGGGTGATGTGTTTACATCCTCACTAGGAGACATTGGCTTTAATGACGAAAAAAGTTTGCGCGTAGGTGCACTAAAAAAAGGATTATTACGGATTCTTTCCGAAAATGGCGTCCAGGTTTTATTTCAGTCGCAACCGGCGGGCGTATTGATTCATCAAGAAGAAACGGTTGGTTTGGCCGTCACGAACAAAGCGGGATTACAAGCCATACCCGCCAAGGTTGTGATTGATGCAACAGATAACAAATGCGTATCTTATTTCGCCGGGATTAAAAGGCGAGATATGGGATTTGATATTCCCGTTTCACGAACGCTCGAATTTATAAATGTGAACATACCCAAGGAAAATACCGTTAGTGCGTCCAAGGTTTTGGGATTACAAAATAATGAAGTGATCGTCCATCCCGGTAGTTTGGATGAAAGTCATTGTTACGTCGAGTTCTCTTTCAAAGGCGCTGTAAAAACTGTCAATGAGGGAGCGATGCTATGGGAGCGCCAGGCTAGATTGAAAAGCATCCGGCTGTGTGAATATCTCATCCGAAGCAAAAAAGCGTTCGAAAAAGCCGTATTGCTTCAAACTTCACCGGAAGTCAAACACGCACCCTTTGTCATTATCAGCGGCATCGATGTGAATACTCATGAATCGGACTCAGTAAAAAATCTGTTTGTTTTCAACGCCGTATACAATTCCCGTCAACGCGATAAAGAATCTTTCGAGCTTTGGGATCGGGACGCACGCCGCATCGGTTCTTTCGCGGCGAAACGTTCAAAAGAAATCAAAAACACAATAATAGGTCGTCGTTCCGTTCTTTCTCTTGGATTTTACATAGACGATTTTTCTTCTTTCAAGCCGCAATTGGAATACGATCGCCGCCTCGATCTCTCTTTTTATAATCTCACTGATTTCCCCTTAAAAAACATACCCGTGTGTGACGAAAGCGAGGTCTTGATTGTCGGTGGAGGAACATCGGGCGCCTCGGCCGCCATATCGGCCTGTGAGCAATCGTGCAAAACAACGTTGATTGAACCGTTATCCGGATTGGGCGGAACCGGTGCAATCGGCGGCATTAATACCTATTACCACGGCTATCGTGGAGGTTTTACGGCGGAATTGGATAAAAAAGTTCTCGCGATGAACAAACGGATCAGCACGGAAAAAACATCTCCCAGCTGGCATATCGAAGCCAAGATGATGACGTTTTTTGAAGAGATCGTCAAAATGGAAGGAAACGTCTTCTTCCAAACGCAAGCGGTAAATACAATCCTGGAGGGACGCCGCGTTCTCGGCGTTGTTGCATCGACGCCGGATGGACTGCGGCTCTTCAAAGCCAAGGTGACAATCGATGCGACCGGCGACGGCGATCTGGCGGCGTGGAGCGGTGTGCGCACTCACATGGGGAGCGAAACAGACGGCGATTTACAGACCTGCAATCAGTGCGATTGGCGCGTACGCCGCAAAATGGACGGCGTTAACATCGACCTGGCGGTAGTGGACAACCGCGATCCCATCGATAGAACTCGTGGATATTATACAGGGCATCGAAAAAACAGTGATTATGATTTTTCCCCCTATATCAGTGTGCGCGAATCACGCCATATCGAAGGGGATTATACACTGCAAATTGAAGATGTGATGACCCAACGGAGATTCGATGACGCCATCGCGATTGGTAAAACAGATTTCGATCGGCATGGCATGCAAAGTTCACCCTTGGCGCGTCTTGGATACTTGCCCTATCACTGCGATGAAAAAATTGTGCGAATTCCCTATCGAGTGTGTCTCCCCAAAAATGTCGATTGTCTGTTCGTCATTGGTAAAGCGTTTTCCGCCCAGAGCGACGCCTTTTGTTTTATGCGCATGCAGCCCGATCTACAAAACATGGGCTGCGCGATCGGTTTGGCGGCTTCGATGGCAGTCAAGAATGACTGCCCTATACGAGACATTGACATCAAGGTATTGCAGGCGCAATTGCAAAACATGAAGATCATACGAGAGGATGATATTTCGGATGAAAACTACTCAATCCAATCCCTGCCAAGATTAGTGCGATCCCTTCAGCAAGGTGATGAAACGATGCTCCTTGATATACTTTGCGCACCCAAGAATGAAATCCTGCCCCTTCTCAAAGAGGCGTTCACTTCTGCTCGGGATCATGCATTGATCGCCATGGCGCTGGCGTGGTTTGGATCGGACATGGGCGCTGATGTCTTGATTGATGAATTGAAAACGCTCAAGGATGCGCCGCAGGAAAGCGAACTCTATTCCGACGGCCGACCCAGCGGCGGTTTTGTTGGAATCCCCTCCACCTATTGGAAGGTGAACCAATTGATAGTATTGCTTGGCCAGGCCAAAGCTGCGCGTGCAATCGATGTGCTGTGCGAAATTGTTAATAATACAGACGCGGGCGGACTGCCGCAGCCACATGAACGTTTACACTGGCGGCGTGTTCCGAATTACGATCGCATCATTTCACTTGCGGAGACATTAGAAAAACTGGCGGACAAAAAAGCGATCGGGCCTCTTGAATCATTACTCAAAAAACCATATTTGAGTGGACACGTTTCAAAAAATGGTTTTGTATCTCCTCCTAATTATTCCAGCGCCTATCTGGAATTAATCATCGCGCGCGCCTTGGCCAAATGCGGCAGTCATGTCGGGTTTCAAATTTTGGAAGAGTATACGAAAGACCAACGTACTGTTCTGAGTGCACACGCCTACCGGGCTTTGCATGAGAAATGATCTGGCAAAGTAATAATCCAAACCAAAGGACATGCGGTTTTCCCGCATCCGGCTTTCACAAATGGTTACGTCTCGTTCGGCTTGAGTGAAGGAATTAAACTTATAGGGTTGCTTATTCCCTTGTTTCCGGAAACCGCATAAGCCCTCCTGGGGTTACGCTCCGATCTTCTCTACCGTGCTATCCGCACACACCTTGGTACGATGGGTGGACGAGAACGCCTTCGTCCTTTATCGTTTCTTTCTGTCGATCTAGATTGAATCATTATCTGAAATTCTTGTTTATTCGCCAATCATTGAATTACTAACAAATGTTACATGCGTACTATCCGGCGACCAACTCGGTACGTTGATTGTCCCTTGCCCTCCGTAAATGTAAGCGGCAATTTTGGGTGTTCCGCCCGAAAGTGAGATCAAACGTAGATACACATGTTTATAAAATGGATGATCATCCGATCTTGTTTCCTGAGGAAATGATAAGAAAACGATCCATTTACCGTCAGGAGAAATATGCGGAAACCAATCCTGATATTCGTCAAAAGTGATTTGAGTTGGCTCGCTTCCATCTGGCTTCATACGCCAAATTTGCATGGTTCCAGTCCGGTTGGAATTGAAATAAATGAATTTACCGTCCGGAGAATATTCTGAACCATCATCAAGCCCTTTAGTATTTGTCAATTGAATCTCTTGACCGCCTGCAATAGATATTTTGTATATATCGTATTGTCCATTCCGTCCTCCGGTATAGATTAAATTTTCCCCATCCGGAGACCATCCATGTAGGTAAGAAGGCCCAACACTGGTTACACGCTTGGGGGTTCCACCTTTCACGGGAATCGTATAGATGATGGATGCGCCATCCGCATCGCTGGAATGATGACTGATGCCAAGATGTTTACCGTCAAATGAAAGAACGTGATCGTTATTATTTTTATTGGCAAAGCCGGTATCGATCACTGTCGGCGTGTTGGTAGAAAGATCAAATTTGTAGAGAAGTCCTTCATTGTTGTAAATAAGAGAATTTCCATCCAGCATCCAATTGGGCGCTTGAATGGAATTTGGATCGGTGTACAAAACTTTACGATGGCCTGACTGGATCTCCATCACCTCTAACCGGCTGCCTATATAGTCTCTATAGGGTTGAAAGTCTTTCTTGGCCGGAACAATCAACCGGACATTCGTAAAAATAGCTTTCTCCGACACTTCCGGATTGTGTGAGCAAACATATAAACCAACAAAAACCTCATGATTGAGATCAAGGGTGATTTGGCTTGAAATAAACGGTTCACCGAATTTTGCGACAGACATAATATAAGTATTGCCTTGTCGCTCTAGTTGAACAATATCCGGTGCTTGTAATTTAGATTTTGTTTCTTCTGTTTCTCCTCCCTTTGTCTTACGAAATTGCAGAGAAGTTAAACCGTCACCATGAATGGATGCGTTGACATGAACGGAATCAGTATCCAGAGAGTTACGAACAATCCAACCCATTTTTCGATGTGCATCGACGCCCTTTCCAATAAATTTCATTCTTGCACGAAGTATGAAATCCCCTTTTATGCGTTTCCATACGAAATGAAACTCATCTCGATCGAACCACATGTTCGTGCCTGACGCTTGAATCGTGTATTCTTGAGTATCAGGATCATATTGTACGGATCCTGTATTCTTGACTTTTCCGACATCATTATGCCCCTCAAAATCTCCAAGATTGCTATTTTGTGAGAAAACCGGATTTACATTCATGGTTGAACCAATGAGTAATAGTAATAAGATAAATTTTTTTAACATTTTTAATTCCTCCTGAACCTGTTAACCAAGAATCGGACTATTAAATTCCGCTAGAAAAGCGATTTCGATATGTCTATTCAGATATAGAATGAATCCGGTCAGAAACATGTTATCGGTTTTGATAAACCAATCTTGAAACTCATGACCGATAGATGCACCTTCCCATCGTGATTCTTTACAGCATTATACCGCCAATTTAATTCTACGCTGCTTTAAGGAGACGAAACATGATTCGGATGACATGCCGGGATGGACCGATAATCTGAACTTTCTTGAGAATTGTTTGTTATGTTGGCTCCCAGAGCCATCTCACCCGGGTAGCAAGAAAAAGAAAACCAACTGTGCATGATAGAATATAATGAGATAGAATGACCAAAACACTTTCGCATCAGAGAAAGGTGTAAGAGAATGCATAATGATTCCTTTGGAAAACGGTTTTCGCGAAGAAATTTCCTTGCGTCATCCAGCGCTTTTGTTGCATCTTCTTCGGCGCTGCAATTGCCTGCTTCTGAAAACAAATCACTCAAACCGGAATCAAAATCGATGATGAAAATCGCGGAGGTGTTTCATCCTCCGGAAGATGCATTATGGCGAATGGTCAAGCAATGCGGAGTTGATCATGTCGTTGGATCCTTCGGCGGCGCTTGGGACAAAGACCGCACGCCCGGTGAAGCGCCATGGAGTTACGGGCCGCTGAAACGGTTGAAGCAGGCCTATGAAAACGGAGGATTCGAACTGGCTGTGATCGAATCTCGACCGCCCATGAATAAAATTAAACTTGGTTTGCCTGGCAGAAAGGAAGAAATTGAAAATGTCATTGAATTGATCCGCAATATGGGTAAATTGAAGATTCCCGTCTGGTGCTATGAATGGATGGCGGGATTCAACTGGCAACGCACGGATAAAGCCATTCCTTCCCGCGGCGGCGCGCTGGTAACGGGCTTCGATATCAACGATGTCCCGGAAAATTCTCTGACAGAATTTGGCGTTGTCAGTGAGGAAGCCTTGTGGACAAACCTGGGATTTTTCCTGCGTAAGATTGTTCCAATTGCGGAAGAAGCCAACGTAAAATTAGCCATGCATCCTGACGATCCTCCTCTGTCTCCCGTTCGTGGAATAGGCCGAATCATGCGCAGCATTGAAAACTACCAGCGTTTGCTGGACCTGGTTCCAAGCCCTGTAAATGGCATTGCGCTTTGTCAAGGCAATTTCACTCTGATGACAGACGATCTACCGGGAGCAATTCGACATTTCGGCGGGCAAAAGAAAATATTTTTTGTTCATTTTAGAGATGTAAAAGGGACGCCTCAACAATTCGTGGAGACTTTCCACGATGACGGCCAGACCGATATGGCGGAATGCATGCGCGCTTACCGTGATATTGGTTATCATGGCGTCTGCCGTCCGGATCATGTGCCAACGATGGAAGGCGACAACAATGACAGACCGGGATATTCTTCCATCGGACGGTTGTTTGCCATCGGTTACATTAAAGGCTTGATCGATGCCGTATATTCCGAATAAAAACAGGAGCGGTTTTTTGACAATTTGAAATGATTATTCTCCAACTGGCAATTGAAATGTTTGCGAGCCGGCAATTTCTCGCTCTTTGAAGGATGTCCTTACTCTGATTTCTACAATTAAATTGAATCACTCTGCAAAAATCTTAACCTCACTTATCAAGCATTTGAATTATTGATATATAGAGTAATGAATTATGATTCATTATATTTGACAAAATGATTAGCATCCTTTCGCAGGTGATGAAACAATGATCAAGTCAAATCGGCGTACTTTTGTTCAATGCACGGCGGCGATGCTTGCCGCCCAAAGCGGATTCAAAGTTCAAGCCAAATCGCACAATGCCCCAAACGGACTCAGTCAAGAATTTCCTCTTGTCGTCCCCGGGTATTTTGGGTCGAAGCCGGGCATGCAGATTGGGACTCAACTCCCTCCCAACGCCAGTGAGGAGGACATGCAATTCGCTCGTCAACTCGGTGTGGAATGGGTAATGACCAGCCTGCCTCCCGAAGATCAAAACATAGAGAAATACCTTGCATTAAAGCGCCGGTTTGCTGACAACGGTTTGAAGATTTACCGGTTGGGAAATCACCGTTGCCACAATATGGAGGAAATCACGCTTAATCTTCCCGGCCGGGATCAAAAAGTAGAGGAATATTTGAATTACATACGTCTCTTGGGAAAAGCCGGGATTTATTACTCGACGTATGCCCACATGGCCAATGGAATCTGGAGCGGAGAGCCGGAGACCATTCGGGGAGGCGCGAAAGCCCGAGCGCTTCGTCTCGACAAAAATCCGATTGGAAACTGGGCCGGGAAGACATGGCATGAACCTCTTTCGCACGGCCGGCGCTATAGCGAGGAGGAACTGTGGGATAATTATACGTATTTTATCCGCAAAGTAGTTCCCGTCGCAGAAGAAAGCGGCGTCTATATCGGCGTCCATCCTGACGATCCGCCGGTTTATGGTCTCGGGGGCGTTCCCCGCTGCATATTCGGCAATTTCGAAGGATACCAACGCGCCTTGGAGATCGCCGGCAGCCCCAACATCGGCGTTTGTCTTTGCGTAGGCTGCTGGTTAGAGGGCGGTGAACAAATGGGGAAAAGCGTAACGGAGGCGATCCGTATTTTTTCCCAACAGAAAAAATTATTCAAAGTGCATTTTCGAAACGTGACAGCGCCTCTGCCGCAGGGGTTTAAAGAAACATTACTTGACGATGGATATATGAATATGTTCAACGTCGTCCATGCGCTGCATGAATCGAAATACAACGGCGCGATTATATCCGATCACATCCCGGCCATGGTCGGCGGACGCCGCGCCGCGGAAGCCTATTCCATCGGTTACATGAAAGCCTTGATTCAAGCAGCGGCAACCAATATCTAAATGCTTTATGCCTCAAACACAGGATTTTAAAATGCCCCGATCCCATTCGACGATGCACTTTTCATTGATCTTTTATTTCTCATTTTTTCTATTTTCTTTTTTGATATTGAATCCCACGCATGATTTTTTATACGCCGAAGACAAAGAACATAGAGAAAGCCATGCCTCACAAGATACTGCATTGCCAACCTATGCTGAATCCGCCGGAAAAGAGATTACAACGCTGAATATCACGACTCAAAATCCTCCTCCCGAATGGGCTTTCTGGCAGCGCTATATTCTTGAGAATCTCTATCCGGCGGCCAGGGAGTTTGTTGAAACGTACACTCGTCCCGATGGAACCTTGATCTGGCGCAAGGAATGGCCCGGGATGGATGGTTCGGATGACGGCTATGAGAGTTTTTACAATTTTCCGCTCTACTATGTATTGGGCGGACCGGACGAGATCCACGGTTTGTCGCGAACATTATGGGAAAGCGTCACGCGCCAATTTACGAATTACGGTCAAATCCATCATGAATTCGACGCGCATTACGATTGGATGCATCATGGAGAAGCCTATACGAATTTTTACTTCTTCGGCCTTGCCGATCCATTCAATGAAAAATTTAGAGAAAGGGCGATTCGCTTTGCAGGGCTTTATTTGAATGAAGATCCAGAAGATCAAAACTACGATTTCGAAAAGAAATTGATGCGTTCTCCAATTACTGGAAGTAAAGGGCCCCATTTCATCAATACCGCCGAAGATTGGATTACTCATAGGCCCATACTGGCAAATTATTCTCTTCCTTACCCTGATATTCCAAATGTTGAATCGAGCCTGGCATGGAACGACGACAGTAAATTTCCCTATATTCTGCAGACAATGAATGATCGTATGATGCGAGGAGACGTCCCCCTGAATCTCACTGCGACCAGTTTGATGCTCAATGCATATATGTATACCGGAGATGAAAAATACAAACAATGGATTGAAGAGTATGCGGCGGCATGGATTCAGCGCGTCAAGAAAAACAACGGAATCCTCCCGGACAACATCGGCCTTTCCGGGAAAATCGGTGAATATATGAACGGGAAATGGTGGGGGGGATATTACGGATGGCAATGGCCGCACGGTCTTTTCAATCAATTGGAATCAACGCTGATAGGCGGGGTTAATGCTTATTTAGTTTCCGGCGATTCTTCCTATTTGGAACTGCCTCGCTCCGTTTTTCAACTTGTAGAAAGTCAAGCCCAAATAGTCAATAACCGCCTTATGCTTCCTCACAAACACGGCGATGACGGCTGGTATGATTATCGGCCGATCAACGCTAAATATCCAATCCATTTATGGTATGCATCCAGAACCGACAATGATTGGGAGCGTATCCATCGACTCTGCAATACAGCAGAATGGAACAAATTGAATTACCGGAAGGGAAAGGGAGATTCAGAGAATCCAGAAGCATGGCTGGGCTTTCTGGAAGGGAAAAATCCAGAGTACCCAGTGCACATTTTAAAAGCGGGATGGTTAGAGACGCTCCGCCGTCTGGAACTGGTGCGCCATGATCAAACCACGCCTGATGAACAGGACGTCCATCATTGGCAGCAGCGAAATCCTGTTGTATTGGAAGGCTTGGTTCAAACGATGCTTGGCGCTCCCAACCATATCTATCATGGGGGGGTGCTGCATTGCAGCGTTCGCTATTTTGATCCTCAACGGATGAGGCCCGGCATTCCTCAGGATACAGCCGTTCTGATCGACAAGATTACGCAAGACGGCATATCTCTTCATCTCGTTAATCTGCATCCCGTTGAATCTCGAAAGATCATTATCCAAGCCGGCGCGTTTGGCGAGCATACAATCACAATGGTTCGGCAGGTTCAGGAATACCCGTATCAATTCAATACGATAAATCACAGATATTTTCAGGTCAATCTGGCCCCGTGCGCCGCCGGGCGTCTTGAAATTACTATAAAAAGATATATCAACCAACCGACCTATGATTTCCCATGGCATTGAACGCTTTAAGAAAGCCGGGATCCATCCATAGAACGAAAGGGTATTTTCTGAGATGCTATTACGTTTTTTTATCCTCATCAGCAGTCTTTTTTTTATGGCTGTGGGAATCCTATGGAGTATAGGAGCATTTACATGGATAGGGCCGCCAATCATCCTTTTTTTTATTTCGGCGGCAATTTCCCTGCAATTGATTCCGTCTCTGAAAACTTTCTCATTTTCACTCTGGGTGTTTGCTTTTGTATCGGCGGCGATGGTTTATCCCTTCGCATTTCAAAACTGGGGATCTTTTCAACTCAAAGTGCTCATTGTCCCTTTAATCCAGATCATTATGTTTGGGATGGGAACTACATTGAGTTTAAAGGATTTCACGCGAGTTCTTTCCATGCCTAAAGCCATTTTTACAGGAATGGCTCTTCAATTCACTGTCATGCCATTTGTTGGAGCGGCAATCGCTTATTTCTTTGGATTTAAGGCTGGCATTGCGGCAGGCGTCGTTCTTATCGGATCCTGTCCCGGCGGCGTCGCATCCAATGTTATGACCTATTTAGCCAGGGGAAACATTGCATTATCCGTGACAATGACAGCCTGTTCGACTCTTGTCTCGCCCATCATGACTCCGCTCATGATGAAACTTCTGGCAGGTCAATATATTGAAATTGATTTTATCGATATGATGGCGACTATCATCCAGATTATCATCGTACCGATCGGCGCAGGATTGATTACCAATGCCATTCTTCAAAAACTCAAGTTGACGGGAAGATGGATGGATAGAATTCTCTCTCTGGTTGCGATGTTCTCGATCTGCTTTATCATCGCAATCATCACATCATTATCCCGGGATGAATTAATGACAGTCGGCTTATGGTTAATAGGCGCGGCAATCATTCATAACTCCGTCGGGTATCTGTTCGGATATTGGGGCGCGCGTCTTTTCAGAATGGATGAAACCTCTTGCAGAACAATTGCCATCGAAGTGGGATTACAGAATGGAGGGATGGCGTCCGGCCTGGCAATCAACTTGCTGAAGAGTCACGAAGCAGCTCTCGCTCCGGCCATTTTCGGGCCATGGATGAACATTTCCGGATCTGTATTAGCTTCCTGGTGGCGTAAAAAATCTAGAATCCGAAATGAATGTCAAGGCAGCAATTGACTATATAAAATAATACACCAATACCATGGGGAGCAAGAAGATGAATTCACCCTGTCGAACAAAATCTTTGAGTCGCCGTACCTTCCATAAAGCGACGTTTACTACACCGGTTTCCTATTATGGCTCCATCCCCCGTGATCCCTTTTTCAATCAACTCGCCGCGGTGAATCCCGATTTTTACGATACCTACGATTATCTTGACGCTGCGTCATCCCAGGAAAATGGCGCCCAGACCCGGGGATACGGTTACCGCCTCGCCAGCGGCGGGCCGGACGGAATACAACGCGCCGGTATTATTCATTACACCGATGCTGAAGGCCATTGGGGAATCGACTACGATTCCTCCAACGGCTTGGTCTCGATTGGAGATATCGTTACTGTTGGCGGCCAAATAACCAATCCCGGTCATGTCATCACTTACCCGCTTGGAAAATATCCGAGATAAAAAACAGTAAAAGGAAGGAAGAATCATGAGCGCAGGAAAAGTATTAATCACAATCGGCGATGCAGCAGAAGCGCTGGATACAATGTATCCTATCTTTCGTGTTCAGGAAGACGGATATCAGGCGGTCGTGGCCGCACCCGAGGTTCGCGTGTATCATCTTGTCATGCATGAAATTCCACCGGGTTGGGATGTCACCCGCGAGGGGCCCAGTTACCATCTCCAATCGGATATCGCCTTTCGAGATATCAATCCGTCTGATTACACTGGCATGTTTATCACCGGAGGAAGAGCTCCCGAATATTTGCGGTACGACCAAGATTTGGTGCGCATCGTAAAACATTTTTTCGAAGAACAAAAACCTGTTGCCGTTGTCTGCCATGGGGCGGAAATCGTCGCGGCCGCCGATGTGATTCGAGGTAAACGAATGGCCACCGTACCGAAATGCCAGTTTGACATCGAGGTATGCGGCGCAACCTTCGTCAATGAGGCGTGTGTTCGAGACGGAAACATGGTCAGCGGGCGGACATGGCATGACAATCCTTTCTTTATGGGTGAATTTATGAAAATGCTGAACGGAGATGTTCCTCAACGCTGACAATTTATTGCCAATAGTCATAGAACTTCGACAAAACCGGAGACTTGAACCGCCCAGAGTCATCTCTCCGGGAAGCAAGAAAAAGAAATCCAACACTCATTTTGTTTTGGAATAGATCTATTGACATAACGAAAGCATCTATGGGATAAATTAAAAAAGGGAATGAGCAAATTCTGTTTTATGTGGAAAAATTTAAATTCATAAGGTGAAAAATAATGCTTGCAACACGACGAAGATTTATGAAGACGGCAGTAAACACGCTTGGATGCACGCTCGTTCCGAGTCTTCCTATAAAAGCAGCCACTTCAATGAAACCCAATATCCTTCTTATCATGGCGGATGACATGGGGTATTCAGATGCCGAATGTTACGGGGGAGACATTAGAACCCCGCATTTGTCTTCATTGGCAAATCATGGTCTTCGCTTCACGCAGCATTATTCGACTGGTCGATGCTGGCCTTCTAGAGCCTGTATACTGACAGGTTATTACGCTCAGCAAATACGTCGAGACGATATGCCTGGCATCAAAATGGGAAAACGCCCGCGCTGGGCTCCTCTCCTGCCGCAAATCTTGAAATCTTATGGGTACATGTCGTATCATTCCGGGAAATGGCATATCGACGGCAGTCCAGAGGAAGGCGGCTTCGATCGTTCTTGGGGTAGACATAAACAGGGCTGCGATTGGGATCGTTATTTTGATTCCAAATCTTGGAAAGAGGATGAATTCTCCGCTCCCATCGAATCCGGTAAACCCTATTATTCCACAGTTGCTATTGCCGATCATGCTATCCAATGTCTGAGACTGCATGAACGCGACCATAAAGAAAAGCCGTTTTTCCAATACATGGCTTTTTATTCTCCCCATTTTCCATTGCATGCCATGAAACAGGACATTGAAACTTATCGCGATGCGTATCACGAAGGCTGGGACGCAATCCGGAAGCGCCGTTGGAAAAGACTGAAAGAAATGGGGATCGTTCAAGCCTCTCTGTCAGAACGCGAATCTGAGATCGTTCCGGATTGGAATCTTAAACCCGATCAACTCCAAGAAAGAATCGGAGAGGGAGAAGTCGCTTACGCAGTCGCGTGGAACTCGTTGACTCAAGAACAAAAGGATTTCCAAGCATCCAAAATGGCCATCCATGCGGCCATGATTACTCGCATGGATTCAGAGATCGGCCGAGTCATCCAGCAATTGAAAGACATGGGAGTTTACGATAATACATTGATTATGTTTATGAGCGATAATGGCGCTAGTGCAGAGCAAATCATCCGAGGCGACGGCCACGATCCGGAAGCGCCCAGCGGATCGGCAAAAAGTTATTTATGTTTGGGGCCGGGATGGTCAACCGTTGCGAATACACCTTTTCGATTCCATAAACATTGGACTCATGAAGGCGGCATCTCTTCTCCATTGATCGTGCATTGGCCCAAAGGAATCTCCGCTCAAGGAGAACTTCGGCATGATCCGACTCACTTCATCGACTTTGTTCCGACAGTGCTAGACCTTGTTGGACGCAAAAAGCACCAAGGATCTCAACAAAACCCCGGACCTGAACGACCAGGCCTGAGTCTGCTCGATGCATTCAATAAAAATAGCGTCGTTACCCATGAAAGTTTGTGGTGGTATCATAAAGGCAATCGAGCCATTCGTATGGGCGATTGGAAACTAACCGGGCGAAAAGGAAAAGCGGGCGAGTGGGAACTCTATAATCTAAAGTTAGATCGGAGCGAAACCAACGATCTGGCTGCCAAGCGTCCGGAGAAAGTCAAAGCACTTGCAAAACGTTGGGCGAGCATGGCGCAAAAGTTTTCCGACGATCTCAATCATGATGCACAGTAAAGAAATCGCTTGAATCGTTCGCGGCGGAAACCGTAAGTTCATTGGCCTCAATGCGTAAAACTAAATGCGAGACGCACGCTCAAAACAATGATGCATACAAGCGGGAATATGATTCTGAGTTTGACAAGATCACACTCCAATCAGAAAGTTTGTTTGGCAGTTTCTTGATTCAATTCTGGATGCGGAAATGACTTCGAATATTTGCTTTGGAAATATGCTCCATTGTGTTTTTTCCGTTCTTGATTTGATAAGCGAGTTGAAAGCGATGATAACTCAGCGATACGCCTATATTTTCCCATAGAATTTCTATAGCCATTGTCGTTCCGGATTTAACTTCTTCGGGCATTTGGATTCTTCGCAATGCGAATTGATATCCCATTTTTCGGAGAAAGGCATTCACCAATCCCCAAAGATCTTTGGGAACGATAGAAGATTTATTATTGAAAACAGACGCATGATATTTCTAAGCCCGATCAAAGATATCTTTTATATTCCAACTACGATCGGCCCAATACTGCATTGTCCAACAGGATTCAAAAACAACAGGCGCTCGCTCCCAGGCGTTGAGCGCGTCGGCTTTGGAAAGTTTAATCGGATGCAGGTCTTCCATATGATTTCAATTTTTGCTGAATCCGCCCATATCGCCCAGGCAATCGGCTCGCCATCCGGTTCCCTGCCGAATTGAATGCGCCATGAAGTTGTTGGCGGATGACGCGCTTTCTAAACAAGATCCCAATCCAAATTGATGAAATAGCCGCTTGAATTCCATCCATAGTAGTCCCATTTGTGAGAATGTATCGAAATGGGACTCTATGATATAACGATATTGTTGTCAAACGCTTAGTCGGGCTGCGATTTGCGGTTGACATATGCAGGCGCCGATTTTCTCTTGCTATGCGAGGCGCCCAATTTGGGGAAGGACTAAAAAATCACTACTCCAGGGATTGCAAAAAGTATCGTGCCCAAATATTGCTTTTATCGATGGCTACGGCTTTTTCAAATTCCGCTTTGGCTTCCGATTGTTGGCCGTTTCCTAGAAGACCGAGACCCAGTGTGAGATGGGCTGATGCAGTTTGGACGCGGCGGTTGTTCTGCTCGCCGAATTTGGCGAAATAATCGATGCTCTCATCCTCACGAGATAAGCGTTGTTTGCCATTTTCGATCATTTGCTCGAAGACAGCCTTGGAGTCATCCTCGCGTCCTAGTTTTTGCTGGCTTAATCCCTGGTAATATTGTATGTCCGAAGACCGTCCGAAGCGTCCTCCTCTGCGGCGGCCTTGCCGTTCACTTTGTCGGGCGGCTTTCTCAAAAAATTCTTTGGCTTTATCGGAAACGCCCAGCGCTTCATGAGCCAGGCCAGTGAAATAGGCGTATTGAGGTTCCCGCCAATCAAATTCGGGTTGACCGACCGACAGATTTTCGGGGTATTCAGCCGCCTTGATGAAATGCCGTAACGCGTTTTCCGCGCGGCCGTTCTTTAGTTCATCGAGACCTTGAAGCAGATGGGCGTCGGCGTATAAATCGTGGAGATTCTCGCCGCCCTCGCGCGCCGCGAAATAATAGTTGGAAAAATAGTCGACGACTTGGGTGTAATAGCCGTTCAGGAGCAACACGCGAATCTCCCGGAGGAAACTCTCTTTACGCTCTACGACCACGTCGTGCCGGCCCTTGAATAGAGCAAGACGGCGTTCGGGTTCGGCGTTCCCGAGTTCGTAAAGCCGATCCAGTTCCAGATAGAAAAGAGGATCGGAGGGATCATCTGCTACGGCTTGTTCATACGCTTCGACCGCTTTGGGAATATCGTTTTGAGTGCGGTAATAGGCCCATCCCAGATTGCGGCTTGCCAGGGCGAATTTTGGATCGGCGTCTCTGGATTTTTCCCAATACGCAATGGCATTTTCTGGTTGAATTTCATAGAGGAGCGTTCCCAGGTAATAATAGGCGCGATTGTCGTTGGGATTAGCCGCGATTACTGTATTCAGAACGTCGATGGTTTCCAGGCGGAAGGGAAAACAATAATCGCTCGGTTGTTTCATGGCTTTAGCGTAATAAGTCTGCGCGGTTTCGGGATCGTTTTTTTGTTGGTGGAGATAGCCAAGATAATAGTAGACCAGAGGGTATTGCCGGGTAAAATCGTTTTTCGATTTCTGAGCGCGTTCCAAAAGGTCGATGGCTTCATCCCAGAAACCTGCGTTCATGTAATCACAAGCGCATTCCAGGTAGGCTTGAACGTCGTTTCGCATCAGAGAATCCATGTTAGCTAAAATCTTATCGGCGGTTTCAGAATTTCCATCCGTCTCGCGCGTGAAATACGCGTCTTCATTCATGGCGATGAAGTTGAGTGGATCGATTGACAAGACGTGATCCACCAAAGCCGCCCCGTCAAAATTCTTCCCGCATTTTCGCAGCAGAATGGTATTGAGATTCAACGCCTTAGTATCGAGCGCGTTGGTGGAGAGCGACTGTTTGATCTGTTCGAGCGCCTCTTCGTAATCGCCTTTCAGACAAGACAGTTCAGCCAATTGATAGTAGGCGGCGGAGTGGAAAGCGTAATCCCAGGCAGCGCGGTAAAATGCATCGTACGCTTCGTCAAAACGCTTCTGCGCCCGCAACGCGATTCCCAACTGGTAAAGGGCTTCGGCATTTCCCGGTCGAGTATAATCGATAGTGATTCGTTCGCTCGCTCGGAGCAAATGCTCTTCCGCTTTTTCATATAAACCTCGCTTGTTGTAATTGACGCCGGCGATGATGTTGGTGCGCGAGTCGTTGGGATCTCGTTTCAACGCTTCTTCGTAATAGATCATCGGATCGACCGTAGGGTTGTGAATCTGTTCCACACGCAATCCGGTGAAATACAATTCTTCGATCGTTTTAATATCCTCAGGGGAGGGAGGCGCTTTGACCGGTTCGGGGAGTTTATCGACCGGTTCGTGTTTGACCGGCTGATAGGATATCAGTTCCTGCCCTTCTTCAGTCACCAGAGAAATACGTAGATCTGTTTCTTCTATCCCTTCAGGTATCTGCCGTTCCATGCAAAACGGATTATCCGGACTGACAGTGATTCGTTCCTGGATAAGAATTTGATCCTTCGCGGTGAGTATCGTTTTCGCGTTTTCATGAGGGGCAGTCACATGAAAACCGGCGCGGACTTTATGATCCGGTAAACAATCGAGATTGACGGCGCCGTTCAGGTTGGCGTTCTTAAAACCTCCAATATCCTGGATGGGATACCAGTATTGATTGAAGATTTTCACTTCGTGCGGTTTGATCCAACTGTAATCGGGTTGGTTGTCGGAAAACGCTCCTACCATTAGTTCGGCGTAGGGACCGTCTTCGTCAGTCAGAATATCATCCCAACGACGCCCGGATGCGCCAGTTCCCCATTCCCACAATTTTGCGCCGCAAACGACATGGTGGTTGCTTACGTGCACCACACCGGCTTCTTTCCCGTGATCATAACCGCCCATAAAGTCTTCCTGAAGATCCCAAGCAAAGAAGGAATTGGAGGACGGAGAATTTTTCCACCAACTGATATCGACATTTGTATAATCCTGGCCGCGGTATCGGCCTTGAGAAATCGGCCAGTGGGTAAAATCGACCTTCGAATGATAGGTCGCCACATTAACGCTGGGGGGAAAGATCACTTGATAATCCTCATTGACGTGAACGGCGACGTTGGCCCAATAGAGAATCGAATTGGGCGCCGCGGTGGGATTGAACATTTTGACAGTCGCCTGGACGTATGATTTCCCGGGATGCAGTGTTAGGCCGATAATCCATTTCATGCGGTGGCGGCGTTCGGTTTCTCCGAACCAAATCGTTTTACTGCCGTCCGGATTTTCAGCGAGGGTGAAATCGACTGGCATGAAGGTCGTGTTTCGGTGATGGTGAAAAACACACCATTCGATCCCGCCGGAAATCCATGCGCCCAGCATGCCGATCAACGCTGGTTTGATGACATGCTGGCGGTAAAAGAAATTGTAGCCGTTGGTTTTATCCAGTGCTCCGAACAGACGTCCACCAATTTCAGGCAGAAGAATCAATTGGATGTATTCGTTTTCTAGGAAAAGCGCTTTGTAGGTTTTGTCTTGCCGGTTCTGGCTGAGGCGTTCGATCAGGGCGTAAGGATAAATTCGCTTTTGCGCACCCTGGTAAGATTCCTGTGTGTAAAAAACCGGATTGACTTCCGGCTCGTCGACAAGATACGTTGGAATCGTCATGTTTTCTTCCCACACTCGAACGGTCGAGTCGCCGGGAACAGTTTTCACGCAGAACAAACATGCAATAAATAATGCAATGATTACATTTAGACAATGGTTAAATAAACGAATCATGAGAATTCCTTTTCCTATAAGGTTCATGCAAAATTCACATTTTATTGAGATTCTCCTCAAGCTGCCCCTCTCCCAGAGGGCGAGGGGAAATTAGAATTTTGAATTTTGCAATAACTTCTTTTTGTATCAAAAAGTTTACATGAGATTCAAGATGTGTGAAAGTTCGCTTTTTTACTATAACAAATTTTCCGGTAATTTTCAGTGGATGCGTAGCCGGTCAACCGGAAAAACAGCCAATTCCGTATCGTTAAAATTGCCAGACCGCAAATCTGACGAATAGACGACGTATAAATAAAAGTTGAATCGGGATTAATCATCTCCCCCCCCAAAAAGACAATATTCAGAAAAAGAATTCCTTTCGCTTGTCATATTCACAATGTTCAAAATCTTCCAACAGCTTTTCTCACGGCGTCTTCCGGCGTGTTATAAAAGTTAATTTGAAATTTCGAAAACAATTCAGGAGGCACGGTGTTTATGTCGCCCGCATTGCTCATGGGCAGAAGAACGCGCTTAGCGCCGGCGTCTAAACATGCTTGAAGAGTATCGGCCAAATTGCTGACTTTGGTTATCGTTCCCCCTATGGACATAGATCCGAGAATGACCAGCGATTCTTGACCGGGCAGACTCAATGCGCCGGAGCAAAGCGTGACATACGCAATGAGAGTCAAGCCGGCGCTCGATCCTACGCCCTGAAGATCTTGCACATTTAAATGGTAATCGCGCTCTTTTGTGCTGATCTTGCTGTTGATGTTCTTCGCGTTCGCCTTGAAATAATTGAATGCTATCTCGATGGATTCTTTCGCCTGGCTGTTCGATCCCAATCCCGATTTTTCGTATTTTCCCGATCCTTTGATGACCTGCAATTCCAGTTTGAAGATTCCGATGCGGCCTGCGCTTCCTTCGAACGCTCCGTACAAATGCCCGGGCTTACCTTCCCCTTCCGGAATCAGTTTATCGCCCGTCATTTCTGGAACCGTGACATAAAATTCTTCCTGCGATTCATTGTCGATATACGAAAAATTGACATCGTAAAATTCCATGCACTGGATTTTTTTCAGCTGCTCCTTAACGCGGCGTCTTCCCACCAGGGCGTATTCCAGGATTTCCTGTATTTCTTCTTTGCTGCAATCGCCGTTGGGATGCATTAATTTGATCAATCCCGAGAATGTTTTTTTGACGGCGTTGATATCCCGTTGTTTATAGTCTTTTCCAAATTGATAGTGTTTTCTTATCAGATCGGAGAAATTCCTTTTCCTCATCTCCCGGAAATATTCGGCCATGTAATCCACAATAAGGCCGTATGAATCGGTGATCAATTCGGGTTGCATTTTCGGCATTTCCCAGCCGGGAAGATAGAAATGCATCCGATCAAAGAATGCGCTGTCGTTGCTGATCGCATCCGGGAACGGGGCGAATAAATGCGATGTCGATAATAATGATTTCAGCGGCTGGTTTATATTCCCCACGAAGACCATGGATGCTTTGGCGTTTTTCTCTTCCTTGCCCCGGGCGAAGGAGCCTGAATTCATAAAGTCTTTCATAATCTGAATGCCGTCTTTGTCTTTGAATGTGATCCCCGCCACTTCATCAAAGGCTACGACATCCCACAAGCCCACCAATCCGATGCTGCGCTGCGCCATGTTGTAAAACAGATTGGCGACCGTTGTTTGCCCTCCCGATATCAGGATGGAATTGGGAGAAAGTTCTTTGTATACATGCGATTTACCGGTCTCCCTCGGCCCCAACTCACAAATATTGTAATTGTTCTCCACCAGTGGAATCAGGCGGGCCAGTAAATGCCATTTGACTTTGGGCTCCAGTCTGCCTGGCTCCATGCCCATTGAGCGAATCAATACATCGATCCATTCATCTCGGGTAAAGGCTTTCCGGCCCTCGAATATCTCTTCAATATTCATGTTGGGCATTTGGATCGGCTTGAGGCCTTGGATCAGAAAGGGGCTTGCATGTTTATCGAGTTCATCGACGAAATATTCCATCTGCAGGATGCACCAGATGCCGCCGCCCAGCAATTTCTCATAACGCCGGACATAGTCGTCGGGCGCCCTGACGCCCTTGATGCCTAAATTAGAAAACGTCGCCTCGTATACGTCGCGCTTTTCATTGAGTTTCACAGAGACATGGTCGATGACGGAATACCGCCCTGTTTCCCGTATCTTGGATTTCACCCACTCCGCTTCATCCGGCCGAATATAGTTCTCAGAGAGAATTAATTTGACTTTCTCCAGGCCTTCCTTGATGCTTTCTTCATCATCCGTGGCGCAGTACATGCCCAACAGATATTCCAATACGTATACTGGAACGTTGTTATATTCCTTCAGCAGTTTCGTCAGATCCTTGCGGACCACGCGTCCCGAAAAATATTGATTGAGTTTTTGATCCAGCGCATCCATGTTCGTTCCTTAAAAGTCTTCAAAATCGCTCATGATTCCAACGTTGACGTCAAATGCAATCGATTCGTATTCCATTTGCGTATCATCGTCGATCAATCGCAAGTTATATTTCCCGTTTTGTATTCCGCTCATTAATTTCAGCAGAATGGAAAACGTCCTGTTCTCGGCGAGATCGGAAATTCGATCCGCATGAATAACCTCGTCCGTCGACACCTGCTTGCCTTGCTCATCCCACAACGATATCCGCAGTTTCCTCGGGAGCATCTTGGGAGAAATTTTCTCGGTTTGAAAGAAATTCAGCGTAAAGATGTTGTTCGTGATTTTTTTGGATGTATTGGTCAGGACGACATCCACTTTCTTCGCTTC